>JAHEZO010000017.1 GCA_023250995.1 Flavobacteriales bacterium | reverse complement strand
TTCAACCAATTCTTTTACAATGGTAAGGCCCAAACCGGTTCCCCCGTATTTGCGGGTTGTTTCACTGCTTGCCTGGGTAAATTCCTCAAAAATTGTTGAAAGTTTGTTGCCGGGAATTCCAATACCTGTGTCGGAAACCGAAAATTTCAGGTCAACCGAATGCCCTGTTTCATTAATTAAATCCACCACCATTTTCACCTCCCCTTCTTCGGTAAATTTAATGGCATTTCCCACCAGGTTTAACAAAATCTGATTTAACCGGGTGGGGTCACCTATCAGGTAATCAAATATGGTTTTGTCAATCTTTCCTGAAAGCTTAATATTTTTTTCCATTGATTTTGGGAGCATCAATTCAATTATGGTTGAAATTACATGAGATAACCTGAATTCAATTTTTTCAAAGACCATTTTTCCCGATTGCATTTTTGAAAAATCAAGAATATCATTTATAATAACCAGAAGATTTTTCCCTGCAGTATTTATGGCGTCAAGGTATTCTTTTTGTTCCCGGTTTGGGTTGGAGGATAAAAGCAAACCTGTAAAACCCACAATGGCATTCATGGGGGTTCGGATTTCATGGCTCATGTTGGCCAGGAATATTTCTTTTGTTTTAACAGAGTTTTCGGCTATTTTTTTTGCACCAGTCAATTCCTCATTTTGTTTTTCAATCTGAGAAACCATATCGTTAAATCCCTGAAACAAAATGCCGATTTCATCATAACCCTTGGGAATAACTCTTACGGAATAATCCTTTTTCAATCCCAGCTCTTTTGCAATTCCAGCTAATTTCAGTATTGGTTTTGAAATTACCGACTGCAATCTTACGGTAATAAAAAATGCAATAGCTAAAGCAGTAATCAGAATGAAAAAAGAAATCCACAGAAAACTTTTTAATCCCTCATAAAGTTCATTAAGGTCTGATTTTATATAAATCAATCCAATGGGTTCATTTTTTATCTGAACCTTTTTAACCACTTCAAGATAATTGGTTGAAAAAAAAATTCCCTCGGATGGGGAAAGAGGAAAAATTATTTCTTCCCCGGAATCATTTTTTTTGAAGGTGGCAAAGGAGTTCCCGTTTTTTAAGTAAATGCAAGCCCCCACAATATGTTTATTTGCCTGTAAAGAAAGAAGGGATTCGGATGCCGCTTCAGCATCCATAAAACTGATGGATCCGGTATTGTTTGAAGCAATAATTTCGGCCAGGGTTTGTAATTCGTCTGAAATTTTTTTCCTGAAATTAATTACATCATAAACTACAAATCCCAAAACAGCAAAAAACAAAGTTATTGTAGTGATCGCCATTACAATAACCATCAATTTGTACTTGATGGGAAAATTTTTGATATTAAAACCGGATGGTTTACTCAACGATTGTGGCTAACATAAGAAGTTTTGAACTTATTTTTATTCCAGAGCGCCTTGCGATTTTATCGTTGATATCAAAACCAAATTTGGATTTCTTTTTAGAGAATCCAATCATTCCCTTCTGTTTGCAAAATCCCTCTGTTTCACCCACGGTAAGGATGGGCTTATCGGAAATTTTGCTAACAATGGAGGTCAGATTATTTTTGTAGGAAGATCCGATAAATAAAATCTGGCAATTCTTAACCTCATCTAAATTTTTATACTGAATCACTTGTATTTCCCTTCCACTAATTTTTACATTTCCACCCACTCTTTTGGTTATCGTTGCAAGAGCTGTATCATTTAAAACCCCTATAATTATTGGAGAAGAGGAGGATGAAAATGAATTCTCAGGCCATTCGATAAAAAGAGGGAAATTGCATAAAAAGGCTGCTTTAACCTCTTTCTCGCTGAACTGCTGTGCCCGGAGTGAAAAAGGCAGCACAAGCAATCCTAAAAACGCAGTTAAAATTATATTTTTAATTTCCCTGATGTTCATTTCAGTGAACTACGCTTTGTTTAACAATGGTTTCGGTAATTCTGATATCTGCTCTTCTGTTGGCCGCCCTGCCTTCATTTGTTTCATTGGTCATAATGGGTTGGGTCTCGCCTTTTCCGAAGAAATAAATCTTTGATTTCTCAACCCCGTTTTCGGTAAAAAACCGGGCAAGGTTTTGTGCCCTGATTTCGGATAAAATCTGATTGTTTTTTTCAGATCCCACATTATCTGTGTGGCCATTTATTTCCACTTTCATCTTTGGAAATTTTTTAAGCAACTCGGCAATTTTTAGCAAAGTATCGGCATACTGGGTAGAAAAAGTTTGCATTCCAAATTCAAAAGGAACACTTTTGTTCAGAACCGTTTTTATATCTATTTCGTCTATTTTTTCGGTTATTGGTTTTATTTTTTCTGCATCCGGAGAAGGATTTTGGCCAGGTGAAGGGGAAACAGAAGGAGGTATTATGTAAATGGTGTCGTTTCCAACAGAAAAGGGCTCTACCCCTGTTTTTTTATTTTCACCGTAAAAGAAAATATTTGAATTGGCTTTTTCAATAAATCCCTGGCTTGTAATTTTTTCGAGATGTCCCAGTGCCGTTGAATCGGTAAAGTCAATAATCTTTTCAATCAAATTATTGAGCGGGGTGTAATCCTTTTTATCAATGGGAATGTTTTCAATTTCACCCAACCTGGCGGTATCTGAATTTTCAATAATTTTTTGCACCATGGATAAAAGCAAAATATCCCTGCTTCTCTGTTCTGATTCGCTAAGGCCAGAATCCTGCGGATTGGAAAATGAATTTTCAATGCTCACCCCCTGCCCAATGGGCTCGTTGAACATGGTTATCGGCTTTAAATAAATGGTTTGATATAGGGAATAGAAAAATGTTTGGTTGGGAATGTATAAATCAAAAACAAAGGGAAGGTAACCCTCGGCATCAACAAGCATCTGATAGTTTTTGCCGGGGGGGAAAATCATCAGGTATTTTCCGGTTTCAGAATTTGGGGTATAAACATTTTTTATTTGTTCGTTTGTTTCCTTATCAATAATTTTAATTTTTACGTTTTGTTTCTTTTTTCCTTCAGTAATTACTGTTCCCCTTACCATGGTGAGAGGAATGTTGGCCATGGGGAATGTGATTTCATAAATATCTTCTTCCCCAAAACCACCCGGCCGATTGGATGCATAATACCCTACCAAACCCTTTGCTGATAAAATAAAATGAATATCATCGGCAGAAGTGTTTATGGGATACCCAAGGTTTTCTGGCTCGGTCCATTGGTTGTTTACCTTTTCTGTTTTAAATACATCAAACCCACCCATCCCTTTATGACCAAGAGAACTGAAGTATAAAATTTTATTATCAGGATGAATAAAGGGCGATTCTTCGTCAAAAGAAGTATTTACAGTTTTACCCAGATTTTCGGCAGGTCCCCACTCCCCGTTGGGTTGAAGTTCGGATTTGTAAATATCTTTTCCACCAAATCCTCCCTTTCGGGAACTGGTGAAATAAAGCACTCGCCCGTCAGAAGATAAGCTCACACTTGTTTCAGAATTTCCGCTGTTAATATTTTTATTAAGCTTTTTTGGTTCGGTCCAGTTAATCCCATCCTTATCTGAAACGAAAATCCCCCCAGACCCACCCCTGCATAAAAATAATTTTTCACCATCCACTGAAAGTGCTACCGTTGCATCATAGCTTTCGGTGTTAATGGGCGGGCCGATATTTTTTGGAGGAAGCCAAAAGTTCGAATCATTTTTTTGCGAAACATAAATATCTTCAATGTACTGTTCATTTTGTCCGTAAACATCTTTATTTCCACCAACATTTCCACTTCGCATGGAGGTAAACATCAATATGGCTTCGTCAGCAGTAATTAACGGGCCGTAATCGGTAAAAGCCGAATTAATCTGAGGGCCTAAATTCCGGATGGTGGCATTTACAGGTTTTTTAATTAATTGTTTTGCATAAAGGCATTTCTCTATTTCCCCTTTTACATTCCCTGCATCAGTGGAATCGGAAAGTTTATTTGCCGTAATTTTATTATAGGTAGATATTGCCTCATCAAAGCGATTGGTTAGCTGATAGGCTTTCCCAAGGTTTAAATTGGCCCTGAGAATAATTTCTTTTTCGGTACTATCAATATTTTTTATTGTGAAGCTTAGGGATTGAATGGCTTTGGAATAATCCGTTTTGGTATTCAAATAACAAAGGCCAAGAAAGAAATTTGTGTAGGAATCGTTGGGCTGGATGCTGTCAAGCTCCCGGAATAAACGGAGAGCCTCATTATAACTCCGGTTTTCGAAAACTCCTTGGGCTTTTTGAAAAATTTGTTTGGTGGTTTTATCCTGGGCGAAAAGTGTTGAAAAAATTCCCGAAAAAAGAAATATTCCAGAGGTAAAAAAAAGTATTTTCCTGTAAAAAAGTCGCATGAATGGATTGGATTACCCAACCGGGTTTAATTGAGTAATGTGCTCAAAATTAAAAATTTCCTACAATAAATTAAGCCGCTTAAAAAATTCTTCCTTATAAACGGCCCCCAGGGGAATAAGATTTTCCCCAATGTAAATGGAATTGTCTTCAACGGTGGTAATATGATCAATGGCAACAATAAATGAGCGGTGGACTCTCAAGAACTTTTCAGGCGGGATTTTATCCTCAAGTGCTTTTAAGGTCATGTGAAGAATTATCTTTTTATTATTTTCGGTACTAATCTTTAAATAATTTCCGGTGGCCTCAATCCAGAGGATACTTTTAATCTGAACCTTGGTTAAAACCGAATTAATTTTAATAAAAACATACTCTTTATCCGATGAATCGAAAATTACTTTTTGGCTGTCGAAAAGCTCTTTTGCCCTTGTAACCGCTTTCAGGAACCGCGGAAAAGCAAAAGGTTTTACCAGGTAATCGGCAATATTGTATTCAAAGGCCTCCAGGGCATATTCCTTATGTGAGGTGGTAAGGATAATAATAGCCCTTGTATTAAGATTTTTAAGCAGTTCCATCCCGCTCATACCGGGCATTTCAATATCAAGAAAAACCAAATCAATTTTTTCATTTTCAAGAATTTCCTTGGCTTCCCCAGCATTAGGGCAAATTTTTACAATTTCTAAAAATTCGGCCTGTTTGATTAAATGGGTCAACAGGTTAACCGACATTTTATCGTCATCCACAACAATGCATTTCATAGCGCAGGGGAAAGATTTTTGATACTTTATTTATGATGAATTATTATCAAAATTAAAAATTCGCTGCAAATATACTCTTTGAAATGAAAATGGACTAAAACACTAAAACACATAATCTCATCCATTTATTTTATGAAAAGTATTTTTTTTGCACCCAATTTTATTTGTAAAGGGCAAAATAGTTCACATTTCGCAAATGCAAGAAAAATTTTTTATGACCGAAAACAGAAATGGAAATTCCTTTAAATTAATGGGAGGTTGTTTTTACAAAATGCTTCCTCGAATAATACTTGTTATCATCCGATATTATTTTAAAAATAAACAAAGATTCCGAAAGGCCTGAAATATCAATGGCAAGATTTGTAAATCCTTTTGAAAAAAACATTCTTTCTGATTTTACCTTTCCGCCCCTGATATCGTATATGGAGTAAGTTGCATACATGTCCTCGTACGTGTTAATCAGAAATTTTACTTCTGCCTCTGCGGGGTTGGGATATGTGCGAATTATTTCAACACCTTCGAAATTTACCGAAACTGTTTTCAATTGGCTGGTTAAACCATTAAAATCTGTTTGTTTTAAGCGGTAATAAGAAACACCGGTATAGGGATTTTTGTCAATGGCATTATAATTTGAAACGGTAGATGATGTCCCGGAACCGTCCACCGTATCAAGCAAAATAAAGTTAATTCCGTCAGGGGATTTTTCAATAGTAAAATAGTCATTATTATTTTCACTTGCGGTAATCCAATTCAGTTTAACCGAAGTTTCGATCAGCTCAGCATCAAAAGAAATAAGTTCAACAGGCAGAGGATTGACCACCGTTGATTTCGAACCAAAAGTAAAGGGACTGAAATTGGGTTGAGCAGCATTTGTTTGAACCGTGCCTGAGAGAGATCCTCCTGTGCACCCGCCTGAAACATTTGTTCCGTCAACATCCAATTCCCAGCGGGAAGAAACCGAATTCCAATGGGCAACTCGCAAATCAGAGGTGCCGCAATCATTTATTCCGCTAAAGGCATAATCCTCCCAGTATAATTTCACCTGTACATCATCATTGTTTACAGCCTGATCTAAATCCCAATATTCCAATCCGCTTACATTATTCAGAGGGGACAAAACAGAATAAGATCCATACCCGATCCCGGTATATCTCGCAGTATATTCTGTTGTTGCATTTGCAGGGGCTGTAATTCCAATTCTTGCCCATTTATCTTCGGTGCCAAAACCGACAGGAGCTTTATCATCACCGGTAGGAAAAATAAATGCATCGTTCCCGATTTTTTTTATCGGACCATCCACAAAACTCGCAGCGCTTGCATTAATGCAGGTTGCATTATCAATCAATGAAAGCAATCCATTCGGACTTGCGCTGGTGTATAAATATCCATCCGTTAGAGTTAGATTCGTATTTACCGTTGCATCTTTTGTCAAAGTAACCCCGGTGGTGCTAGAATTATTAATGGTTAAATTATTAAAGGTTGTAGAAGCAGTTCCGCTAATTGTTTGTGCCATGATGCCGTTAAAAATTACTGTCCCTGTATTAGCATTAAACATTCCTCCGGTGCGGCTCCAGGAAGAACCGGATATATTATTATTTACGGTAAATACACCCGTGTTTTGGCTGAATGTTCCCCCGCTTTGAGAAAAACTTCCAACGTTAACAGCGAAATTGCTTTCGGTAAGCCCACCTAATGTCAATGTAAAAATTCCTCCCACGGTCAAATTATTGCCTAAGGCAGAACCTCCGGAATTGGACCACGTAAGATTATTGGTTACAGACGATAAATAAGTTGTTGTAATGGGAAAATTTCCGGAAACAGAAAGGTTGTAATAAGAAACGCCACGAAGGGTTTGTCCCCCACCGGTGCTTGAAAGTGAAATGGTACCTCCGGATAAATTATAAGTTCCGGTTAATTCGGGAATAGTTACAGCGGTTGTTCTTGAAAGAGTAAGTTGTGAAGTGCCGCTCATTGTGAGCCCGCCTCCCCCACTGATAACATTTGAACCTTCAGCCACAATTGCATCATCGGCAATGGATAGTGTATTGGCGACAACAATTGATGCGGTTACTGTTTTTGTTTTTGAAGCTCCTCCGCTCGGATTTGACGCAATTAGATTATAATAGCCGGAGGAAGGAACTTTAATATTTTGATTGCCAAAAAAATACTCAACAGTGTTTGACGTAGCTGAGGCATTTAAGGTCCCTGTGGTTAAAACCGCACCAGCAACTTTGAGTGTTGAGTTTGTAGAATTAGTCCAAACAGAAGTTGCATCTGTCCCGGTTAAATCAGATGGTTTGGTTTGACTCAAGGTAACCATTCCATTATTAGTAACTGTAGTCCCTGTTGAAAGATTTACAGAGGGTCCAATAGTGATACTTGAACCTGCAAGAATTGTTTTATTATTTGTAAGCGTAATCGTTCCGCTTCCGGAAATGGCAGAGGAACCCGTTATGTTTTTTGCCAAACCATTCAACGTAATATTATTAGCTCCGGCAGCAAGAGTTCCATTATTTGTAATGCTGCCGGTTAGGGTTAATCCTGCACCCAACGTAAGAGTAGTACCCGAAGAAAGCGTTAAATCACCTGTTATGCTTGTTGTACCACTGGGAGTATTTGAGCTGCCTGTTCCATTCAAGGTAACATTTCTTCCCACTGAATAGTTTCCCGATGTAGGTGTGAATACGCCTGTTCCATTTGTAGTAAGATCGAAGTTTACAGTGAAGTTTGATGCTCCATTCAGAATAGCACTTGTATTTACATCTACAAAATCTATTGTTGCAGGTGCATTTACACTAACAGGTGAGCCGGCAGAGGTGATTATGGCATACCCGTCATTGACCGGTGTGCATCCGCAGGAAGTTCCCCCGTTTGTATATGACCATACTCCTGCAGTAGCCCAGTTGCCCGATGCAATTGAATAGTAAATTGCCCGAAGAGGAGTATTAGTTTTATTGATAGTACCCAAAACCCAATCGTTTGCCAGATCGGCATCATTAAGTAAAGTTCTTTTTACAGTGGGCGCAGGAACTGTTCCTGCTGTGGCTGCAGACGTTCCAACAGAACCCATTAAAGATCCAGAGTAAGTTTCCAATTTCATATCGGTTAAATTTCCTGTGGAACTCAGTATGGAATAGGTAATACTTAAATTATATTGCCCACCTGCCAGCCCTATGGTTGATATTATTGCTTTTGTATCATGAATGCGCTGAATGGAAGCTGATTCGTTATCTGTATAGGTTACATCCGTAACTGTCAATGCTTCGGTATGAGATGCGGATACATACCCTGGAGTGACAGGATTTAAAGTGGAATTTATTTCAATCTGACTCATGTCTGTAGCGGTTCCCAAGGGGAAAAAACCCTCAAGAGAGCCTGTTGTGCTGCTAATTGCAGTGGCGGGGAACCATCTTTTAAAAATACCTGCTCCGTACATTATTCCTGCGGAAGCCGCTAATGAATGAACAAGAGTAGCACCTGCTGAATTTCCTAAAGTCAACGTTTGTCCGTTCAGGTTATAATTACCGCCAGTCATTGTCAGGGTATTGGTGACCAAAACATCGGAAGAAAATATTAAAGGCCCAGTTGTGTTGGTGATAAGTCCGTAAAAAGTTTCTCCTCCTGTCCTTGAAATGGATTGTGTTCCCGTACCGTTGAAAGTAACTGAATTGGTTGCCGGTGTAAAGGTTCCGTTATCGGTCCAATTTCCGGAAACGCTGATATTCCCTGCTAAAGTGCACGTTCCTCCCGATAGATTAAAATTTCCAAAAGTTATTGGAGCAAAGGGAGAAATTGTTCCGGTTCCAGTGAAAACGGCATTGCTTCCATCAGCAAAAACTACACTGGCATTTGCATTGGTAAAACCTTTGGCAAAATTAATTGTTGAGCCTCCTGCATTTGAAAAAACAGCATTTAGACTTGACGCAATAGTTGAATTCAGGTTGAATGAAGGTGCCGTGGTACCGTTAAAATTTACTGTACCGTTTCCAGTGATGTTTAAGGTTCCCGAACCCTGGTCCATTGCAAGCGAATTTGAAAAAGTGAGGGTTCCGTTTGAAAGGGATATTACTTCGGTAGCCACTTCTTTGGTTGCGCCCTGGGCCATCCAGGTTACGTTGCCTGAAAGTGAAAAACTGCCACTTGTAATATTAATTTTTGCTACACGACTAGCAGTGTTACTGGTGCCGGAAAAAATTAAATTACCTCCAATGGTAGTATTTCCTCCTGCAACATTCCATTGATTGGTTGCTGCGTCATCATTGGGCTGGGTAATGGTTGCATCAGCAGAAATGGTTAAGGAAACGCCCGAACTTTGCGTAAAGGTTCTTGTGTAGGCCGAGGATAAGGTTCCATGGGCATTTATAATAAAATTATTACAGGAAACATTTTGATTGAGAGTAGTGCTTACTGCCCTATTTCCCGTCTGCCCAATTTGCAATGTGTAAAAAGTGGTGGAGGAAGTTCCCCCAATTGACATCCCCTGTCCGTCAAATTGAACCCCATAAGTTACAGCGTTTAACGTTCCCCCGTTGTTTGTCCAGTTTCCAACCACCGGACAGGCACCACCCAAAGTAAATGTTGAACCGTTGTTTAGCGTTACATCCCTGATTCCAATTCCTCCAAATATTCCCGAAAGAGCTTTTGTTGTGGTAAAACTTGCCGAGGCATTTAGAGTAAGATTTCCCTGAATACTTAAGCCGCCATTCCCTGCCGTGCTAACCGTTGCACCATTGTAAATAACAACATTTCCCAAAGTAAGATTTAACCCTCCACCACTGGTATTGATATTTGAAGCCCCTGTGAATACTTCGGTTGAATTTGTATTCAAAGTCCAATTCCCACCGAGTGTCCGTGTAAGTGTGCCACCAAAGTTTATTCTGCAACCGGAAACCGTTACAAAATTTGTTGCGGGACTTTGATTTGAGGTTAAACCGGAATTAAAATTAATAATGCCTGCGGAAGTAAAGGTGATGAACTGGGCAGCACTGTTTATGGTAACGAGAGGAACAAAAGTAATGGTGCCGGTTGAAACTTTAATATTGTTTGTTCCCCCTGTTCCCCATGTTGGAAATGTTCCATTCACATTTATGGTTCCGGGTCCCGCATCTAAAATATAGGTGTTAGCATTGTTATTTGAATTTATTTGCAATGTTCCACCGATGGTTAAGCTGTTTGAAGAGGATGTTATTTGAACGGTTGCAGCGTTTGAAACCCCATCACCTAAAGAAAAATTATTACAAAAATAATTACCATCCACCGTAATTGTAACAGCTCCACAAATAGTTACGTTATCCCCCGACCCCGGAACTCCGGCCCCACCAGCACCACCACAACTTGATGCCCAAGTTGAAGAAGAGCCCCAGTTACCCCCTGCTCCAGTGGTAAAGAAGTTAGCGGAATATGTTTTAAAAGATATTAAGAAAATGATTAAGAAGAAAAAAAACTTAACTATTTGGAAGGGATTTTTGCAAAATTTTAAAAGAGAACCTTTCATGAAATAATATTTCTTGTAAGAAATTTTTTCTTGACAAAAATAAAAATCGGTTCATTTCTTTAATATGAAAAATATCATGTTTTGGCTTTATCCATTTGCCTGTAAATGTCCAACAAATCAAAAGTAAAATAATCTCTTTTTTCAATCAGATTTTTTTTCATTACAAGCAATTTTTTTGCCGCTTCCGCAATCTGGATTTCAGGAAAACCGTTAAATCCTGTTTCGTTTGTATTTTTTGTATGTTGGTCCCTCACAAAATGAACAAATTTTAAAACCCTGAAACCATCAAACCACCGATAAAACCTCTTTAGAAACATCTCAGCCGAAGAGCTGTTTTTTTTAATTTCCCTAAAATTCTTTTCGAAATCGTTGGCAAGAAGGAATTTTTTTATTGAATGCGGAAGGGGGTCAAACCCATCTTTAAAGTTTTCTATTTCCGCTAATTCAGGAATCCTTTCACAAAACTTTTTTAAATCGACAAAAGTTTCAGGATGATATGCCTGAATAAATTCCTCTTTTTTTTCGATAAAATCATTTATGGCCCTTCCGGTTCCAAAGGGAACGCGTAAAGAGGGCCTTGGTGAGGGAATAACACAAGTAGAATTAATTTCCGAAAAATTTCCTAACGCAAATATTTTTTGTAAAAAATAAAAATCTTCACCCGCTTTTCTTTTGTTCATTCCTCCCTGCTTACAATAAGCATCGGCCCTTACAGCCATGCTCGAACCAATGGTATGAAAAGAAAAAGGATGCCCTGCAAATTTTAATCCCTGCCGGTAATACCGCAGAAAAAGTTCATACTGAATTATACCCTCATTTATTTTTGGATCAACCTTGGGGATTCCCGAAATTTCTTCAGCAAATGTTTCGGGTCGAAAAACGGGGTGTTCGAAATATATTGAGCAACCGGGAGAATGAGGAAATTTTTTAAAATGGTTTTCAATTTCAACAAGATAATTTTTTTCACAAGTTGAATCTGCATCAAAACAAACAATCAAACCATCCTTATTATTTACATTGGCAAATCTCCGCACCGCTTCATCCATTCCTATTTTGCGGGCCAGGCCTACCCCGGCATGTTTTTCGGGAAGAGAATTATTTTTAATCAGGAAAATTCTTAGGGAATCGTCAGAATTATTTTCAATCCAGTGATTAGATTCTTCAAAAGATTTTTCATTTTGCAAAATTATTTCGGGGGAAGAATTTTTGGAGGCATTGATAACCACAATAACTTCAACATCACATTGAGGCCGTGAACATTTCCATAATGATTCAAGGGAAGAAATCAAATCGGGCTCATTGAAGCATGGAATTACAACAATAATATTTACCCTGGGATTGGATGGTTCTGAAATTTGGGCTGAACAAAATGAATGTTTTTGAAGGTAAGAAATCATGGGGACAGCCGCTCAATTTTCCATCCGTTATCTTTATTGCGAGAATATAAAAACCGGTCGTGAAGCCGCCCTACCCTTCCCTGCCAGAATTCAATAAAATCGGGTTCGATGGAGAATCCACCCCAGTTATTTGGCCTCGGAACATCCATTCCGGTAAATTTTTTTTCTATTTCCGAAAATTTTTCTTCAAGAAGTTCCCTTGATTCAATCACTTCACTTTGCTGTGAGGCCCATGCACTAATCTGACTTTGCCTTGGCCTGGTCCGGAAATATTCATCCGAAATTTCATTTTTTACTTTTTCAACTTTACCTCTGATATTAATTTGTCTTTCGGGAATGGGCCAGTAAAAATTCAATGCAGCCCATGGGTTTTCCATAAGCTGTTTTCCCTTTCTGCTGTTAAAATTTGTAAAAAAAACAAACCCTGTTTCGCTTTCATTCAATCCTTTAAAAAGAACAATTCTGGAAAATGGCAAACCGTCTTTTGAGGCGGTAGAAAGCGTCATTGCATTAACATCCGTTTCACCCGATTCGGCTGCTTTTGAAAACCAGTTTTTAAATAAGTCCAGCGGGTTTAAAGTCAAGTCACCCTCATCAAGTTTGTGAGCTGAATAATCTCGTCTGAATAAATTCGGGCCAGAGCTCATAATTAATTTGAAAGATTAAAATAATATTTAATTTTAACGCAAAATTATGAGAATAAATTTAAATTTCATTTTGCCTTTCGGTGTTTGCAAATCTTACAGAGTACTACGTGGTTCAGCCGACATTTTTCATCGGAGAATCATGTCGCCCAATCAATGAGCGAAGCAGTATAATTTTTTTGAATAACATTCGTTATTAATTTTCTATGGAAAAAGATTTTTTCTCGAATATTGATTATAAAAACATTCCTCCCAGGCAAGGTCGCTTACTTATTTCTGAGCCATTTTTATTCGATCCCTATTTTAAGCGGGCTGTAATACTCCTTGTTGAACACAATGAAAACGGGTCGGTGGGCTTTATTTTGAACCGGCCGATAAAAATAAATATCAGCGAAATAGTTGAAAATTTTCCGGAGTTTGAATCAGAGGTTTATTTTGGGGGACCGGTAAATCAGAATAACTTATTTTACATACACACCCTTGGCAATTTAATCGAAGGTTGCACTGAAGTGATGCCCGGGCTTTTTTGGGGGGGAAATTTTGAAAAGCTGAAAAGTTTAATCCTGGCAGGAAAAATTCAGCCGGGTGAAATCCGTTTTTTTGCCGGTTATTCGGGATGGGAAAAAAACCAGCTGAATAAAGAGCTAAAGCAAAAATCGTGGATTGTTACCAATGCCACCATTGATCAGGCTCTCAACGGAAGAACAAAAGAGTTCTGGAATGAAACTCTTAAAAATATGGGAAGTAAATTCGCCATAATATCAAATTTTCCGGAAGACCCGACAATGAATTAGTTTTTCGGATATCTCCCCTTTTTTATAATTTAAAATTTTTCCCAGATAAATGAGAAGAAATTGAGTTTTTATCCCTTTTCTACAATACCTAGTATTTGTGCACTTTTTTTGAAGCCTCAGAATCGCAGAACAAAATCCTCTTTGGTGAGTTCCTTCCTGAAAAAAACAATTCCGAATTGAAATAAATCAATGGTAACTTTTACTTTTTGGTTCCTTTTTATTTCTTCCCAGGCCTCTTCCATTTCATCCGACCAGTGAATATCGTCAAAAACAAAAATGGTTTCGGTTGAAGATTTTCCCAAACATAATTCAAAATAATTAAGCGTTGCTTCTTTTCGATGATTGCCGTCAAAAAAAACAAAATCAACATTGCAGTTTCCTCCTGCCAATGCAGATTCCTGTGTAATTTTTTTTAAAACAGAAACGAGATTTTCCTCAAAATTCCCTGTCACCTGTTCCACATTTTTAACTCCAAGTTTTTCAAAATTTAATTTCGCAATTTTTGAAATCTCTTTACAACCTTCCATGGTGATTACTTTTGCATTTTTATTTGGAGTAGCCAGGTACATGGTTCCCAAACCAAGGGAAGTACCGATTTCAAGAATAGTATTTGGTTGAAATTTATTTACCAGGCGAAAAAGTAATTGACCGAATTTGGTTGCGGTGGCAGATTTTCTGGTAATTCCTTTAAGGCTTTTCTTTCTCAAAAAATCCCCTTCCCCTGATTTTGTTTTCCCTGCCCCGAAATCGGTAACCATGATTTTTCTTGAATCATTTTCTAGAATCAATCTCAGATCCTCTATTTTATCAAACACATAAAACGGGTTTTGATCGGTAATAACATTGGTGTATAAATCAAAAACAAACGGAGAATGAATTTTGTTGGCGGAATGGGAAGCAATATAATATTTGATAAACTTAAATAATCTTTTAAAAAGTTTCATCAGGAAAAATTTTGCGAGTCAAAAATGAAAGCATCCAAGGACTTAAAAAACTCAAAATATTAAGGGGTGAAAAAACGTATTACTGCTCAAAGAAGAAATCTATTAACCCAAGGAGGGTTTGAACATTAATATCAATTTCTCCTTCAAAAAAGGAGTCGATGGCGCCTGAAATTTCGGTGGATGAGAGCACCCCGTTGCCGTCCTTATCGGCAAACTGGTATGTTTTTGGGATGGCTCCAGTGATATTTGCATGGTTCCCGGTGCTTTGCTTTTTAGCAATTTGTTTATCAATATCCTTTAGGGTTTCTTTGGATGGTGCATCATAAAAACGGCTTACCCTTTCAGCCACCACCGAATCGCGATAAGCCCTTTGAAGAGAAATCATTTCATCCGTCATTGTTACCCCGAATTGATTTACAATGGCCCCGGCTTTTGTTTCTTTCTCCTTATCAATGTAATCGGGAATTCCATCATTATCACTATCCAGGGGGCATCCAAATGCATCCACTTGTACTCCGTTTGGTGTTTGCTGGCACTGGTCAACATCATCCAAAACCCCGTCATCATCGTTATCCTCTTTAAGCAAAGCTGCAAAATCAATTCCTTCATAAACCTGTTCAGCCTTGGGGACATACTTTTTTGAAAAAGTGTAATTTAATCCCATGGACAAATAAATAAAACCATCTTTTCCACCACCCACAAATCCATCCATATAATCGGTTTGGGTAAGATTATAGGTGGCGGCCAGGCGGGTATCAAGGCGGTCGCCCATTTTAAATTTTAGACCAAGGGTAAGAGGAATAACGATTGAACTTTTTTTAATTGCCATTGAATCGTTGGCTGTTGTAATTTTCGATTCGTACACGTAATCTCTCCTAAGATATTTAGAACTATCCTTATTTGCTTTAATTATTTTACCAGCCGCATCCTTTTCGGGCAAATCCCTTATGGTACCATCGCTCCAGTAAACATAATTTTTCCCGTCTTTATCTTTAAGGTCGGAGGAGGGGTTAAAAAGTATGGTTCCGATCCCCACAGAGATAAAAGGAGCAAAAGCTGTTTCCTGCTTTATGTCAAATTGCCCTGAAACATTTAACCCGAATTGTTTTACTGGCGATTCAAAATTGAGATTCCTGGTCGGAGTTCTTTCACTTTGGGATATTTTTCCAATCAGTGTATTGAAACCAACTCCAAGTACTTTCCCAAACCGTTTTTCGATGTTGATGTTGAAACCTCCCCTGAAGTTATTGAAGGTGGTAAGTTTTTGTTCGGCACCCAAATCACCTTTAAAAGATAATATTCCGTAACCCAGACCAAAGGTTACATAACCCCGGTCAATTTTTTCGGGTTCTTTTTGGGTTTTCTTTGGCACATTTTTTTTGCTTTGGGCAAATGAAACCGACAGAATTAAGGCAACAAGAGTAAGGGTTAGTAGAATTCTTTTAACCATAATTAACCTATATTATTCTGCCGTTTGAAAAGTAAAAATAATATTTATTTTTTAATTGTCTGAATCTGCAAAATCGATTAGAAAAAAATTTTTACCAAGATTATTTCAAATTAATACAAAAATATCCTGTTCAGAAAGCCTAATTTGAACAGGCCGTTGTTAATAAGAGGGAAAAGGAGAAAAAAATTAAAAATTGGGTTTTAGCATAAACTTGGAATAAAAATCGGAGATTGCTTTTACAACTTCCTCCGCAGTATCGGCCAAAATGAAAAGGTTCAGGTCATCGGCATTAATGTTTTTTTCCGACAATAGAGTAGTTTTAACCCATTCAATTAATCCCTTCCAGTAATTTTTATCCACCAGAACGATAGGAAAACTTGCTATTTTGTGAGTTTGAATGAGGGTAAGGGCTTCAAAAAATTCATCTAAAGTTCCAAAGCCCCCTGGGAGGACAACAAATCCCTGGGCGTATTTCACAAACATAACCTTCCGAACAAAAAAGTAATCAAAATTCAATAATTTATCAGAATCAATATAAGGGTTTGCCATTTGTTCAAAAGGGAGTTCAATGTTCAGTCCAACCGATTTACCGGTTCCCCGCCTGGCTCCTTTGTTTGCCGCCTCCATAATTCCGGGGCCTCCGCCAGTAATTACACCATAGCCCTCTTTTGTTAGTTTAAAGGCAATCTCTTCGGCCAGTTGATAAGATGGGTGTTCGGGTTTGGTCCTGGCCGACCCGAAGATTGAAACACAAGGACCTATTTTTCCTAGCTTTTCAAATCCGTCAACAAACTCCGACATAATTTTAAAAATTTGCCAGGAGTCGGCCGTTTTTATCTGGTGCCAGTCTTTCGGAGCAAGAGCCTCCCGAATTTTATCTTCTTCATTTTTATCCATCGTTGTTAGCGTAAAGTTAAGTTTATATTAGTCAAAAATTCTCCCGCAGATTTCGCAGATAACCACAGAAAAGTCAACGAAAATCTGCGATAACTGCGAAAAAAAAATCCATTAATTTATGTTTAAAATTAAAATAATTATTAACTGAAGTTACGCAAAAACATTAATTTCCAAAATACAAATATCAAAATCCAAATAATATTCAATTTCAAAATTTCAATTATTAAACTGTCTGCTAACTTAATTTTTCGATTATTGTTGAAAAAATCTTCTTAAGCGGTTTAGAATTTTCTTTATTGGTAATTGGAATTTTTTTGCAATTTGATTATTGTTATTTGTTATTTGAAATAGAGATGTGCGTAAAATCAGTTATTAAATCCACTTTGAGTACTCTCATGCATGTATTAGTCCAAAGCTTTCCTGTTAAAAATAATGTATCCGATATGAAACAATACAGTTAACGGAGTTTTATCTTCCTGGGCTATTTCAGGCACATTATGATAATAATTTACACTCAATGAAATGGGTCCGAGGGGAGAATGATACACAAGTGCTGAAGTTCCAATAATGTATCTTTTATCGAAATCTTTTCCAAAAACAGCTGTTTTGTTTTCCTGTTTCACAATGTTTCTGAAGGGTTGAAAAACATAACCCTCAAACCGAAGGTCGAGGCTTTCTTTAATGTTAAATATAATTTTATGACCAATGGCGGCATATTGATTTGCCCGAAACGATTCAAGAAATAATGTTTTGCTTTCAGGGGTGGGTTGAAAAGCAGGTGCCTTTAAAATACTTGCCGTATAATTTTTAAATAGTTCTTGATTGCTGTAAACGGCTTCGGCATAAAGTCCAAGCCGGATATGTCCTTTTTGTTTGTAATAATTATCATATATCATTTTAACCTGGTACCAGGATCTGAAAGCGGTTAAATTCCTATCCGTGTTAGAGGTTGAACCCGGTTGGTAATATTCATCTCCATTTACATATCTGGTTTTAACAGAAAAATAGGAACCCTGGTTGGCGTAAAGCTTTTTATTCAGGGAACTCCTTTCGTAAATAAGAAAAGGGGAAAAGAAATTGAATTTTGTAAAATCGGCAGTATCAAGAGATGAAAAATTTTTCGACTGGTAATATTCATCATTTTGCTTTCCAAAATTGAAGCCTGTAATAATTCTTCCTTTGTTTCCGGCAGGGAATCCCATATTTAATCCGCCAAACCTTTCATTTTGCACAAGGTAAGATGGTTTTACATCTTCAAAAAAAGTTGCTTTGCTTCTAAAAAAATCCCACCGGTTAATGGTAAACTCCGGTTCCAGGTAAAACGGAAGCACGATGGGAAAATCAATCCTTGCTTTAATTTGTGCCGAACCATAAAGTTTTCCGAAATAGGCATTAGCCATAAAACTTGCAGCAATTCCTCCCAGGTAATTGTATTGGGCCCCTATATAAGCGGTATTAATGGGCCTGGAGGAAAAATTTCCGCCAAAATCAAGAAAAAGGTCTTTTTCCCTTTTCACATCAAGGTAGAGATCGTAGTATCCGGATTCTTTATTGAATTTGGCCGAAGGAAAAATATGCCTTATTTTATCATCAGAAAAAAGGCGGTAATAGGCAGGTTTTATTTCACTGATGGTAACTTCATTATTTTTCCTCCTCAGAGATTTTTTAACATAAATTGCCTGGTTTTTTTTCAAGCCTTCAATAAAAATATTATCAATTTTAAGCATCGGCTGCTTATCCCTGAATTCTTTTCTCCTTGCGGCTACTTCCTCTTTGGAGACTCTCCTTTTGACCGAATTTTTTATTTCTTCAATCCGGGTTTTTGTTGCAAAATACCCTGCTGAAATGGCCTCTTTGTTCTTTTTAAAATCAAAAGTGCTGATGTCATCTACCGGATGTTCAATAACAATTCCGTTTTCGCAAACGGGTGAAAAATTTGTTTTTCCGACAAGCATGGTTTTAATTTGAGTAAGGATATTGTCTTCATCGGGTGGTGGTGGATTTGCGGCCACATTGCTTCCCAAAATAAAATCAGGAAAAAAATCATGATACATTACATCAGAAGGAAAATTATTGTACAGACCACCGTCAAAATAAAGTTTTCCGTCAATTGTAACCGGTTTTAAATAAAAAGGAAAAGCCATGGAGGCCCGGATGGATTTACTCAGGTTTCCGGATTTAAAGGGAACTGCTTTTTTCTCTTCAATATCAGCGGCTACACAGCGGAAGGGAACAAACAACTTATCAAAATCATAATCAGCAGCAGCTGCGGCTCCGGCCAAACCCTCCATCATCCGAAAGTCCATTGCCACAGGCGAAATAATATTTGTTGGAATGGCATTGGCAATGGGTTTGCTCGGTGAAAGGCGTACATTGATCCAGGATCCGTTGGTTTCTTTTTCTTTAAAATAAAAAAGATACTTTTCCTCAATTTTCCCCTCAGCCATCAGGTAATATTCATCGGAGGTAAAATAGCCTTCCATTTCCTGGGGTGAATATCCGGCAGCATACATCCCTGCCACCAGGGCACCCATTGAATTTCCGGCAATATAATCAATCGGGATATTATTTTCTTCGAGCACTTTTAAAAAACCAACATGAGCCAGTGCGGCTGCTCCACCTCCGCTTAAAACCACTCCTACTTTTTGGGAAAAAGAATTCTTAATCGAAAAAAAATGGAACAGAAGAAAAACAAAAACTGCCCTTTTAAAAAAGCACCCAGGTTGCGAAAAATAATTTTTAAGAAAAAAGTACATTTTAAATTGTTGGAAATTACACAAGAAAGAAAGTTACAAAGCTAATAAAGTTTGCAGGAGATGATATATTTTAAAATGGTAATAGGAAATTTCATTTTTTCAGCAGAGTGCCTTCATAATATCGTGCCGGGTAATTATAAAAGTTTGCTCAATTTTAAAATCTTTCACCAAAACGGCAGGCCTTTCTGAATTTAACATTTTAGCAAGCGATTCAATAGGAGTTGATATATCTGCAAACGGGAAAGCCGGCTGCATAATTTCAGAAACCGGCCTGGATAATATTTCGGGATTTGAGACAACGCAGGAATAAAGATGATTTTCATTTAATGAACCAATCATCCTAAAATCTCTGGTTACCGGTGCCTGGGAAATGTTATGGGATGTTAGCGTTTTCATGGCTTTTTCAACGGTGGCCCCGGCATCAATGGAAATAATGCCACCATTTTTCTTTTGATAGGAAACAATATCTTTTGCAAGAAGGCCTTTAATATCTAAAAATCCATTGCCAAGCATCCATTCATCATTAAACATTTTGCCAAGGTAGCGGGTTCCATGGTCATGAAATATAACCACCACAACATCATCCTTTTTAAACTTTTCTTTCATTTGCAATAAACCGGCAAGGGCAGCCCCCGCTGAATTCCCGGCAAATATTCCCTCCTGTTTCACAATCTCCCTGGTCATCTTCGCTGCATCCTTATCCGTAACCTTTTCAAAATAGTCAATTACAGAAAAATCCACATTCCCGGGAAGAAAATCTTCCCCAATACCCTCGGTAATATAGGGATAAATTTCGTTTTTATCGAAGATTCCGGTTTCTTTATATTTTTTAAAAACAGAACCATAGGTGTCAATTCCAAATACCTTTATTGCCGGATTTTTTTCTTTCAAAAATTTACCTGTTCCGGTTATTGTCCCACCCGTTCCTACTCCTGAAACCAAATGAGTTATTTTTCCGGCTGTTTGCTCCCATATTTCAGGTCCTGTTGATGTAAAATGTGCCATTGAATTTGAAAGGTTATCGTATTGGTTTGCCTTCCAGGAATTCGGGATTTCTTTTTCCAGCCTGGAGGAAACAGAATAATATGAAAGCGGGTCTTCGGGATCAACATTGGTAGGGCAAACAATAACCTCGGCACCAAAAGCCCTCAGAGCATCCACTTTTTCTTTGCTTTGTTTATCGGTAGTTGTGAAAATGCATCTGTAACCTTTCACTATTGCCGCCATTGCCAAGCCCATTCCTGTATTTCCGCTGGTTCCTTCAATAATGGTGAAACCCGGTTTAAGTTTTCCGGCCTTTTCAGCCTCCTCAATCATTTTTAAAGCCATCCGGTCTTTAATGGAATTCCCGGGGTTAAAAGATTCAACTTTTGCCAGCACCAGGGCCGGAAAATCTTTAACAATATTATTTAGTTTAACTAATGGGGTATTCCCTATTGTTTCGAGGATATTATTTTTATATTTCATAGCCGGCAATGAAATTCTAAATCAATTTATTTTTAATGAAGGTTTGCAAAGATTGGAAAAATCGGATAAATGGTTTGTTTTTTTTGCATATTGATATGAAGTTGTTAGTTTCGCCCAAAATTTATTAAATAAAAAAATTACCTGAAAAGGAACTTATTCCCCAAACACATTAAACAATGAAAAAACTTTTCTTATTCGGAATCCTGAGTGCTTCCATTTCTCTTTTCGTTTCCTGCGGTCATGAAGAAGTGGTAAAGAAAACCTATGATTATCAAAGGGCGGATTCATTACCACCTGAATATACATCTTCCCTTGGGAACATAAGGGTTAGTATTGAAGATGCGGCTGTTTTGAATAAAATGCTGAAGGAAAAGGGATATTCCTACAATGCTTCGGTGCTTAATTCATCGGGGAAAGCAACCGGCTATTCAAATTCAAAAATGCAGGCAATGAATCTTGGTGTTTATGGATCGGATTTAAATTATGCTTTGGGTTACGAACAATCCCAGGATGTTTTAAATGGATTTAAATCAATTCTTGAGCTTGCAAAAAAACTTGGGGTTGAAAGTGCATTTAACCAGGAAATGATGCAGAAGCTTACCAATGCAGCCGATACCTCATCTGATAAGTCTATCATGCTTACAAAAGCATATCGCCATGCAGAAGACAATCTTCATTCCAATGAAAGGGCTGCCTTGGCTACTCTGATGGTTGTGGGCGGATGGGTTGAAACATTATATATTTATACCTCTAACCTTAAAAGTAAACCCGGAACAGGAGAAATTAATCAAAAAGTTTGGGATCACGTGATGACTTATAAAGATGCCATCACCATGCTTGGAGTTTGGAAGAAAAACGGAAATAAAGATTGTGAAGAAGTACTAAATGATATTTCCACCATTCTAGGAGGGCCCATTAGTCCGGTAATTGAGAGCAAAGGGAATATTCAGCCTGCCCAAATTGATGGGCTTCATGCCGCTTTGTTAACCCTTCGGGCAAAAATTACCGGTTAACTTTCCAAATTCTAATTTTCTTTTTTTGTTTGAAATGAAAAATATTTGTTTTTTTTCAATTATTTTTTCGTTGTTCTTTTTTTCGTGCGGAGGGGGAGGTGAAACAGTAAAAAAGATCTATGATTATGAAAGGTCGGATAGTTTGCCAACTCAATACTCCACTCATCTTGGAAACATCAGGGTAAGCATTGAGGAAGTAAATTTATTGAATTCGATGTTTTTTAAATCGGGTTATCAATATAACTCAGGCATACTTAATCCCCCGGGAAAAGTATCGGGATATTCTAATACCAAATCAGAGGCAATTAACTTAGGTATTTATGGTTCCGATTTAAATTATTCACTTGCCTTTAATCAAAATCAGGAGGTACTGAACTGTTTAAACTCCATTGTTGAACTGGCCAAAAAGCTTGGGATTGAAAAGGCATTTGATGAAACCCTGATTAAGCAGCTTACCGAGAGCGGAGATACCATTTCGGATAAATCAACAATCCTGACAAAAGCTTACAGGCACGCCCAGGATCAGCTACATAATGAAGAGCGGGCCGCCATTGCCTCATTGATAGTTTTCGGTGGCTGGATGGAGGGCTTATACATTGCCACATCAAACCTAAAGTCGAAACTCGGAAATGCTGAAATCAATCAAAAGGTTTTTGAAAATTTAGACACTTTTTATGATGTTACCGAAATGCTGAAAACGTTTAAGGATAAAAATAAAAATTGTGAAGAAATTTTATCGGAAATCAGCGGGCTATTTGTAATCGTTGAAAATTTAATTAACACAAGGGGAAATTTTTCTGCCGAAAATATTGAATCCCTTAATAAGGCAATTGCAGAATTAAGAAACAAACTCATTTAACTTTGTTCTTTTGTTTTCTGTTTTTTTTTCGGGGTGTAGCGTAGCCCGGTATCGCGCCTGGTTTGGGACCAGGAGACCGTAGGTTCGAATCCTGCCACCCCGACATTTTATTCTTTGCGTGGGATAAATTGTCCTTATAATAAGTTCAAAATTCCAGGCCAAAATTTCATTGAAGAAAAAAGCCAAATTCTTTTGTTTGGGTTTTTCTTAGAATTTGGAACTTGAAATTTGGGGCTTGGGGCTTAATAAAAAATTTAAGTTTTATCCCGCCTGCTATGTTTTTTGAAATGGTCCCGTAGCTCAGCTGGATAGAGCGGCAGCCTTCTAAGCTGTAGGTCGGGCGTTCGAATCGCCCCGGGATCACCATTTCACTGGGATATGGAAACACCTTCACTCCTTTTCCTTTGTTTTCCTTTATTCAAATTTCCATTTTGAGAAAATCTTTTGTGTCTTAGCTTCTTGGTAGCAAAAAAAATTATTCAGTTCAAATTAATTCCGCCTAAATTATCATAAGCCCGTTTTTATTGACTTATCCAAAACTCAAGTTATTAGTTTATTTTGAGGTATTTTTGAGCGAAACCGGTCGGATTTTGAAGAAATGAAGTCAAATACAATTTAGACAATAAAATGAAAATTTTATACCTCCTTTTGGGGTGGTTCTTAATAGGAACTTCTTTTACCTCCTTTGACTGCCCCTGTTCCTACACCGGAACTGCAGAACATAAAAGAAACAAAATCAAAAACAGGATCCCCCAGAAACAATCTTCGTTGGAAAGTATTTCTTTTAAAGATATATTAAAAATGAAAATTACAAAGGATGAAAAAAAACAAATTTATTCGGATGAAAACGAAATGTTGGAGCGCGAAAAAAAAATAATTTCAATCACCGGATATGCATGGATAATAAAATTATCAGAGGAAGATTGCGATATTCACATTGAACTTTCGGAAAATAATTCAGTTTCAGAAAAAAGAATTATTGCTGAAATCCCCAATACTGCTGATTATTGCAAACTACACGAGCGCGTTTTGCACGATTTAATTTCAAAATTCCATTTGAATAAAAAAAATGATTACCGCTTTGATAAAACGGACAATGGCGGCAAAGCCATCAAACTCACTGTAACCGGTTTTTTATTCTGGGACAGTGGCCACCCAACCAACAAGAATCACGGATCAAAACAGGTGGGAACCGTTTGGGAAATTCATCCGCTTACAAAATTGGAATGGGAATAAATAAAAACTGTAGATTAATCCGAATGGAGAACAGGGAGATTTTTTATGGTGTGGATTTTTTTTCGGCCTTTCGTTTCCAACCCTTCAAAATACCCTCGCAAAATTCTTTTTACATCTTCATTTTCTCTATATGGTTCAATCATTCCGCGAACTTCTTCTAATGAAGAATACGAGGCCTCCTGATCAAAATATCCAAATCCTTTATATGCCCCCTTTTCAATTAAAACCAATGATTTTTCTCCCGCTTTTCTTCCCCTGTCAACAATAAATTTAGTTTCAAGTGTTTGAGAAAATTGCCTAAGCCCCTCCCCTACCCTGATATTGTAGGACTCTATTTCTTCAGCCCCGGCACAAACCCCCTTACACTTATGAATTTTGTAATCAAAACAAGAATCGGGAGAGGTTTGCACCCCACAGCATTTTGGGCATAACTCAAACTCTTCAATCAATTTGAACATAAAATTTCGGGAGGCCTCAAAACTTTTAAAACTAATTAAGGGCTTTGATTTTTTTTGGTTTCTTCCAACAGTTAACCGGTGAATTCCCCTATTATCAAAATAATCAAAGAGTGCCCATCCTCCTTGGTTGAATTTTTGTGCTTTATTAAATTGGGGAAATAATTTTTTTATCTCATGAGATTCCAGAAGTAAAGCAATTAATTCCGTTCCGGTAAGAGTAAAACTAATATCATGAATGCTGTCTTTAAAAGTAATTTTAGTTTTATCCGATCCGGTAAAGTGAGAGTAAATCCTGCTTTTAATATTTATGGCCTTCCCTACATAAATCACCTTTCCTTTTTCATTATGCATGTAATACACTCCCGTTTCTTCGGGAAGTTTCTCAAATATTTCTTTTGGAAGGTTAGGAGGTAAAATGGCTTCCCTTGATTCTTTTTTCAGCGATTTTGAAATTACTCCATCAGCATCATTAAGCAAAAGCAAATCAAAAATTTTTGCAGTGGCCTCCGCATCTCCGAAAGCACGATGCCTTGCATTATTTTGAACCCCCAAACGGCTGCATAAACTGGATAGGCTGTAAGAACGGTATCCCGGAAATATTTTCCGGCTCAACCTCACGGTACAAAGTTTTTTCCTTCTGAAATCACCTCCTAAACTTTTAAACTCGTCCCGTATAAAGTTGTAATCAAAATTTACGGAATGGGCCACAAAAACTGCATTTTCGGTAAACTTGAAAATATCCCTGGCCACTTCATAAAATTTTGGGGCTTCCTGAAGCATTTCATTCGTAATGCCCGTAAGGGAAGTAATAAAGGGCGGCAGGCTTCTTTCAGGATTTATGAGGGTTTGATACGTATCCACCACTTTATTGCCATCGTGCAGCAAAATGGCTATTTCGGTAATTTTATGGTAAGGAGAAGAACCTCCGGTGGTTTCTATATCAACGATTGCATACATCCTAGCAGGTTAATTCAAACAACAATGTTTGTATTTTTTTCCGCTTCCGCATGGGCAGGGTTCATTTCTTCCGGTAGAAAAAGTGCTGGTAAATGATTTGGGCGGATTCAGGAGATTTTCAACATCGGTAATATCCTCCGGTTTGTCATATTCCAGACCAATAATAACATATAACACAAAATAAAAAATGATCAAGTGTTTTTCTCAACTTTATTTTTTCGAGCGGTTTTAATACTTGTAACAAAAATTGAAATCAACTCTTTAACCTCGGTTATTGCCTTGTCAACAATTATTAAATTTCTGACGAGAGGTTTTCTCCGAATTATTTTTAATGCCACTAGGGTCTCTTTTAATTCCTTCAGACAAACTTTCATCTTATGAATGAAGTCATCGGGCGACTCCGCAACTTGTGCTTCACCATAATTAAATGCAGGCGATGTTCCGCAGCGTAAAAGTTGTCCGGCAATATGATTTCCTACTCGTGCATTAGGAAGTATTTCAACAATAGAAATAATTTCCAAAGAGAATTCAATCAACCTGTCTTCTAAATCATATTTCCTATCTCTATTCATCCTTTAACATTTTTTATTTTGTGTTATATGTTATTTGTTTCTTCTTAATTTCCCAGTAGTGACAAATAGTAACCAAATTTATTTTTTTATTCTTTCAATCTGCACCTGCAAACTGCGAAACATTGACATGATGCTCTGGGGATTCAGCTCCTCCTCTTTATAGGCTGAGGTGTTGATGGCACAGGTGTACTCCCAGGCCTCAAGCACATCTTCCGGATTCACTTTGTAAGGTGCATACATTTTATTATCAGAGCTCAAAACTAATGTTCCGTCTTTATCCGAAAAAATTCTTTTATAAACAATTCCCTCGTCTTTGGTAAGCAGCACATAGGTGTTTCCGTCTCTTATTTCATTCAGCGACTCAACATATTTCCCAATTACGTAAGAGCCTTCTTTTACGGGCGGCATCGAATCGCCTTTTATCGGAAAAGCACGGTGTTTGCCTGTGGGAAGAAACGGCAGCTTCATCTTTTGCAGGCCTTCTACATATTCCGGGTCAGCATACCCCCTCAGGTATCCTGCAGATGCCTTTGCCGGAATAATTTCAATGTAATCGTTTCCCTCTTTATCCATGGTAACAGGAAATAAAATCCTGTTCTTTCCCACTTTCATCAGGGCTTCGGGATTGGTTTTTGTCAAATCGCCTTTGAGCAAGGCATCCACCGAAATATGAAAATAATCAGAGAGTTTGAGTAAAATCTCTATGGGCGGCTCGTTGCGCCCGCTCTCATAAGTAACTAATCGAGCCCTGGTAATATCCAGGTCTTCTGCCACTGCTCCCTGCGAAAGTTTTTTTGCTTCCCTCAGGTACCTGATGTTTTTTGAGATCATATGTTGCTTTTTAAACCACAGATTACACAGATTTTCACAGATTATATTTTTTAATTCCTCTGTGTTAATCTGTGTAATCTGTGGTGAATTATTTTTATTTGTTACGAAATGCAACGCAAATATGTTACTTTTTGTTGAAATTTGCAAATCTTCCTGCCTACGGGCAGGTAAATATTTTTTTAATACCGAAAAAAAAACCAACATGGCACACGTATCACCTCTCTCCATTTGGAGAGGAACAGGGGGTGAGGCCAGAAACATTGTTCATCTCGACCTCGATTCTTTTTTTGTATCGGTGGAGCGCCTGCGTAATTCAGGCCTCACAGGAAAACCTGTTATTGTTGGCGGCTCATCCGACAGAGGAGTGGTGGCTGCCTGCAGCTATGAGGCGAGAGCATTCGGAGTAAAATCTGCCATGCCCATGAAGCTCGCAAGGCGTTTATGCCCCGATGCCATTATTGTTCGGGGAGACATGGATGTGTACAGCAAATATTCGCGCATGGTAACGGATGTAATAAAAGATAATGCTCCCCTTTACGAAAAAGCATCCATTGACGAACATTATATTGATGTGAGCGGAATGGACCGGTTTTTCGGATGCCTCGGATGGACAAGGGAGTTAAAAAAAAACATAATCCGTGAAACGGGGCTCCCGATATCTTTTGGCTTATCGGTGAATAAAACCGTGAGCAAAATGGCCACCGATGAAGGCAAGCCCAACGGAGAGCTGCAGGTTGAAAAAGAAAAGGTGCAATCGTTCCTGGATCCGTTATCTATTCAAAAGATACCCGGAGTGGGCACAAAAACATTTTTGCTGTTGCGCTCCATGGGGCTATACACCATTGAAACCATGCGGAACATTCCGCTGGAGATGATGGAAAAAGTTTTGGGTGAACACGGCATATCGCTCTGGAAAAAAGCAAACGGCATTGATCATTCCCCGGTGGTTCCTTTTCATGAGCAAAAATCCATCAGTACAGAAATGACCTTTGACAAAGATACCATTGACATAAAGCGCATCAGCGATGTGATAACAACCATGATCGGCAACCTCTGCTTCGAGCTGCGGAAACAGGAAAAACTCACCTCCTGCATCTCGGTTAAAATCCGCTATTCCAATTTTGATACGCATTTAAAACAAAGGAGAATATCTTATACATCTTTTGACCATGTTCTTCTCAGAGAGGCAAAGGAACTTTTCAAACAGGTATATGAAAGAAGAATGCTCATCCGCCTGATAGGGGTGAAATTTTCGCAACTGGTAAGCGGCACACAGCAAATAAATATGTTTGAGGATACCGGTGAACTGGTTTCGCTCTACCAGGCCACCGACAGAATAAAAAGACGCTTCGGTGAAAAAGCGGTGATGAAAGCGGTGAGCATCTGGAAAAAGGAAATTGGCTAATCAGCCAATTTCTAATTAGCTAATTAAGAATTGGTTACTATTCAGTCCATGCCGCGAAATAAGGAAGCAACATATAACATATAACACAAAATAAAAAATGTTTAAATAACAAGAATTGAGAAAACGGAGAAATTTCGCTGAGTAGAGTACAGAGAAGAGATAATTGATTCGGCTGCTATGCCTGCATACCGGAGTGCCGGTATTTCGGCACACAGGTATGGAAAACTGATGTAATTAATATAGCCCCGACTGCAGCGGAAATCCTTTGCCTTAGACCTTTTTCAAACCTTCAAGGTTTTGAAAACCTTGAAGGTTTGAAAAAGGTTTTTGAAAGGCAAAGATTGAAGCGAAAGGCGGGACAGC
>JAHEZO010000281.1 GCA_023250995.1 Flavobacteriales bacterium | reverse complement strand
TACTGTTGTTGGCACTAAAAATAACTCCACCGGAAGCATCAATGTCTTTTAGAATGATATAATTTACAGTAACATTGTCCTGAGAACTGCTTAAATAGGCCTGAATTCCGGAAGTGGAGGAAGACAAAATCACAGGCTGACTGCAGGTTCCGTCAATCTGATAACTATTGATTGTCTGAATTTTTGAACTCTCCAAAACGTATGTTTTCCCTTTTGCAAAAAACAATGTGTCGAAACTATTATTCCCATTAATCACTCCATTTTGTAAGAAGTGGGCATTGCCAAAGGAGTGGTTGTTCCCATTAATTGTTCCTGTTTGGGTAAAGTTAACTTCGGGAAGGGAGTGGGAATTACCGTTGATGGTTCCATTTTGATTAAAATTAACAATGGAAAAAGAATGGCTGTTTCCGTTTATGGTGCCTGTTTGATTAAAGGTTACATTTGAGAAAGAGTTGTTATCCCCATTGATGATACCAATTAATGGAACAGTAAAATCAGGAAAAATATTATTATTTCCGTTAATAGTAACATCCCCACCGAAATTTATGGCCGAATAGGTATTGTTATTTCCATTGGTGGAGGCAGCTTTCAAAATTGAAAGAGAAGAAAAAGAAGCCCCGGTGGTTGTGGTTGAACCGGGTCCGTTAAATAGTACGTTATTAAAATAAATTCCACCGCTGATGGAGCCTCCCGCGGAAGTGGCATCCTGAAAGGTTAAATCATTGTAAACATCGGATGAGCCGGCCCTGAATGTTGGATAGTTTGCAATTCCCGTAAATTTTAACAATGAACTGCCTTTGTCAAAAGAGTAATTACTACCGGTTAAATCCCATGTGAAACCACCCCAGGGCCATCCATTCGGGTAATCACCACCCGTGAGAGTTACCAATGAAGACCCCAATGAAATCCCTCTGTTATTGCTGTTGCTGGATAAAAAGCTGTTGCAGGTAATATTTTTATTGTTGGTAGATATCACCCCGTTAATTAAATAAATTGTTCCGTTGGAATTAAATGCATCCTGTAGTGTCCAGGCGCCACCTATTCCGTCAAAATAAACATTTCCTGAAAATGATTTTCCGGCAGAAGCAATGGTATTTCCTGAAACCCCAGATTTGAGGAAGAGATTCCCGGTAAATGAGTTGGTCATTCCCGATACCATAGTAAGTGAACCATAGATATATAAATCGGAGGATCCTGTAAATGCGGGTGTAAAAGAAACTCCCGTCCAGTTCATGTTTTTGCAAAAGGCAGTAGCATCTACAGTTACAGTTTTTGAAGAGACCGTAGAAAAAGAATTAGCATCGAAAAACACACTATCATAGCGGGTGGGAATACAATTTCCGGAAGCACCACCACTTGTTGTAGCCCAATGGGTTGAGTCATTCCAATTTCCCGTTCCCCCTATCCAAAATAAATTTTGAGAGGCCGGTAAATTAAAAGTCCATCCTGAATTATTAGCAATATCTGTACAATTATTGGCGGTGAAAACCACACCGGAGGCATTGATGTCTTTTATCCTTAAATAATTAAATGTAACGTTTCCGGATGAAGTGCTTATGGTTGCCTGTAAGCCAGGTGTGGAGGAAAATAAAATTACCGGTTTGCCGCAGGTTCCATCAATTTTGTAACTATTTATGGTTTGTATTTTTGAACTTTCTAAAGTATAGGTTCTGCCAATGGCAAAGAACAAGCTGTCAAAACCATTATTGCCATTGATAATTCCATTTTGTAAAAAATGGGCGTTCCCAAAGGAATGAAGATTGCCATTAATGGTGCCCAATTGGGTAAAATAAACTTCCGAAAAATTATGATTACTTCCATTGATAACGGCACTTTGGCTGAATGTTACCGAGGAAAATGAGTGATTGGTTCCATTGATGATTCCCGAGTTATTAAAAGTTACGGTTGAAAATGAATTGTTATCCCCGTTAATTGTTCCAACCAGAGGAATATTTACATCCGGGAAAATATTGTTGTTTCCATTAACAGTTACATCACCTCCAAAAGCAACCGAACTGTAGGTGTTATTATTTCCATTTGTTGTGGCTGCTTTCATAATGGAAAGAGAAGTAAAGGAAGCTCCGGTGGTTGTGGTATAGCCCGGGCCGTTAAAAAGCACATTATTAAAAAAAATACCACCCGTTAAAGAGCCCCCTGAGGAATTTGCATCCTGAAAGGTTAAATTATTATATATATCAGCATTCCCTGCTCTGAAGGTTGGATAATTTGTTATTCCTGTAAATTTTAATGTAGAAGTTCCGGCATTCAGAGTATAATTACTGCCCGACAGATCCCAGGTGAACCCTCCCCAGGGCCAGCCATTGGGATAATCACCTCCAGATAATGTAACTAAAGAAGACCCCAGCGTAATTCCACGCACATTATTATTGTTTGAAAGTAGGCTGTGACAACTTAAATTATTGTTATTGGTTACCAAAACCCCGTTTAAAAGGTAAATTATTCCGGTGGTAGAAAGGGAATCCTGCAAAGTCCACTCCCCTCCCACGCCATCAAAATATAAAGCAGAAGAAAATGATTTATCAGCTGAAGTAATTGTTTTGGAAGTGCTGGTGGCTTTAAAGTATAATGGCCCTGTAAAATTGTTCGACATGCCAGTAACGAAGGTTAATGAACCATAAATTTCGAGTGATGAAGTACCGTTAAGAATTGGATTGTTAATGGCCCCTGTCCAATCCATATTATTGCAGGAAGAGTTAACGTTTATGGTTACTGCAATGGATCCAAAATTAAAGGAGTTAGCATCAAAAAATACATTATCTGAGGAGCCTGGGATGGTTGTGCCGGCTGCTCCACCGCTTGTTGCCGACCAATGGGAGGGGTCGTTCCAGTCACCGGTATTTCCAATCCAGAAAAAGTTGGCAGAAAAAATATTTACCGGAAATAAAATTCCGATGGCTACAAATAATAAAGGGCTGATAAAAGAGTAAAATTTTTTCATTCAGAATGGTTTTAGGGTTAGGGTTTATTTAAGATAATTATACAATGAATGGGATAAAATGTTGCCTTAAATTGAATTTTTTGGTATGTTAGGGACGCCCTATTAGGCATGTTAGAGACGCCCTATTAGGCATGTTAGAGACGCCCTATTAGGGCGTCTGTACATTCCCGTAATTTTATGGGGATTTCGATAATGAAATAATTTATCCCGTTTTCGTTATTGTGATTATTTTTTTTCAGTTAAGATTTCGTTTTTTTTGACATTTGACTGGTAAAAAAGCAAATCGGCCGTAAGAGATTCGGCATATCGGACCTCCGATTGCAATAATGACAATGAGGTAATAATCCCTGCTAATGGAACATGGAAAAACAAATTGGCTTCCCATGTTTCGGAATCACCCATTTCATTTTTTACCTCAGGTGTTTCAAGTCCAATTGTTTTATTCAGAATTTCCTGTGCCTCTCCCTCTGAATACGAAAGCACCTTTGTTCTATAGGATGTAATTTTTTCTCTTAAATCTGCCCCAGACCACTCCCCAATGATTGGGTGTTCAAGGTCGCCAATCAAAATCCGGGAAGGGATATCGTAATTATCCTTCATGTTTACATTTTGAAAAAAGGCTGAATCCCTTGGCAATTCTTCCGAACCATGATCGGTTTCTGTCATTAAATGGAACTTGAGATTTTCAATATGGGCAATTAATTCATCGGAGAGTTTTTTCAGTCCCATGGCCTTATCAGAATTTTCATTACCGGATTTTGCAATCTTTTCATACATTAAATTATTTTTCATTTCAATGTTTCCGGTGTTTTGATT
>JAHEZO010000016.1 GCA_023250995.1 Flavobacteriales bacterium | reverse complement strand
TTTATTGCTCTCAATGACGGCTCTACCATTCATAATTTACAGGTGGTTGTCTCGCCAGGAAAAATAAGTGAAGAGGTCATTAAGCCGGTGGCCACCGGAGCATGCATCTCCGTTACCGGGCTCCTTGTCCCTTCGGCAGGAAGCGGACAGAAAAATGAACTTGCCGCTGAAGAAATTGAAATTCTTGGCCTGGCCGACCCCGACCTTTTTCCACTTCAGCCCAAAAGACATTCGCTTGAGTTTTTGAGGGAAATTGCCCATTTGCGGCCCCGCACTAATACGTTCAGTGCCATTTTGAGAATCAGGCACGCCCTGGCTTATTCAATTCATAAATATTTTAACGATAGGGGGTTTGTTTACCTGCATTCTCCCATCATAACCGGCTCGGATGCAGAAGGGGCCGGGGCCATGTTCAGGGTTACAACCCTTGATTTAAAAAATATCCCAAAAAATGAAGAGGGAGAAATTGATTTTAAAAAAGATTTTTTCGGGAAGGAAACCAACCTGACCGTTTCCGGACAGTTAGAAGCTGAACTGGGAGCGTTGGCACTGGGTGAAGTGTACACCTTTGCCCCAACCTTCAGAGCAGAAAATTCAAACACAACCAGGCATCTGGCTGAATTCTGGATGATTGAACCGGAAATGGCCTTTTATGACATCAATGACAATATGGATTTGGCAGAAGACTTTTTGAAGTATATAATTAATTATTCCCTTATAAATTGTGCAGATGATTTGGATTTTCTTAATAAGCGTGCCATAGAGGAAGAAAAAACAAAAAAACAGGAAGAACGGAATGAAATGGATCTTTTGCAAAGATTAAAGTTTATTGTCGAGAATAAATTCGAACGGCTAACCTATACCGGGGGAATTGAAATACTCAAAAATTCTAACCACCACAAAAAGGGTAAATTCCAGTTTCCTGTTGATTGGGGAGTAGATTTGCAAAGTGAACACGAAAGATATCTTGTGGAAAAGCATTTTAAAAAACCTGTGATTTTAACTGATTATCCAAAAGAAATAAAAGCCTTTTACATGCGCCAGAATGACGATGGAAAAACGGTAAGGGCCATGGATATTCTTTTTCCGGGAATTGGAGAAATTATTGGGGGTTCACAGAGGGAGGAACGCCATTCGAATTTATCTCAGCGAATAAAAGAAATGGGTATTGATGAAAAGAGTTTGTGGTGGTACCTCGAAACCCGGAAATTCGGCACTGCCCCTCATAGCGGATTTGGTTTAGGTTTCGAACGATTAGTGCTCTTTGTAACCGGAATGGGAAATATCAGGGATGTTATTCCATTTCCCCGTACTCCTCAAAGTGCTGATTTCTAAAATACGGAAAAAGGTATCTTTGTAAAAATAAAAGCAGATGAATTTGGTTGAAAAAAATATTGCTACAGTGGTAAAATTGTGCAAAAAACACAAGGTTGAAAAATTTTTATCTTAAATCTTATTGTTTCAGGCCGTGTTAAAACAGTCCCTTCAGCAAAAGCTTCAGCAAAAATTATCACCTCAGCAAATTCAGCTGATGAAAATGATTCAGTTGCCTGCCATTGCCCTTGAACAGAGAGTTAAAGAAGAAATGGAGGTAAATCCCGTTCTGGAGGAGGGTGAAAATAATGATGAAGAAGAAATAAAGGAAGATTTCGAAGAGGAAGAAAATTCAGAAGAGGAAGAAAAGGAGGAAATAGAGGATTTTGATTTCTCTGATTATGATGATGATGAAACTCCTTCATACAAACTAAACACCAATAACAGGAGCAAAGATGATGAGGTGTTTGAAATCCCAATATCTTCAAGCGCTACGTTTCATGAAATGCTCGAAACCCAGCTTGGTTTCAGGATCCTTGGAAAAGACCAGATGATCATTGCAAAACACCTCATTGGAAATTTGGACGATGCAGGTTACCTGAGGAGAGATTTAACTTCAATAGTAGATGATATCGCCTTTTCATCAAATATAACAACTTCCGAAACCGAGCTTGAATCTTTATTGCTGATAATTCAGGAACTGGATCCACCCGGGGTTGGTGCCCGAAACCTCCAGGAATGTCTTCTTCTTCAGTTGGAAAGAGTTGCGCATGAAACCATTGAAATTGTTTTGTCAAAATATATCCTTCGTTTCTTTTTTACGGAATTTACCCGAAAGCTCTACGATAAAATTCAAAAGGATTTGCAGATTGATCAGGAAGTTCTCGGTGCTTCACTCGATGAAATTCTTAAACTTAACCCCAAACCCGGCAACTCCATGAGCCCCGAATCTTTTGGAGCAAGTGTGAGTGAAGGAGGCGTAATGCAAATTGTTCCCGACTTCGTTATTAACTCGGATGGAAAGGACCTGGAACTTACACTGAATTCACGCAATATGCCGGAGTTAAAAGTTAGCAGAAGATATTCAGAAATGCTTGAAGATTTCGAAAAAAGAAAGAAACAAAATAAGGCGGATAAGGAAGCAATGGTTTTTGTAAAGCAAAAACTGGAATCGGCAAAATGGTTTATTGAAATGATCAGGCAAAGAAGTAATACGTTAAAAAACACCATGGAAACAATAATGAACCATCAGAAGGAATATTTTCTTGAAGGGGATGAAACAAAGCTGAAGCCGATGATTCTAAAAGATATTGCAGACAAAACAGGGTACGATATTTCAACTATTTCCAGAGTTTCCAACAGCAAATATGTTCAAACGCCTTACGGAACATTTCTGCTCAAATCGTTTTTCAACGAATCTATTTCAACTGATTCGGGTGAGGAAGTTTCTTCGCGGGAAGTAAAAAAAATATTACAGGATGTTATTGAAGCGGAAGATAAAAAATCCCCGGCTACGGATGAAGAAATTACCAGAGTCCTGAATGAAAAAGGTTACAAGCTTGCCAGAAGAACCGTTGCAAAATACAGGGAAATGCTTAACCTCCCCGTTGCCCGGTTGAGGAAAGAACTGTAATCTTAAATAAAAATAATTTTTTTGGAAACCAGGATTGCAAATTTTATTTCCATTGTTTTTCACCCCATGCTCATGCCCACCTTGGGGGTCATTATCCTTTTAAACCTCGATACCTACCTAAGCCATACCATTACCCCTTCCGGAAAGTTTGCAGTGTATTCAATTGTTTTAATAAATACTGGTATTGTACCGGCCTTGTTGGTTTGGCTTCACCTTCGTTTCCAACTTGTAAAATCTTTAAAACTGGCTTCGAGAAAAGAAAGGACTTTGCCTTTTATCTTAACCATGTTTTTTTATTTTTTTTGTTATTTTATTTTGAAAAGGAATCATCTTCCTGTTCCGGTTTATACTCTTCAATTGGGAGCTTCAATTTCAGTTCTACTGGCAATCCTTATAAATTTTTTTTGGAAAATCAGTATTCACACCGTTGGAATGGGGGGCCTGGCCGGAATGCTTTTGGGGATATCTCAAAAAATGAATATCGAGATTATTTCCATCCTTCTCCCTTTTATTCTGATGGGAGGCCTGGTGGGGTTTGCCCGGCTCAAACTTAATGCACATACTCCCCTTCAGGTTTATTCCGGTTTTCTTCTTGGCCTTGGATCCATTTGGACTGTTTTGGCATGGTATTAAAAAAAGCCTGAAAATTTGATGAATAATTCGAACCCTGAAGATTAAAATTTCTGTTTTCATTTCCGCAGAAAATATTTTTTTAAATCCTCTCTGGCCATTCCTGCAAAATGAATTTTTTCGGTTTGAGAAATTTGCGGATTGTTTTGCGCATTGAAGATTATTCCCGAAAGCTCACGGGTTGCTCCTTCAAGGTTATTTTCTTCTAAAAATGACTTGAATAAATAATAGCGGAATAATAAATTTTGGGGATATTTTTGAATAAGATGCACGGAGTAAATCCTTGAAAGCTGGAAGTTTCGCTCTTCTTCCAGGTATATTTTCATTAAAAAGTAAGAGGCCTCTGAACTCAGAATGGAATTATTTGAGGATTTAGCCTCCTCAAGATAAGAAAGGCCTTTTTCTTTATCCCCTTTTGGAAATAAAATCAGATAGGGAATTAAAAAGGGGTAATTTTTCTTTACGGCCTCCATATAATAATAATATAACCCGGAGGTAAGTTCAAACCATTCAAACTTTTCCCTCCCGAAACTTTGTTTTATTAATCCAATGCAACTGTTTAATTCGGCAAGGGCTAAAAAATACCGTGAATGCATCGAATGAATTCTTGCTTTGTAGGCATATGTGGTTATAAGGGCATAAAGAGTATCATTTGAAATGTATTTTTTATTTACCGGTTCCAATAGCATGAAACATCGTTCAAGGTTCAAATAATATTTTCCTGTGTTTTCTTCGCTTTCATCACCCGAAATTATTTTCCACCAATAGTAATTTACCTCCAGCAGTTTTACCAGGTAATCGTTCGGGTGGCTTTCATTTAATTTTTTTATTGCTGAATCGGCCGATTGAAATTTATAGCGGTAAATATTTTCATTTGCCCAATAAACCGAATCCCGAAAGAAAGATTGTGCCTGTATGCCCAAAGGAAAACTCGATAAAATAAAAAGGAGGAGTATTTTCATATTTCCATAGATTGTATATTTGCCACTCCCATGGTAGTATTCACATAAAAAGTTAAAATAAAATGAGCGAAATAGACCTTAATGAAAAGAATTATCAATATGCCTATGGCAAATATGATAAAATTGATAAAAACATTTTAAAGGGATTACCCAATCCTTCAAAAGGAGCGTACGAAGTTAAAGTTAAAATCCCTGAATTTACTTTTCTTGGAGTGCATGGCCAACCCGACTTTGCTACGGTATATCTTACTTTTTATCCTAAAAAGAGGATAATTGAGCTAAAATCTTTAAAGGAATATGCTTATCATTTAAGAAACATTGTTGTTTCTTACGAAAGGCTTATTAATATATTTTATGAACACTTGATGGAAATTTATGAGCCCGACAGAATGCGGATTGTGCTAATTTGTAACCCACGAGGAGGAATCAGTTCAAAACTAACCATTGATTCCGACTGGAAAGCAAGAGGCGGAAAGGAACAGTTTAAGGATTGGGTTGGTGCAGAAGATACCTGGGAAGTGCTGATGTAATTTTATTAAGAATTTATTATTTTAAGGTAAATCTAATAGGAAGATTAAACTGAACCCTTACCGGTTTTCCTCTTTGTTTTCCTGCTTTCCATTGTGGCATCCTCTTCACAACACTTATTGCCTCTTCGTCACAGCCACCGCCAATTCCCCGAAGGACTTTTACATTATCAATTTTTCCTGTTTCCATAACCACAAAAGTAACATAAACAATTCCCGAAATTCCTGCATCTTTTGCCATGGCCGGATATTTAATGTTCTCACCAAGAAACTTAAATAACTCGCCTTCGCCACCGGGGAACCCCGGCATTTCTTCAACAATGGTAAAAATCTGAACTTCTTCCACCACTTCCTCCACCTGGGCCGCAGCCACCACTTTTACCTCGGTTTCTTCATTTGCCTCAGTGCTGATTACCACATCCTGTTTAATTTCTTCTTCATTTTTTACTATTTCAATTTCTGTAGGTTTAGGGGCGGGTGGGGGAGGAGGAGTTAATTCCTGGCGGGTAATGGGAACAAGTTCTTCTTCCTCCTGTTCAACTTTTAGTTTCCCTAGTTCAGATACCGTTACATCATACACTTTCCACTCAAAGGAAATAAGAATTAATGCAAGAACTAAAACTAATCCAATTTGAAAAAAGAAACTTTTCTTTTTTTCAAGGTCAGATTCGGGGTTTTTCTTCAATTCCATAAGAAATGTTTGTGATTACCGGTAAAGGAATTAATTATTTGTGGGCTAAAATACGTTTTTTTCAAAATGAATAAAAATCACATTAAAGTAAATCTGATTGGCAATCTCATTTCCACCTGAACGGGCTGGTTTCTTTGGCTACCGGGAGTCCATTTAGGCATAAGGCCAACTAACCGCAATGCCTCTTTATCTATATCTGAGGAAACTCCTTTTACTATTTTAACATTATTCATTGTTCCATCCGTCTCTACTGTAAATTCAATAAAAACTATTCCCGTTATTCCAAGCTCTTTCGACATTTTTGGATAATGAATGTTTTTATTTAAAAAACTCATGAGTTCTGATTCTCCACCCGGGAAAGATGGCATTTGTTCCGCAGGGGAAAATAAATCCCGGTCATCCACGATTTTATTAACTTCCAAAGTATTTTTACCCGATTCACCAGGAGTTTTGCCGGTTGAACCGAGAGCAAATTTCCCGTAAGAGGAAAGAAAAATCAGAGATAGTGTAAGATTTAAACCAATAAAAAACCCATTCATAGATGGGTTTCTTTTAATTTGGTTGGGCATAAAGTGTAGATTGTTTTTCATAAAGATTATTTTTTTATTTGTTTTCCATAAATAATTAGGAACGCGAGAATTCCAAATATGGTGCCACAAAAATTTGCCAGGAGATCAAATGGATCAAAACTTCGGGCAATAAAAAAATAATTTTGAAGGAATTCAATCAAAAAACCATAAAAAAATGAAATTACTAATCCGGAGCTTATTGGTTGATATCTGAGAGTTCGAAACCTGAATTGTTTAATGAAGCCGGTGATTAATAAAATGGATAACTGGGCATATAAAAAAAAGTGAATTGCCTTGTCAAAATGTTTTATTGGAGGGGAAACCGGAAATTCCGAGCCGGGAATGCCGCATAGAATTAAAATAAAAATTGCCCAGAAAATTCCTGGCCAGTTATGCCTAAAAAACATTCATGAGAAATTAATGGCCGGTAAGTAACTTATACTCTTCAGCACTTAAAAGGGTACTAAGCTCAGATGGGTTGGTAAGGCGGATTTTAATCAACCAACCATCTCCATAGGGGTTTTTATTTACAACTTCAGGGTTTGATTCAATGGCTGGATTTGATTCAAGAACTTCTCCGCTTACAGGCATAAATAAATCAGAAACTGTTTTTACCGCTTCTATGGTTCCGAATACCTCTTCTTTTTGAAGGCTGTTCCCAATAGTTTCGATTTCAACAAACACAATATCACCCAATTCTCCTTGTGCAAATTCGGTTATTCCTATGGTTGCCATGTCGCCTTCAGCATTTATCCATTCGTGGTCTTTTGTGTATTTAAAATTGGCAGGGAAATTCATAAATCAAAAATTAAAATAAAAAAATTTTCCGTTGAATGATTTAAAATTAAGTTGCAAATATATTCCAGAATTACAATGAAAAGTGATTTTCAGGTTTTTTTTTCATAATTTTCAATCCTGCCTCCTTCACAATAGCTGCCAATTCTGAATAATCTTTTCCCGAAAGGGAAAGTCCTTTTACACTTTCAGTTTTTCTTTGCCTCATTCCAAATTGATAAGATTTATCATAATACTCAAGCATTTTCTCAGCCCATTTTTGGAGATCGTTTTCTAAAAGATAATTCAGGGCTTCTTTTAAATGTTGCCCTCCCATACGCTTTTTTAATTTCTGTGATAATTCAGCCAGCACTTCGGGAGGAAAATGGCCGTACTCAAACAAAATTCTTTTAATCCGCACTTCTTTTGGAATTATTATTTCCACCACAGGGGCATTTCTTATTTGTTCATAAACCGAATTTGGCAATTGGTTATGGCCAATGGTGCGGCTTTCATTTTCTATCCATGCAAATTCAGGCGTATTATTTGGGCCCAGAAGTCCCGGATCGGAAAATTCTAACGGTGCTTGATTGGGAATTTTTTCCCATTTAATTGCAATTAAATTTTCAAATTGCTCATTGGTAGGCTGAGCAAGCTGGCCCAATCCCCCAAAAGCCGAGCCCTTATGGTGGGCAAGATTTTCAAGGTCAATTACGAATTCACCTTGCTTTTCAAGATGAGAAAGAATTTCAGTTTTCCCAGAGCCGGTCATTCCTCCCAGGACCAAAATCTTTTTTTCAAGCTTCAAAATTTCAAGGGCCCGGTTCCTGAAGGATTTGTAGCCGCCCTTAAGCCTTAAAACTTTAAAACCGGCAAGGGATAATAACCAATCCGCTATCGCACTCCTCATTCCTCCCCTCCAGCAATAAACAAAAACTACTGAATCCGGGTTATTTTTAGGTGATAGGTTTTTTACTTTCCGAATAAATTCGCCAAGAGATGGTCCGGCAAGTTCAAATCCTTTAATAACTGCTTCCTGCCTTCCGTTTTTTTTATATATTGTTCCAACTTCTTTTCGGTGTTCATCTACTAGAATAGGAATATTCACTGCTCCCGGAAAATGGCCCTGATTAAATTCTGATTCACTCCTTACATCAATGATAATTTCTTTTTTAGAGTACGAAATAAATTCATCAATGGTAATAAGGAGGGACATAGGATTCGGATTCCGGTTAATTCAATTGGCTATTCAGGAATAAAATTTTTCATCCCTTTGTGCCATGTCCCTGAGTTTTTTTGAAGGCCTGAAACGGTTCCCGAATTTACGGGTGAACTGCTCGCATTCAAATACAAATTTTTTTACTCCAATGGAATCAATATAGGAAAGTGCTCCTCCCGTATGGGGCGGAAATCCGATTCCAAGAATGGAACCGAGGTCGCCATCTTTTCCGGTGGTAATAACCTTTTCTTCCAGGCATCGAACGGTCTCGAGGGCTTGAATATGAAGCAGGCGTTTTTTAATAATTTCAGATGAGGGCTGATTTTCAGAAATCGGAAATTGCTGAGAAAGTTGCGGCCATAAAATTTTTTTTTCTCCGGCAGGGTAATCATAAAAACCCTTGCCTGCTTTTTTCCCGGGTCGGCCAAGTTCTTCAATGAATTTATTGATAACAAAAACTGCCCTGGATTCATTTTTCACTCCTGTATCTGCTTCGGTTTGTTTATTGATTTTATAAGCAAGTTCAATGCTGACCTCATCGGCAACGGCTAAAGGACCAATGGGCATTCCGGCAGCTTTGGCAATATTTTCAATGGAGGATGGTTTTATTCCTTCTGCAAGCATTTCAAAGCCTTCAAAGAGGTAGGTTGAAAAAACCCTGGAAGTAAAAAACCCTCTTGAATCATTTACCACTATGGGTGTTTTTTTTATTTTCCTAACATAATCTACGCACATTGCAATGGCATAATCGGAAGATTTTTTTCCTTTAATAATTTCAACCAAAGGCATTTTATCTACCGGAGAAAAGAAATGCAATCCAATAAAGTTTTGTGGCCTGGATGAAGCTGTTGCCAGTCCGGTAATTGGAAGTGTGGAGGTATTGGATGCAAATACTCCATTGATATCCATGGCCAGCTCGGTTTCCTGGATGACTTTTGCCTTCAATTCGCGATTTTCGAAAACCGCTTCAATCACCAAATCACAGCCCGAAAGGTCTCCGGAGCTTTCCGTACATTGGATTCTACTGAGAATTTCTTCCGATTTTTCTTTCGTCATTCTTCCCTTAGAAACCTTTTCGGATAGAAGTTTATGAGAGTATTTTTTACCATTTCCTGCAGCTTCAAGGGTAACGTCTTTTAGTACAACTTCTAACCCCGCATTTGCCGATACATAGGCAATTCCGGCCCCCATCATACCCGCCCCCAGGATTCCAATTTTTTTAATTTCAATGGGAGGGACATTTTTCGGCCGGGCAATTCCTTTGTTGGCATCATTCATTGAAAAAAACAAAGTGCGAATCATGTTTTTTGCAACGTCTGACATTACGCATTGGGCAAAATACCTTGCTTCCATTTGTAATGCCCTGTCGAAGGGAAGCTGAAGTCCTTCGTAAACACAATTTAATATTGCAATTGGTGCAGGGTAGTTACCGAATGTTTTTTTACGAAGAAGTCCAGCGGCACCGGCTAAGACCATGGCATTATTAGGAGTATTTACCCCTCCACCCGGAATTTTAAATTCTTTTTTGTCCCATGGCTGAATATGATTCCCTGTTTTCAAAATCCATTCCTTCGCTGCAGGAATTAATTCTTCCTGGGAGTTAACAAGAGCATCCACCATTTTATTTTGAAGCGCTTGCTGAGGTCTTACCTTTTGGCCCTCCATCAATGGCCTAAGAGATTCCTGTATTCCTATAAGGCGGGGAAGTCGCTGAGTTCCTCCTCCTCCGGGTAAAAGGCCAAGCATTACTTCCGGCAAGCCGATTTCAATTTTCGAATTATTTACGGCTATCCTGTAATGGCAGGCCAGACAAAATTCATAACCGCCTCCCAGGGCCGAGCCGTTTATGGCTGCAACCACCGGTTTTCCGCCCGTTTCCATCCTCCTGAAAAGCTGATGAAGGCGATTAGCTGCATTTTGAATTTCAACGGCTGTTTTGATATGTATGATCATGTTTAAATCCGCACCGACAAGGAATTCTTTTTTTGAGGAGGTGAGGACAATGCCTTTTACGTTTGTATCAGCCAAGGCTTTTTCGAGGGCTTCACCAAAGGCCAGCATGGATCCTTCGTTAATAACATTTACCGGGCTTTCGGTCATGTTGAAGCTAAGAGTAACGATGTTGTTTTCGTCCTGGATGTAATTGATCATTTAGGATTAAATTTTTGTCAAAGAAAATTAATTAAAATTTTGTGTTTATTTTTTTATATGCCAGTCCAATTATAATTGGCAACTAAATCAGGAAAGCACTAACCCCTCAAAATAGTTTTATTGGATTTTGATTTAAAAAAAAAGGAAGGTTAATCTATTAGAACCATTTTATTAATTACCAAATGTTAAATTATTCTATTGCAAGTTTTCCAACCCAAATCCCATTTTCAGTTTTGGCCTGAATATAATAAATTCCACAGGGCTGGGAAGAAATATCAAAGTAAAGGGACGAATTATTAATTTTTATGGTTGACAGGACTTTTTCGCCAAACACATTAAATACTTCACAGGAAACAGCTAATTTTTGCCCGTTGCCCAATGTGAATTTTCCATTATTTGGGTTAGGGTAAATTCTGAATCCCGAATTTTCCAATCGGATTTCAGTGGAAGAAAGCGGATAACCAATGTAAACACCGGCTGTACCATCTGATGAAGTATCAACAACAAAATCCAAATCAGTTGCTACGCTATCTGAAGAATTTATTGTAATGGTATAAGAAGAATCCATGGGCAACCCGGGAATATCAACCAGCAATTTATAGGATGTGTTCAATGGAATATTTGAAATGGAATAATAACCACTGTCGTTGGTGGTGGTATGAGCTTTAATAATTCCTCCCGGAATCTGCTCTAGCGAAACATCAATCCCCGGAACGGGGTCTCCAAAGGGAATGACTCCATTGCCACCGGTTTTACCGCTGCCAATCCCGAAATGAATGGTGCCGCTGCAGAATCCGGTACCGCTCCACACGGGTGTTTCACGGACACCGATGTTTACTCCCATAGTATCTGACGAAAGATCGAGAATTTCAGCATAAGCCCAAAAAGCTGTATCGCCATAATAAGTGGGAATGGCATTGGGATACATGGTATTTTCGGCCCGGGCCAAAACCAAATAATTTCCGGGTGGTTGGTTTTGAAAGGAATAATTTCCTGAGCCAGATAGGAATGTTGAATCGGCTATCAGAAACTCAGTAGCCATGGTATCGAAATAATACAAATAAACTTCCCCATAATAAATTTCGGTGGAATAATCACTGGTAAAAACAATTCCTGAGATAGCGTAAAGCGGAGGTGATAATACTTGTTGAAAGCCAACAGAAAGATTTGAATAACTCCCAATTACCGATTCTCCAAGAGTAAAATTGACTGAAGCCCCGCCTCCTGAAAGATTGTTTCCGGAGGAAGAAATAACCTGCTGTGCATGAGTATTTGCAAAATAAAACAGGGAAAAAGCAATAAGTAAGTTTTTTTTCATAACAAGTAATTTTAATACCAAACCACTATCATTCCATTAGCTCCATTTCCACCGGCATAGGGTGTTGAACTTATTGCATTTGCCCCCCCACCGCCTCCACCGGGGAAAATTCCATTTCCACCCATTGAATTTGCGCCTCCCGGGCCGCCTGAACCTCCATTTCCACCAGAACCTCCATTTGCAATTGCATTGCTGTTCGGGGCGGCATTACCATACCCTCCATTTATTTTAAAAGCTGCAGAAGCATTGCCTCCTGAACCTCCAAGGGTGCCATTTCCCCCAGAACCACCGAAAGCCGTAAGACTGGTGAAGTAAGAACTACCGCCATTGCTTCCTACGGAACCACCATTTGCCGGTCCTCCTGCACCTCCAATTCCCACAGTGTAAGTTATATTTCCACCAGGGGTAACGGTAAGTATTTCTTTTGCATAGCCTCCTCCTCCTCCTCCTCCTCCGGTTGAATATCCGCCTGTACCGGCCCCGCCTGCACCTGCACCCCAAACCTCAACCATAATTTTTGAAATTCCAATTGGAACAACCCAGCTACCTGAAGAATTAAAAACAACCATGGTCATAAACCCGGCAATTCCTTGCAAACCTGTTGCTCCGTCAGTTCCGGTTGGCCCTGTTGCACCTGCAGCCCCGGCAGCTCCAGTAGATCCAGTGGAACCTGCAGCTCCTGCTGCACCTGTAGGCCCTGTAGCTCCTGCCGCCCCGGCAACTCCCGCTGAGCCAGTTGCACCCGCAGCTCCTGCAGCCCCTGTACTTCCGGTTGGCCCCGTAGCACCAGCAGCCCCGGCAGCTCCAGGAGATCCAGTAGAACCTACAGCACCGGCAGTCCCTGCCGAACCAGTTGGGCCAGCAGCTCCAGCAGCCCCTGTATTTCCTGTTGGGCCGGTTGCTCCTGCAGCACCCACCGTTCCGGCTGAACCCGTTGGGCCAGTGGCACCAGCTGCCCCATTGGCACCTGTGGGTCCGGTTGCACCATTTGCACCGGGTGCTCCATTGCTTCCGTTTGAACCAGCAGCCCCGGTAGGCCCGGTTGCCCCATTAGTACCGGGGGAACCATTGGCTCCGTCAGCTCCCGAGGGTCCTGTTGCACCAGCTGTTCCATTTGCACCTGTAGGCCCGGTTGCACCGTTGGCTCCGGGAGCACCATTTGTTCCGGGAGCACCATTGGTTCCGTTAGCACCATCAGCTCCTGAAGGACCTGTTGCACCATTTATTCCTGCGGGCCCCGTAGCCCCATCCATTCCATTTGCCCCTGTTTGCCCGGTAGCTCCATCAGCACCTGATGGCCCTGTTGCACCATTTGATCCTGCAGGCCCTGTTGCCCCGTCAATTCCATTAGAGCCTGTTGGCCCGGTTGCACCATTGGCTCCTGGTGAGCCATTTGTTCCGTTGGCACCATCAGCACCTGAAGGCCCTGTTGCCCCATTTGATCCCGCTGGCCCGGTTGCCCCATCCATTCCATTTGCCCCTGTAGGTCCTTGTGCACCATCTGCTCCGGGAGTACCATTTGTTCCATTAGCACCTGAAGGACCTGTGGCGCCATCTGCACCAGGCAATCCCTGTGATCCCTGTAACCCGGTTGCACCTTGCAATCCTTGCGGACCGGTTGCACCATTAGATCCAGTGGCACCCTGAATTCCCTGTGGTCCCTGGGGTCCGGTGGGCCCGCCTGTGCCGGAAGTTTCTGCAAATAATGCATAGGGAACTGAGAGCAACTGAGTGGTTCCAATCACCATGTAATTTGTTCCTCCCAAAGTATCCATTTCAGTTTTTAAAAAATGCGAATTGCTTCCCCAGCCAATGGAAGAAAATGTTCCTGTAATTACAGTACCTGCACCGACTTCCAGAGAAAAAATGCCTGAATTATCAGAAACAACATTATGTGATTCACTATATACAACCGTTCCTGAAGGACTTCCCTGCAGGATACTAATTTTAAACCCCAGACCCGAATTTATAAGCACATTTCCGGATTGCCCGCGCGCCACACCTTGATAATTGAATTTTTGAGGGGATTGTGCAAAGGCAAATGAAAAAAACAATGCCAGAGCAAATGAGGAAAGAAATTTTTTCATGTTTTGGGATTTAATGAGTTCAGGCAAATATAGGAAACCTTTTGGCAATAAAAAACAAAAGTCCAAAAGATTTTGGATGAGGTTAAAATATTTTTTAAACTATTTCAGTTTAAAGGAGGTCCGGCCTATTTCGGCTTCATCAGAGTATGCTTCAACAATATATTCTCCTGCAGGAATCGGATTTTTAATTTCAAGGTATATGCAAACTTCCATTTCTTCATTCTGGTAATCAATTTCCTTTTTCTGGCTGAATAAACCTTTCACCCCGTTAAAAGAAAACTGGTGTTCCTCATCATTGTTGTCGGCAATAACTTTTCCTTCGGGTGTAATTACCCTCATGAATATTTCTTTCATGCCGGGTTTGGCGATCTCATTTTTATCCAGCATCATACAACATTTAATTACATCCGTATTTTTTGCTCGGTTGGTTTCACGGTGCTCGTTATTTGACTTTACTTTTTGAGGAGTGGCACTAATGGATTTTGTTTTTAAACGCGATCCGATTTTTACCTGTCCGGCAAGATTTTCCTTTTCCTTCTCGAGCGAAGTGAATTTTTCCTTTTGATGTCCCAGTTCCTTTTCAACCCCTTTTTTTTCTTCTCTTAAAGTAACGTTAAGGGTGTTAAGAGAATCAATGGTTTGAACAAATCCCTGCATAATTACCCGAAGGGTTTCTGTCTCTTTTTTTAATTTTTTTATGATGTAGGCATCATCTTTATGTTTTTCTGCCTCTGCAATCATTACCTTTATCTTGGCCTCTTGCTCAGTTAATTTAGCATTCAGTTCAGCATTGTTGGTTTTCATTCCCCTGTATTGATCAAGCATTTTGTACAAATCTGCCTGCAAAGCACCTTTTTCTGTAGTCACTTTTTCTTTCTCTATGGTAATTATTTCTATCTGGGTTTTTTGCTGTGAAAGAAAATATCCGAGTAACCCGCAAGTGGCAGAAAGAAAAATAATAATAATTATATAAATTAAATCCCTCGACTTTTTTTCTTTGGGAGGATTAGTGGTGGCGGATTCTTTTTCCATAAAGTTTAATTTATGCGAAAGTACATTTAGTATTTTAATTTTAAGATATTCGTAAACACAATTTAAGGCTAAAGCAGAAAATAATAAAATATTGGAATGAAAATTTACCGCAATCTTGTAGTTGAAGTAATTAATGCAGTAAAAGAAATTTTTAACGAAAACCGCCATGCCGATAAGGTAATTGAAGGTGTGCTTCGCAAAAATCCGAAATGGGGATCTCACGACAGGCGCTTCATAGCGGAATCAACCTATGACATTGTTAGGTGGTGGAGGTTACTAAGCGAAGCATCGGGGGTTGAGTTTCAAATTTCAGGAGTGGAAGAAAAAAAAATATGGATTGTTTTCGGGCATTGGTGTGTAATGAAAGAATTTCAAATTCCCCCATGGGAGGAGTTTAATGAAATAAAGAAAGATGAAGTTTTAAAAAACTTAAATGAATTAAGAAATATCCGTAAAATAAGAGAATCGGTGCCGGACTGGATGGATGATTTGGGGATAAAAGAACTTGGAGAGGAAGTTTGGGAAAAAGAATTAACAAGTTTAAATATGGAAGCGAAGGTTGTAATTAGGGTTAATGCTCTAAAGGCCTCGAAAAATGAAGTAAAAAAAAGGCTTGAAAATCAGGGGATCGTGACATTTGAAATTGAAAACAGTGGCTTTTCTCCCCTATATTATTCTGAGGATGCTTTGATATTAAACAAAAGGCAGAATTTGTTTCATTTAGATGAATTCAGGGAAGGTTTGTTTGAAATCCAGGATGCATCTTCGCAGGCGGTGGCTCCATTTTTAAAAGTGATGCCGGGAATGAGGGTTGTGGATGCCTGTGCTGGTGGAGGGGGAAAAACGCTGCATCTTTCGGCACTGATGAAAAACAGAGGAAAAATTATTGCCATGGATACCTCGCAATGGAAACTGAATGAATTGAAAAAGAGGGCAAGGAGGGGAGGAGCCTCGAATATTGAAACCAAATGGATTGAATCGAAAAAAACTATAAAGCGGCTTAATAATAGTGCCGACCGCCTGCTTCTGGATGTTCCCTGTTCGGGGTTAGGGGTGTTAAAAAGAAATCCGGATGCCAAATGGAAATTATCGGCCGATTTTTTTGAAAAAATAAAAACAGCGCAGTTAGAAATATTGGAAAACTACTCCGGCATTGTTAAACAAGGCGGTATTTTGGTTTATGCAACTTGCAGTATTTTTCCATCAGAAAACGAAAAACAGGTTGAAAAATTTATTGAATTCCAGAAAGGAAAATTTGAAAAAATTGACGAAAAAAAAATTTTGCCATCCATGGGTTTTGACGGATTTTATATGGCAGCAATGAAAAGAGTTCTTGGCTGATTTTATGTTAAAAGATTTCTTTTCCCTTGTATATCCGCATTTGTGTTGTGCCTGCAATAAACCTTTATATAAATACGAAAATCTAATTTGCACTTATTGCAGGTTTCACCTTCCAAAAACAAATTTTCACCGGGATTTGGACAATCCTGTAAGCATGCAATTATGGGGAAAGGCTCCGGTTTATTCTGCAGCTGCCTTTTATTTTTTTACAAAAGGAGGTAAGGTTCAGCAGCTCCTGCATAATTTAAAGTACAACGGGAAAAAGGAATTGGGATATGAAATAGGAAAATTATATGGCCTTGAATTAAAGTCGGCCCCTTTGTTTAATAATGTTGAATGTGTTATTCCTGTGCCACTGCATCAAATTAAATTAAAAAAAAGGGGATATAACCAAAGCGATTTTTTTGCTGATGGATTGGCAGAAAGCCTTCAAATTCCAAGCCATAAGGAGATTTTATTCAGAGCCAAAGCAACATCGACACAGACAAAAAAATCGGCTTTTGAACGATGGCTTAATGTTGATTCAATTTTTAAATTACGCAATGAAAATAAAATTGAAGGGAAACACATTTTACTTGTTGATGATGTAATTACAACGGGTTCTACATTTGAATCCTGTGCTTCCGCGCTTCTTTCTGTACCCGGAACAAAAGTGAGCGTGGCGGCCATTGCCGTTGCAAAAAAGTAAATTTATCCAGTTGAAATTTTTTCTGCCCGATTTGTCATAATCACCCAATTCGATGCAACCTTTTTTTTTAATATATATTTGTAATCACAATGATGGTGGTAAGTCAAAATACAGATAAACTTTCCGGAAAGGAAAAAAAGTATGAGCAGTTAGTCAGCCAGATTTCCTTTTTAATAAAGGAGGAAAATGATTTGATTGCAAACCTTTCCAATATTGTTGCAGCCCTTAAATATGAAATGGGTTTTTTCTGGGTTGGATTTTATTTTGTAAAGCCGGCCTCCGGAAATTTCATTAAAAAAAATAATAATGATTTTGAACTTGTGCTCGGTCCTTTTCAGGGGCCCGTTGCCTGCACAAGAATTGGGTTTGGGAAAGGAGTTTGCGGCAAATGCTGGGCAGAAAAAAAAACTATAATTGTGGATGATGTTGAAAAATTTCCCGGGCATATCGCCTGCAGCAGCGAGTCGAAATCAGAAATTGTTTTGCCGGTATTTAATTCCGACAAAAAGGTAATAATGGTTCTTGATATTGACAGCGATGTTTTATCGTCATTTAACCTAATGGATAAAAAATATTTGAGTGAAATCATTTCAATCCTCGAAACCAAACCTTTTATCTCTGAAAAGAAATAAACCCCAAACGGTTTTTAATAAAAAAAATTAATTGTGAAAAAAATCCTTCCCCTCCTTTTCATAGCCAATTTATTTTTACAGCAGGGTATTGGTCAGGCGCCTCCTCGTGATACCCTTGTTTTATTAACCTGGAATATTTATATGCTGCCATGGCTAATAAGAACCAATCAGGAATTGAGGGCGAAAGCCATTGGTGAAGTTTTAAAAAATGAAGATATAGATGTAATTGTGTTTCAGGAGGCTTTTCATGGAAGGGCATACCGGATTATTAAGGAAGAAATAAAAAGCCAGTTCCCTAATCAATATGGTCCGGGAAAAGGCGGGTTTATTCATTTTAACAGTGGTGTCTGGATTGTGAGCAAGCATCCTATTTTAAGAAGTGATACAAAAAAATACAAGCAAAGAGCCCATGCCGACCGGCTGGCAAAAAAAAGTGCAGTATTTGTTGAGATTGAAAAAAACAGTCAGCGTTATCAGATTATAGGCACGCATCTTCAGTCGCAAAATTATCTCTTGAAATACCGGAAAATCAGAGAGAGGCAATTTGATGTTATTAAGGAATTATGCGATAAATATTTTATTAAAGGAATTCCGCAAATAATTGCCGGGGATTTAAACACCAACAAAAAAGAAGATCATGCCTATTGCAAAATGATAGAGAGGCTGGATGCCGATGACGGGGATTTGTGCGGAGATCTTAAAACCACCTCAAATGATGCGGATAACGATATTTATGAAGAGCCCCCAACCGGAACTGCTGAACTCATTGATTATATACTTTACCGCCCAAACTTCTCAGATTCAAAAGTGATTAAACGCGAAGCCATAAGGTACCGTAAACTTTGGTTTGAATGGAAGGAAGATTTATCCGATCATTATGCAGTAAAGGGCTGGATAGTGATAAAAAGAAAATAATACCCCTTCATGAAAATATGTAAGAATTACAAAAATCTTACACTTCCTTTTATTCCTTTAAAAGGGTTTGGATTGGTGTATTTCAATGAAATTTCAAATCCCCCATTTCCTTTTGTTGCATCTCTCAGGTTTGATGTATTAACATCATAAGAAATTCCTGCTGCATAATTTGCATATTCCAGAAGCAATGCAGGAATAAAAGCATCTCCGGCTCTTAAGTATCCGCCCAGTGAAACTGCTGTCTCCTTAAAAATCTTTGTGTATTTTGATTCCTCCTTAATTGTATACCGTATCATGGTACCAAGGTTAACTTCCCGGGCAGCCCCCTGCTTAGAAAATAAAAATAAAGGATTAACCGAAATATGGTAATTTTTTATCCCTATCAGGGCACCTGCGTGGGCGGTAATCCTTGAATATAATTTATCAATGCTGGCGGTTTCATAAAATTTTTGTGCCGGCCGGTTAACGTGGTGAAATGAAATTCCGGCATTAATACTTTTCCTGTCATTGGAAGAAAGGGTTGCATCACTGGTACTGAAACTCCATTGAACCCCACCTGTAAAGTCTCCAAAACCTAAATTTGAAAAGGAAGTTACAGGCTCGTTTGCTGCAAGATCAGAATTCCATCCCTCTGCTTTTGAAGGATCATATTGCGAATCCCAGGATTGGCCAACATCCTTTAGCGTTCTTTGAACAAAACCACCCTGTAATCCGGCTGAAATTTTATTTTTATCGCCAAGAGAGATAAAGGAGGAAATGGAAAGGGAAGCCTGTGTTGTTCCCAAAGAAGCCGTTCCGGCCACATCTTTGTACATCAGCAATCCTGCTCCAAGATAATTTTTTTTCCATCTCTTTTTCATAAAACCCATATCGGCAGAAAAGGCATAAGTTCGGTAGGGTGAGCCAACATTTTTCCATTGATCTTTGTAATTAATTGCAATGCGCTGGTCGCCATTAAAAGCTCCGGTGAGTGCAGGGTTAATTACTAAGGGTATGTTGTTAAACTGTGAAAAATGGATGTCCTGTGAAAAACTAAAATTCCACATCCCCGGAATTAGGGAAAAAGAAATGGCCAGGGGGCAAACGAATAATAAAATGGATATTTTTTTCATTTTCGCCATATTTAATTTGTAATTAATAACTGAAATTACGCAAAAACATTAATTTCCAAAATACAAATATCAAAATACAAATAATATTCAATTTCAAAATTCCAATTATCAAAACGTCTGTTAACTTAATTTTTCGATTATTGTCGAAAAAATCTTCTTAAGCGGCTTAGAATTTTCTTTATTGGTAATAGGAATTTTTTTGTAATTTGATTATTGTTATTTGTTATTTTAAATAGAGATGTGCGTAAAATCAGTTAATAATTATCTTACGAGCGTAATATTTCCGTTTTTTTCAATTGATTTTCCATCCTTCATTGTTGCTTTGAGCATGTAAACAAAAACTGCGGTATTCATTTGCTTTCCTTTAAACTTTCCATCCCAGCCGATAGTTCTATCCCCTCCCCAGGCCACTAGCCCGGAGTCAAATACTTTTTCTCCCCATCGGTCATAAATTATCAATGAAATTTCTTTTATCCCAAGCCCACGAACCCACAAAACATCGTTGTTCCCGTCAGCATTTGGTGAAAACATGGTAGGTAAGAAAATAATAAATTTGAATTCAACATTAATTTTTACAGAATCAATACTTGCACAACCTGCCGAATTGGTTACGGTGACATAATAAGTTGTGGTATCCTGAGGAGTAACAGAAAAAAACTGATTGGTTTCAGGAGGATTCGTACTCCAGATGTATGAGTATGGCGTTGAACCCCCACTTGCAACAGCTCCGACCAAAACCTCTGATTCCTGAAAAACTGTAGTATCATTGGTGGTTTTGATAACCGGCAATGGTGCAATAAAAATGGTGGTGGAGGAATTGGCCGAACACCCGTTTAAATCCGTTATCGTTAAGTCGTAAGTTCCTGGATTTAAAGCGGTGGCCGTTATTCCGGTTTGCCCGTCAGACCATAGAAAATTATAGGGGGATGTTCCTCCAGTTACGCTTGCTGTTGCCTCCCCCGCAATTGCACCGCAAGGCGAATTTGGTGTTATTCCCAAAGTTAATTGGCTGGGTTCGTTAATAATGACGGTTTGGGTGGCCGTGCAACCAAATGAGTCGGTTAAAGAAACGGAATAAGAGCCAGCCGCAAGCCCGGAAATTAATTGTGTGGTTTGCCCACCTGACCATAAAAAAGAATAAGGGGAAGTACCTCCATTGGCTGAAATACCTGCAGAACCATTGTTTCCTCCATTACAGCTAACATTTACCAATGAGGAAATAGTGGTAATTAATGTATCCGGCTGGGAAATAAAAACAGAATCAATGGTTTGGCAGTTGTTTCCGTCTGTTACGGTAACATAGTAAAAACCTGAAATTAAGCCGGTATTGGCTAATGTTGTTTGTCCATTAGACCATAAATACAGATATGGAGTTTGGCCACCACTTGCGTTTGCCGTGGCCTGCCCGTTATTTGACCCAAAACATTTTGCATTTTCGGAATTTATATTTACCAAAGCTTTTGCAATTCCATTTACTGTTGCTGATGAGGTGGTGTCGCAACCATTATTATCAGTTATAGTAACCGAGTAGAGGCCTGAAGGAAGACCCGTTGCTGCTGCTCCTGTTTGCCCGTTGCTCCAGAGGTAGCTATAAGGAATTGTGCCTCCTGAAACATTTGCTGCTATTACACCATTTCCATTTCCGCAGGTTTCATCGGTAACTGTTGGTGCGGCTGAAAGCGGGAATGGAGGGTTCACCGTTGCCGATAGAATTGAAGTGCAGTTATTGCTGTCTGTTATTGTAACAGAGTAAAACCCACCGGATAACCCGGTAATGGTTTTTCCCGTTTGTCCGTTCTGCCATAAATAGGTGTAAGGGGAAATTCCGCCCGCACCACTAACCGTTGCTGTTCCATTCGAATTACCAAAACACAAAACATCAGTGGTTGATGTAATTCCTCCAAGAGCAACCGGCTGATCAACAAAAGCAGAAATCAAAAACGTACATCCTGCATTGTCGGTAACTGTGGCGGAATAAGTTCCGGAGGTCAAACCGGTGGCAGTGGGGCTGGTTTGGTTCCCTGCAGATGAATTCCAAAGAAAAGTAAAGGGTGAAGTGCCGCCAGCCGGAATAGCAGTGGCTTGCCCATCGGACCCACCATTACAGGTAACATCTGAAGTGGTTGATGTCGCTGTGAATCCACCCACATTCGAAACTGTGGCAGAGGTTATTTTCTGGCAGTTATTAAAATCGGAAATGGTTACGTTGTAGTTTCCGGCCTGAAGTCCTGTGGCGCTTGAACCCGTTTGCCCATTGGACCATAGATATGAATATGGGGTTAACCCTCCTGCCGGTGATGCGCTAACGCTTCCGTCTGGCGTTCCGCAATTTGCATCCGTTGATGTAATTGAAACAATGATTGGGGCAGGTTGTGAAATGATTGCGGAGGAGGTGGCGTTGCAGCCATTGATATCGGTAACTGAAATGTTGTAATTTCCGGAGACTAGTCCGGTTGCCTGTAAGTTGGTCTGGTTGTTTGGGTCATCCCATTGGTAAGTGTAAGGAGAAGTCCCGCCAGCTACTGAAACAGAAGCAGAGCCATTATTGCCACCGTTGCAACTTACATTGGAATTAACGGTTGTGGTTGCTGCAGGATTTCCATTATCTACAACTGTTATGTTGGCAGAGGAAGGGCAGCCGTTTGAATCGGTTACTGTAACAGAATAAATCCCTCCGGTCAGATTAATTGCCGTAGTTCCGTTCTGCGGAGGGGAGGTGTTCCACAAATAGGAATAAGGGAAAACACCACCCGAAACATTTACCGAGGCCGATCCATTGGCCAGTCCGCAGGTAGCATCATTTGAATCGGTAACAAAAGTTATCGCTGCCGGACTTGTAACTGTGGCTGAAGAAATTGCAGTACAACTATTCGCATCGGTAACAGTTAAAAAGAATGATCCTGAATTCAACCCCGTTGCTGAACTTGTGGTTTGAGATCCTGCATTGGCATCCCATAAAAAGGAATAGGGAGAAGTTGCCCCGCCAACAATTGCATTGGCAATGCCATCGTTGTTTCCGAAGCATGAAATGTTTGCAGTTGAAAAATTAATGGAAAGGGCGGTTGGTTCATTAATGGTAATTGAAGTAATAAAAGTACATTGATTTATATCTGAAATTGTAACCGAATAAGTACCGGCCCCTAATCCTGTAGCCGTTTTAGTTGATTGAAATCCTCCATCGCTCCATTGATAGGTATAAGGAGAACTCCCTCCCGAGGGTGATGCAGTGGCCGATGAAGTGTTTTGGCCGTTGCATAAAATATTTGTGTTTGATGCCGTAGCGGTTAAACCCGATCCGGAGTTAACCGTGGCTGATACCAAAACAAAGCAATTATTTGCATCAGTTACCGTGGCATTATATGATCCGGCAGTAAGACCGGTGGCTGTGGCACCAATTTGAATTCCTGAGGAGGTTGACCAAGTGTAAGAGTAAGGTGAAAGTCCCCCTGAACCAATTGCATTAGTTGTTCCATCGGCCTGGCCGCAATTTTCATCGGTTGCGGTTGCTGAGGCTGTTGGATTTGCATTTACTGTAACAGGAACAGAGGATGAAATTCCAGAACAGCCCCCGGCATCAGTAACGGTTACCGAATAATTTCCGGAAGCGGAAACTGTAATTCCCTGAGTAGTGAAACCATTGCTCCACAAGTATGTATTTGCCACACTTGAAGAAAGGGTAACGGAATCGCCCGAGCAAAAAGTTGTTGGGCCGCTTGATATAAGGGTAGGAGTTGGGCCGGCATTATCTGAAATTAAAACTGAAGTGGTTTTAGAACATAAATTATTATCGGTAACGGTTACCGAATAAGTTCCTGCCGGAACATTTCCTGCGGTATCATTGAATTGTGCCGGAGAGGTATTCCATGAAAAAGAATAAGGAGTAATTCCTCCGCTAACATTTACAATAGCCATTCCATCTGATAATCCACAGGACGAATTGGCTCCCGAGGCTGATAATGTAATAAGTGTAGTCTGTGAAATGGAAACAGATGCGGTGGAGAGGCAACCCTTGGAATCAGTTATTGTTACCGAGTAATTATTTGCAACCAAACCGGTGGCCGTCTGGCTTGTTTGCCCGTTTGACCAAAGATAAGAAAATGGAGAAGTACCCCCTGAAACTGTTACCAAACCAGTTCCATCATTTCCTCCATTGCAATTCACATTGGTTACCGAAGTAGAAACTGAAATTACCGGTGGCTCCGAAATAGTTGTTGTTGCTGTTGCCGGACAGGAATTATTATCGGTAACGGTTACTGAATAAGTTCCGGTACCAAGGCCGGTGGCTGTGGAAGTGGATTGATTATTTGCCAGGGCATCCCATTGGAAAATATATGGCGAGGTTCCCCCCGAACCTGAAGCAACCGCTGAACCATCGGTTCCACCTGAACAGCTAATATTATTATTGCTTGCTGAAGCTGTCAGTGCAGCAGGTTCGGAAACTGAAACTGAAACGGAGCCGGAACATCCATTATTATCAGTTACCGTAACATTATAAATAGCGGCTGAAAGCCCGTTGGCAGTTCCTGTAACCTGATTTCCGGTGGTTGAATCCCACAAATAACTATAAGGTGTGGTGGCCCCGGAAGCTGAAACGGTTGCCGACCCATTACTGCCTGCATTGCATTTTACACTGGCAGAAAGTGTAGAAAGGGATAAATTGGTGGGCTCACTTACTGTTGCCGAGGAGGTGGTTGTACAACCTTTTGTATCGGTAATGGTGACCGTAAAATTATTAGCTGAAAGTCCCGTGGCCGTTACCCCGGTTTGTCCGCCAGGGGCCGACCACATATAGGAATAAGGGCTGGTTCCTCCGGAGGGAAAAACGGTGATGCTTCCATTGGAACCCCCATTGCAGGAGGAATTTGTTACGGTAGTGGAGGAAGTTAGCGCTGTTGGTTGTGAGATTACAACATTGGTAACAAAGTCGCACGAGTTGTTATCGCTTACAGTTACATTGTAAGTACCGGCAGTTAGTCCGGTTGCCGTTGAATCTGTTTGTGAAGGTATAGTGTTCCATAAATAAGTGTATGGGCTGGCCCCTCCAGAAGGAGTTACAGAAGCCTTTCCATTATTTCCTCCGAAACAATTTACATTGGTAAAACTTGAAATACTTCCGGTGGGTGCACTGTTATTGCTAACCGTAACTGTTGCATTTTGTGTGCAGATGTTTGCATCGGTAACAGTAACAGAATATCCTGCTGCAGAAAGGCCGGTAGCCGTTGCTGTGGTTTGAGCCGGTGTGGTATTCCAGGCATAAGAAAATGGTGAAGTACCTCCGCTGGAAATACTAACAGTGGCTGAACCATCAGCAATTCCGCAACTGGCATTTACTGGGCTGGTGGAAAGAGAAATAGGTGAGGCCTTAGTAATATTTACTGTTGAGGTGGCTGTACAGTTTTTTGCATCCGTAACGGTAACTGAATAACTTCCGAATGAAAGTCCGGTGGCAGTTTGGGAAGATTGTGCCGGAACGGTGTTCCATGAGTAAGAGTATGCAGTTGTTCCACCCGTACCGCTGGCTGTGGCCTGACCGTTGGTTCCTCCGTTGCAACTTACATTTGTTTGGGAAGAAATGGTGGCCGCAAGAATGGCGGGTTGGGTGATAATTGCACTGGCTGTTTTAGTACAACCTGCAGCATCAGTTACCGTAACTATATAAGTGGAAGCGGATAATGCGGTTGCAGTAGCAGATCCCTGAGATGGGGAAGTATTCCAGGCATAGGTATAGCCTGTGGTACCGCCACCCGCAGTTACTGTGGCGGTTCCGTTGTTTCCCCCGTTACAACTTACGTTGGTTTGACCGGATATTGAAGTTGTTATAACTGAGGGTTGGGAAATTATTGCCGAAGTGGTTTTAGTGCACGAGTTTGCATCCGTAACAGTAACAGTGTAAGAAGAAGCACTTAAGCCGGTAGCGGATGCAGAGGTTTGAGCCGGTGAAGTGTTCCAGTTGTAAGAGTAATTTGTTGATCCTCCTCCGGCCGATACAGTAGCACTTCCGGTTGTTCCTCCATTACATGCAACATTTGTTTGCGAAGAAATTGCCGCAGTAAGAACCGATGGCTGCCCAATGGTGGCGGAGGCGGTTTTTGTACATCCGTTGGCATCAGTTACTGTGACTGTATATGAAGTTGCGGTTAATCCGGTGGCAGTTGCGGAGGTTTGCGAGGGAGATGTATTCCAGTTATAGGTGTAGCCTGTGGTACCGCCTGAACCGGTTACCGTGGCAGTTCCGGTGGAACCCCCATTGCATAAAACATTTGACTGGGCAGAAATTGTTGCTGTTAAAACGGAGGGTTGTGTGATTGTTGCCGTAGTTGTTTTTGTGCAGGAATTTGCATCGGTAATAGTAACTGTGTAAGTTGCAGCCGAAAGGCCTGTGGCAGTGGCAGAAGTTTGAGCCGGACTGGTATTCCAGTTATAGGTATATCCTGTGGTTCCCCCGCCAGCAAGGACAGTTCCACTTCCTGTGGTACCCCCGTTGCAGGCCACATTGGTTTGGGAGGAAATTGAGGCAGTAAGGACGTTTGGCTGGGTAATGGTAGCGGTGGTTGTTTTTGTACATCCATTTGCATCTGTTACCGTAACTGTGTAACTTGCTGCAGCCAAACCGGTGGCCGTGGCCGTTGATTGGGAAGGGCTGGTGCTCCAAAGGTAGGTAAAAGGAGAAGCCCCACCCCCTCCTGCGGCTGTTGCATTTCCCGAGGTATTCCCGTTACAGGATACATTTGTTTGTGCCGAAATGGTTGCGGTAAGAGCAGCGGGCTGGGAAATTGTAATGGTAGAAGTTGCCGAGCAAGTGCCACCTGTAACCGTAACCGTATAGGATGCAGCAGATAATCCTGTGGCAGTTTGTGTGTTTTGTGCAGGGGTGGTGCTCCATGCGTAAGTGTAAGGTGATGTTCCTCCGCTGGGTGTGGCGGTTGCACTTCCGCTGGTTCCCCCATTGCAGGAAACATTTGTTTGGGAAGTTGAAATGGTGGGGGCAGCACAAAGAGAAACAGAACTCATTTCCACAATAAAGTTACATTCTGTTCCTGCAAAGCCATCCACATTTATGTAATAGGTGCTTCCTGAGGTAAGCGAAACCGAAACCTGAAAATCATCATTAATATTATTGTTGTAACTGGTAACACAAGTTCCCGGAAAGGTTGAGGAGCAATTCATTGAAGCAACATAAACAGAAACCTGAAATCCATTATCTCTTGAACAATTTGCCCTGGTTACCTGAAAATAAAAAGTGGCAGTGGATGCTGCCGAAAATTTATACCACACATTGTTTTCAGTTGAACCGGAACACAAACTTTTATCCGGGGTGGCCGAAATATTACTGCTTGAAACCGGAACATTTAAAGTAAGGGAAGTGGCACCGGAGCAATTATCATTTGAGGGCACAGCGGGGGTGGTTCCTCCTTTTATGCAAACTCCAATCTGCCCGGCTTTGTCGGTGGAAGTGTTTACGATATAGTAGGTGGTTCCTGCAGTTAAGGTAACATTAAATGGGTTGGTACTGCAACCACCACCCCCAGCCGTATTACAGGCAAATTGGGTTAAAGATCCGCAGGTTCCGGTTAATACTGCTACACTTGTTTTTGAGGGATTCCCTCCGGTATAGCAATAATCAGAAATGGTATAAGTTCCACTGGAGGAAGGGGTAAATTTTTGCCAAATAATTCCATAATTTGTGCCTGGCCAGCAAGAAGGATAGGGCGTCATCGTGGTCCCATATCCAGAAGTATTATCCCAGGAAGAAGAACTGAGCAGGGCAGGGTCACAGGTGCCGCTGCTGTTGGCAACCATGGTTATTGCATCGGCACAACTTGTACCTTCGTATGGTTGGGAAGATACAATGAATCCATTAAGAAAAATTATTGTAAACAGGATGTTTTTTTTGAAATATAATTTCATTATTTTGGAGGGTTTAAGAGTAAAAAAATGTATGGATAAAACTACTCTTCAATGAACTCGTTTACCGGAATAAACCCCGGAGAATTAATTTCATCTTTCGATAAAATTTTTAACCGGGTGTTTTTACCCACAGGTAAAATTACAATTTCACTCTTTTTTCTTGAATCTTTTACTTTATTAATTATTTCGTTCATTTCATCTGGTGAAAAACCTTCCCTGTTTCCTTTTTTATTGATAAACTGGTATGTTCCCTTTGCAGGAAGGCAGCAGGACCCTTTCATTTCTTTATCCCGCTGAAGCAATTCTTTTTCGGCCTCCTCAGGGCTTTTTACCGATTGTTGTGCAAAACAAATGCAGGTGCAAAAAGAAAATAGTAAGAAAAAATAATTGCTTACAATTTTGTGTTTCATTTTATAATGATATTAAATTGAATTAAAAATCAAATTTCATTTTTCTCTATTTAATCTTCACCCTTGTCTTCTGTCTCACTCCACCACTATTTTTTTGTTTATTGAAGAGCCATTTGAAGTAAATTTAAGAAGATAAAACCCCGGGGAAGAAGAATTGAGATTAATTGTTTCGGAAAAATTTCCCGGAACCCCGTTTTTTGATTCGGAAAAAACAATTCTGCCGAGCATATCCTGAATGGATATTTCCAAATCAGAAACATTATCAGAATAAAAATTAAGTGTGAATTCCCCTTTGTTTGGATTCGGAAAAATTTTTAAAGATGCGGAAAGTAAATTTTCTTCAATCCCCACATAATTGTAAAAAACCGTATCGGAGTAAGAGGTGCAAAACCCATTGGTGGCAGTTAAGCTATAGTTCCCGGCCGAATCAATAATATAGGATTGAGTTGTGGCCCCGGGGATAATATTACCGTTAAAAAACCATTGGAGAGAATATCCTGAAATAAAGGTTTTAAGTTTGTTATTACCCAGATAAATAAAATTCGGAATGGGAGGGTTTGGAACAATGGTAATAATTTTCGGCTGACTTTCAGCCTTACAACCGTAACTATTGGTAACCATTACCCAATAAGACCCTGTTTGTTTTACCAGATAGGAAGAATCATTTTCACCAAAAAGCAAAATGGTATCATTGTACCACTGATAGTCATACCCGCCATCCATAAAAATTAAAATTGAATCGCCTCCGCAAACCGAATCATTTTCAAGATAGGAAATTGGATTTAAATCGGGGGGGGCATGCACATGAATAAAATCGCTGTCGATGTAGGTTTCT
>JAHEZO010000132.1 GCA_023250995.1 Flavobacteriales bacterium | reverse complement strand
CAAATAATATTTTGAGAAACCGAAAATCCTGCAGTAGGTGGTGGAGCCGGCTGGACTAACAACTGCCCATCAGAAAAAATGTTATTTGAAAACAAACCTGCCCCGTTTTCACTTTTAACAGTGAAAAAATATTTTGTTCCGAAATTTAAACTAAGGCCTGTATGGGTAATAAAAGTATTTGTTCCGTTGTCCACCCAATTTATTACATCGGTTCCTCCCTGGGTTGTACCAATAGAGTACCAATAGCGGGTTATGTCTGAATGGGTATCCGTTGAATTGGTCCAGTTGGCGGTGAGTTCAGAATTCAGGTTTGTAGTGTCAATATCTGCTGATGGGCCATCCATTAAACTAAAATTAGATGGAGCAGTCCAGTCAATGTTTACATTAACTGTTGCTTGAAGAGACCAGTTTTCGGCATTATCTATTACAATGGATTTTATTCTGCAGGAGGGGGTGGTAGGGTTAGGGTTTTGATAACGGACATCAGAGGTAGAATTGCCTATGGTAATTATTTCGGAAGGGGTCCTTGCCTTATAAACTTTTACATCATTATAGTCGGCTGTGCAGTTTCCGGTTCGGAGTGAAAAGGAGTTTCCGGTCGTAAAAGGATTGGGGTCTGTCCAGGAAGAAACAAAAACCCCATTTATATAAATTTTTATTTTCCCTGAGGAAGGGTTGTAAATAGTTTTAAAATCATAAAATGTATTGGCCGAAAAATTATAAGAACTGTCCGATTCCAGAGTGAAAACATCATTGATAACTTTATAAATCTGGGCTTTTTGATTATCCAGCCTGAAATAAACAAAATAACCATTTCCCCTGTTTGGAAGGGTTGAATTATCCGAAAAAAAATGAAGGCCGGCTCTCCTGTTAGTTCCTGTTCCTCCCATTTGCATTTGCCAATGATAGAGGTAGGTATTGGTTGATGTTTGAGTCAGGGGAGTGTAAATATTAGAATTTCCATTTGCTTCATCCCCCTGGTTTAAATATGCATTTGAGATGGCCCAAGTACCTGAATTATTTGTCCAATCTGGATTAATTGAAAGGTCGAAATTATCGTTAAAAAATCCTTTGGCCTGGTTTCCTCTCCATTCTGTTCCATCCCAGTCCAGCACCTGGAAAAATCTTTGGGAAATGCTTACATTATCAGAATCTGAAAATGTAGTTGTAAAATTCTGGGTTTGCCAGTTTCCGTTAACCTGAGCAAGTGTGGTGGGCGGAATATTATCACAATTCCCGGTTGTAAAACTTGAACCAAAAGTGTGAGAAGACCCATTCCAAATCCTCCAGTAATAAGTTGTATTGGGCTGCAAAACCATGGTCTGATTGCAATTTGGGTAATCGCAAAATCCTGCGGGGCAAGTAGTGGAAGTAAGTCCGCTTATATTTTTATTGTTATAGGATGCAAATGTTGAATCGGTGGAAACATCAAGGTACCATCCAGTTCCCGAATTAGTCCAGCTAAAGTTAACCGAATTGTTTGGGCAGCCCGAAACAACTGAGTTGAGGTTGGTGGGGGTTACTGCGTTTCCGGAAGATGTCCAGGATGCATTCCAGCCCGTGCCCGGGGTTGCACAATCTGAACGGAATTGAAAAGTGATTGCTCCTCCCGTAGAACTAAGGGTACCGGGGGAGGTGGTTCCAGTGTAATAGCCAATGAGAGGGGACCAAATGTCGGGCCCATCATAAACATACAGGTAATCCCAGGTGTTTTCAACATTAAATGAAGAGAAGCTAACCGTTACCGCAGTGGAGCCGGAGGGGTTGATGGTCCAAACGCTGTTTTCATCATCCGAATAATTTCCCGAGGCTCCTCCGGAATCATAAAATGTTCCTGATGCCGCAGTGAGATTGGTAATGGTGGGGGTATTATTAATTTTATTAAAAAAATAACTCCAGTCCCAGTTGGGTCCCGGGTCGTTATGGGTTTGATTTGGATAATGCTGGTGACCTTTTACCCGTACACAGGTACCGGGGATGCTCGCCTGGTTATATTCTGTTGGTCCCATCCAGGGTTGAAATCCGGTGCGAAGAGGATTTATTCCATAACCGCTGCTTAAGCATATATCCCTTGCTAATCCTGCCGAAGCGGTATACATGGGTACAGTGTACCATCCTGTTTGATTCCGGTATCCTTCGTGCTCAAAGCCGATGGTGTATGGATTTTCAGATCCCACGTGCCATGCTTTATTGCTTTCAAGAACCATCTGTGTAATTTGCCCGTCAGAGGAACGAAGGACATAGTGGGCAGAAACGCTTGCCGAACAGTTTTTAAACCAGGAGATGCAACCGGAATAAGTTCCCTCCACATCGTGAATGGTAATGGCTGTAACTGAGGTTCCCCCTCTCGAACTGTAATTGCAACTTGCTGCGGCATTCCAGATTGCCGGCCCGTAATCGGAAGAAAAAATAATTCCGAAATCATTGCTTTTTTTTTTGAATGGATTGCCGTTTTTATTTTTAATGCTGTCGCCCGAAATAATTACTTCCGGAGCGCTTAACACGTGAAAGTTACCTTCTCCGAAAATGCCTGAAAGGTTAAGGTGGTAGTCAGGAAAATTAAATTCGTTTTGAAATTCTTTTGAGTTTAAAAAATTAAGTACAGAATATAAATAAGAATTCAGGGCGAAGTTTGTTTGAACATCGTTATCCGGAAGCTCGCTTAAGGCAATCATTATGGGCAAATGGTCTTCCACATTTGATGATGTAATTCCCATAATTAATAAATTATAAGCATAGGCTTTGGCGAAAGACAAAATATTTTTTTCGGGTGATGATATGATATCGCTTTGGCTGTAACCTGAAATTTGAGATATGTAAACAAGGTTGTTTCTGAAGTAATTTTTACCGTTTAAGGTCATTCCCATTACTCCATAAACTCTCGGAATTCCGGTACAACTCTCAGGGTTTGAAAGTGAATCAATATGATGAATTCTGGTCATGGTATAAGAAACAGCTTCAAGAACGCCTTTGGGTATTGCCGGAAATTGGGCATAGGCATTTTGAAAATAAACATCGAAGCCATGGTTGGCACCGGTGGTTGAAGAAATGGCATTTTTTCCTCCTGCCGGGGAAGGATTCTGTGAGTAATAATTAAACGTTTGTGCAGCTGTTAAAAAAAACAAAATAATTTTTTTCATGCGATGATTTTTTGGTAAGAATTTAACAAAAGTGATAAAAAAATTTTGACAAATATTCTATTTCACTGAAAGGTTGTTTATTATTGTCACTCAAAATATAAATTGACTGACGAATTTACTTAAATAAAATTAAAAATATCAATGGAGCGGCTTTTGATCCAAAGGGAAGCCAAAATATAAAAATATGAATTTAAATAATTTTACCCTTAAATCGCAGGAATCAATTCAACAGGCCCAGCAAATTGCCATTGGGTACGGGCATCAATCCATTGAATGCGGTCATTTACTCAAGGGGATTTTCAACATTGATGAAAATGTAATTCCATTTCTCCTTAAAAAACTCAATGTAAATATTACTGTGTTTACTCAGGCCCTGGATAAAATCATCGAATCTTATCCGAAAGTTTCCGGTGGAGATACTTATCTTTCCCAGAGGGCTAATACTGCAATTCAAAAAGCATCTTTATCCGCCAGGGATTTGGGAGATGAATTTGTATCCATTGAACATTTGCTGCAGGGAATTTTTAATGCCGGGGATACCGTTTCCCAGTTAATGAAAGATAATGGCCTCACGGAAAAAGATTTGAAAGCGGCTATAAAAGAGTTGAGAAAAGGAGGAAAAGTTACCAGCCAGGGGGCAGAAGAAACATATAATGCTTTAAGTAAATATGCTGTGCACCTCAATGAGCAGGTTAGAAAAGGAAAGCTTGATCCCGTAATAGGCAGAGATGAAGAAATAAGGAGAGTATTGCAGATTTTATCCAGGAGAACAAAAAACAATCCCATTTTAATTGGTGATCCGGGTGTTGGGAAAACAGCCATTGCAGAGGGACTTGCTCATCGCATTGTGAATGGAGATGTTCCCGAAAATTTAAAATCAAAACAGGTTTTCGCTCTCGATATGGGAGCCCTTATTGCAGGGGCAAAGTACAAAGGTGAGTTTGAGGAACGCCTTAAATCGGTGGTAAAGGAAGTGATTTCTGCAAATGGCGAAATTGTTCTTTTTATAGATGAAATACATACGCTGGTGGGTGCCGGGGGTGGGGAAGGGGCTATGGATGCTGCAAACATACTGAAACCGGCCCTTGCCCGCGGTGAATTGCGTGCAATCGGTGCTACCACTTTAAATGAATATCAAAAATATTTCGAAAAAGATAAGGCCCTTGAGAGGAGGTTTCAGAAGGTATTGATTGATGAACCAAACAGGCAGGATGCCATTTCAATACTCAGGGGACTAAAGGAAAAATATGAAACCCATCATAAAGTCCGAATTAAGGATGAAGCAATCATTGCAGCGGTAGAACTTTCTCAAAGATATATCACCGATCGTTTTTTGCCCGATAAAGCCATTGACCTGATGGATGAAGCGGCTTCAAAAATGAGAATGGAAATTAATTCGATGCCTGTAGAGCTTGATGAGGTTATGAGAAAAATCCGCACAGCCGAAATAGAACGGGAAGCCTTTAAAAGGGAAAGGGATGATTATTCAAAAACAAGCCAGGCAAAGGCGTTAAACGAAGAAATTGCCAACCTGAATGAAGAAAAAAACAATCTGCAGGCGAAGTGGAATTCTGAGAAAGAGGTGGTAGAAGGAATTCAAAAAGCGAAAGAAGAAATTGAACGGTTGAAGTTTGATGCACAGAGGGCAGAGAGGGAAGGTGATTTTGGAAAGGTTGCAGAAATCAGGTACGGTAAAATTCTGGAGTCGGAGAAAAAACTGAAAAGTTTTTCGGAAAAACTTTCTGAAATGAAAACGAGCGGTTCACAAATGATTAAAGAAGAAGTGGATGCAGAAGACATTGCCGGAGTTGTTGCCAGATGGACAGGAATACCAGTTACAAAAATGCTTCAGACAGAGCAGGAAAAATTACTTGTTTTAGAAGAACAGTTGCACAAAAGAGTGGTGGGGCAGGACGAGGCCATAGGAGCAGTGGCAGATGCAGTTAGAAGGAGCAAGGCGGGTTTGCAGGATTTTAAAAGGCCTCTGGGTTCATTTATTTTTTTAGGAACCACAGGAGTGGGCAAAACCGAACTCGCAAAAGCATTGGCGGAGTTTCTGTTCGACAGTGAGAATGCAGTTACCAGAATTGATATGAGTGAATATCAGGAAAGGCATTCGGTCTCGCGCCTGGTGGGAGCCCCTCCGGGTTATGTGGGTTACGAAGAAGGCGGAATGCTCACCGAAGCGGTAAGAAGGAAACCTTATTCAGTCATCCTGCTGGATGAAATTGAAAAAGCTCACCCGGATGTATTTAACATTTTGCTGCAAGTGTTGGATGAAGGCCGTTTAACTGACAATAAGGGAAGGGTGGCAAATTTTAAAAACAGCATTGTAATAATGACCTCCAACATCGGTTCTGAAATTATCAGGGAAAGTTTTGAAAATTCAGAAAATAAGCCAGAATCAGTATCGGGGAAAAAAGGAAAAACCTCAAAGGAAGAAGAAAATGAAAAAAAGCTGGCAATGACAAAAAACCTGGTCTTTGAATTATTAAAAAAAACCCTAAAACCCGAATTTCTGAACCGGATTGATGAAATAATTATGTTTACTCCGCTTTCCAACTCTGATATTCGGAAAATTGTAGTTCTTCAACTTAACCAATTAAAGGAATTGGTAATGGAAAGGCATTCCGTTTCATTGCTGCCCACCGAAGATTCTATTGCCCGTTTATCGGAACTTGGCTATGATCCACAATATGGGGCAAGGCCGGTGAAAAGGCTTATTCAAAAAATGATTCTGAATGAACTTTCAAAAGAAATTTTATCAGGAAAAGTAAAAAAGGGAAATGAACTTGTTCTGGATGTTTTTGATGAGGGTGGCGCACCTAAATTTGTTTTCCGGCTGCCAATAAAAGATTCTGAAAAAAAAGTAAAATGAATTTTACGGTTAAAGATTTTTCGGGAAAGGATGAAGATGAAATTCTATTAATATCTGATAATGAGTTTGGGAAAAATTTTATTGATAATAATTATTTAAAGAAATTTTTAAATTCAGGGAATGCCAAAGGCATTGTTGCCTTAGTTGAAAATGAAGTTATAGGTTTTTCTTTTTTTCAATGGTTGTTGCCGGAGGAAATCCCAAATTATATTTTGGCAAGTAATGTATGGCTGAAAAAAAAATTCAAAGGAATTCCGCTGTTGGGATACAGGAACTTAATGGCTGTTAAAGCTGAATTCCAGAACCGTGGTGTTGGAAAAAAATTAGTTGAAGTTTCAACTAATGAGCTAAAAAAACGCACCAATGTAATTTCAAGCGTAGTCTGGAAAAATAATAATTCGGTACCCATTGAAAAGCTATTAACATCGCAAGGATTTTTACCGGTAAAATATTGCAGGAATTATTGGAAAGAAGACAGTAAAAGAAGAAATTATTCTTGCATTGTTTGCGGAATTCCACCTTGTACATGTTCCGCGGAGATTTACCTTCTTAACATGGACAAATAATATCTTTTGGACAAAAAAATTCCAAGTCCAAAATTTCAAGTCCCAGGTTCCAAGAAAGGAAAATAAATAAATCTTCCATTGATTTATGGGCTTGAAATTTGGGGCTTGGGACTTATTAAATATAATTTGCCTGACCTCAGTTAATTAATTTCAAGTCAGGGGTACCATTACTCTCTAACCGCCTCAACATTTCCTTTGGGATCGGTTTTCATGAAATAAATCTGTTTGAGTTTTTCCGTTTCATTTTTCCCATTGGAGTGGTTAATTACACTGTTGCCTGTAACTACAAAACCACCATCACGCGATTGGCAAACGGAGTTTCCGTACTCATCGCTTTTTTGTCCGTAGGTTTTTGTCCACATGGCTTCACCCAATGCATCCGTACGAACAAGAAAAATTTCCACACCCATGCTGTTGTCGAAACTGTTGGAATTTCCGGCAATAATGAATCCACCGCCAGCGGTTTCCTGAATTGATGCCCCAGAATCATCATAACCTCCTCCAAAAGTTTTTGCCCATTTAAGGTTTCCATTGTTATCGGTAAGCACAAAATAAACATCCGAACTTCCTGAGCCGTAACTTTCGGTATAACCCACAATGGCATACGATGAATCTTCCGTTTCAATGATGGCCATTCCCTGTTCATTTCCGGTTCCTCCGAATGTTTGTGTCCAGAGCAATTTACCGTCTTTGTTTAGCTTGATAAGGTAAATGTCGTAATCACCCCCATCAAAACTGTTGGTGGCTCCTGTTACAATAAAATTTCCATCCGAGGTCTCAAAAACAGAACGTCCTTCCTCAATTCCTCTTCCTCCAAAATGATCCGACCAAAGAGTATCCCCTTTTTCATTTAATTTTATCACATATGCATTTACTCCTCCGCATTCATAACTGTATGTTTCACCGCTAACAATATATCCTCCATCGCGGGTCAGGCTAATGCTGTATCCCCTTTCAATCCCGGTTCCGCCATAATTTTTTGACCAAAGCAATTCACCTCTTGAACCGGTATGAACAACATAAACATCCAAGGTATTATTATCTACCGTATTTGTATAGCCGGCAAAAGTAAACCCCCCATCTTTGGTTTGAACGATTGAATACCCCTCCTCACTTCCTCTCCCTCCATACGTTTTTGTCCACTGAATTTCTCCCAGTGCATTTGTTTTTACAAGGTAAGCATCCACTCCGCTTTTTTCATCAAAACGCACCGTGCGGCCAATAATGGCATAACCTCCATCGGAAGTATGAATTACCTGGTTCCCGCGGTTGTAATATTTCATTTCCCCCAGTGTTTTTTCAAAGGTTCCGGATTGCGAAAAACAATACGCTGTAGCAAGTAAAGTAAAGCTAACTGCCAAGGCTGAATATTTCATAATCTGTTGATGGTTTTTCATATAGTAGGTTTATTTTATTCTATTTTTTTGATAAAACAATATTGCGAACGTCTTCAGCAAAGTTTTCTATCGTGGTAGCAGAATACTTATCAGGTGAAACCGGGGGATGAATATGAATATTTACTTTCCCTCCTTTCAAAAAAAAGGATCCGGACGGAAGCAACTCCCTTGCTCCTGAGATAGTAACAGGAACAATTTCAATTCCCGTGCTTATGGATAAAAGAAAAGAGCCCCTTCTGAATAAACCAACCTCGCCTGTCAGAGTTCGGGTTCCCTCAGGAAACGAAATAATGCTTTTTCCGTTTTTAATTAATTCACCCGCCTTTAGCATATCCTTTTTGGCCTGCTCTTTGTTTTTACGGTCAATAAAAATCATTCCCCCAGCTTGCATTGCCCAACCCATAAAGGGCACTTTTTTTAATTCTTTTTTTGCAATAAAAAAAAGGTTCAGAGGCACTGAATAAAAAATAGCAGGAATGTCAAGATGTGATTCATGGTTTGAAACAAATATATAATTTTTATTCAGATTAATATTTTTTGCCCCTTCTACTACAAGTTTCACCCGGCAAATAAATAATATTACGGGTGACCAGATTTTTCTACCTACAAGCGAAGCCATATCCTGCCTCATCGTGAAAATAATCAGAATAAAGGTCGTAATAGCAGAAAAGGCAGTCCAGACGGCTACAAAAATTAATTGAATGGGAGTAAAAATTTTTTGCATAAAAAAGGTGGGCAAAATTTACCTGATAATATTGGTTTTATAAGAACATGAATTCCCCCGGTCATCCGTAACCGTTAATTGAAATAAATGTTTTCCCTTTTCCAATCTTGAATCATCAAAGATATAAAACAACAAACCGCTCCGGTAATCATACTCCATTAAAATCCATTTGTCATCCATCGTACCCCTGTAAGATTTAATTCCCGATAGGTTATCACCAATTCTAAAGCTCATCTTATCTCTTGAGCCGGAAACCGAGAGAGGAAAAATACCTGGGGGAATGGTATCAATCATTACCGTATAAGATCCAAAGCTTCTTGTCCGTGTGGTTACATAGTTATCCTGAAAATTTCCACCTTCACAAATCGGATGAGCTCCGTTTAAAGATGCAATAAATGCTTTGGGCCAATATTCCTTTTTTACTGAATCTGCTTTTATTGAAATTGTGTAATAAGAGTGAACAGGAACATTTGTATTGTGAATTCGATGAACGGGTGAAACCGAACCTTTTATCCGGGTTCCTATTGAATATTCAAACAACAGGTTGTCATAAAGAATATTTTTAGGGAAGCTTAAAACAACATCTTTGTTTGAATACGAATTATATTCATTGTATTTAAAAAGGGTAAATTTCGGTGGGACTGAATCCTGGCTGGTTCCAAATGTATCGGGTTCAAGGAAAACGGTGTCTTTAGGCAGATTTGCCTGAAGGGAGGAATCTTCCTCGCACTGAAGGGAATCCAGATTGGAAAGAAGAGAATCTTCTGGCAATGATTCAACCGGAATGAAATCTCTTTTAGAATGAGATTTTACTGAAAATTCAAGCGTAGAGGAGTTACCGTAGCTGTCCCTAATGATGTATTTTACCAAATGGGCCAGGCTGTCGTTAAAAACCACAATTCCATTATTTAGTAATTTACGGTATATTCCCAATTTATTATTTGGTTGCAAAAAACTTTTTTGAATGTTCCTTCCCTTTGTTTTACATAATTCATAATCTATATGGCTATTGATATATCTGGTACCGTCATAAGAAACTTTTTCAACATCAGAGTAAAAATAAGTGGTGTCATCCACCAGAAGTTCGATGGAAAAAATGCCACAAACATTCCCTGTGCCGTTCATATTATCAATTACTTCAATGCCGAAACCAATTGGGCCTTTAACATTTAATTGGGATTTGGAATTTATCCTATAAGTTCCGTTAGATTTAAAAACACCCAGTAAAACCCTGCTTTTTTTTCCGTTAACCGAACTCGACTCTGAAATTGGATAAATTGCAAGAACCTTCGGTGTTGGTGAAATGTTGTCTTTAATATCAAAGCCGAAAAGCAGGGGATTTACACCCAATTCAGATTTTGTTTCCCTTATTTCAAAATGCAAATGAGGTCCGCTTGAACCTCCTGTATTGCCCGAAAAAGCTACTACCTCACCGCTGTCAATCACCAGGTCCTGATCGGAAGGGGTAATTTCAATCTCAAAAGATTCTTTTTTGTATTGGTGCTGTTTAACAAACTCCTCAATTTTGTCGCTGTACCGTTGAAGGTGGCCGTATACTGAGGTAAATCCGTTTGGATGTTCTATATAGAGGGCTTTCCCGTATCCTTTCGTAGAAATTTTAATTCTCGAAACGAATCCCTTCCCAATGGAATGAATATTTTTTCCCTCTACGCTTTCGGTTTTAATATCAATACCCCCATGGAAATGGTTTGGCCTTATTTCAGCAAAGTTCCCGGCCAGATAAAGAGGGATATCCAGGGGAGGTCCGAAACCCGCATTCCGGTAGGAGGGAATTTCCTGAGAAAACAAGTAAAAGGATTCTAACGACAATAAAAAAACGGA
>JAHEZO010000280.1:3017-3811 GCA_023250995.1 Flavobacteriales bacterium | reverse complement strand
AAATCAGAACGCTGATGACGCTGACCTGCCTGCGCGAAGCCGCTTCGGCATAGGCAGGTTGTTATGGTTAAATATGATTTTTTCTGTGTTCATCATAATCATCTGCGTTATCTGCGTTCCATAATTAATAGAATATTATATAATACCTGTTCCATAATTAAATTTTTTAAAAGGCCTTGATTACAACTTTGTTTGTTGCAATTATGCTTTTGCCCTGCTTCAGAAGAATGAAATACAGGCCGGGTGGAAGAGAATCATTATTCAGAACAACTCGTTGCCCCCAAATATTTTCTATTTTTTTTACCATCCCTCCGGAAGTATTGTAGATGGTTAGGTTTGCATTTTTCAGCAGTGTTTCTGTTAGCAAAATTGCTGTTGACGAAAACGGGTTGGGCCAAATTAAAGTTGAAAATGTGTTTTCAATGGAATTTTTCGAAAAAATATCCGCAGTTGAAATATTTCCCATGCTGTCGGTTTTAATTAAATAATCCAGTTGATTAACCCCGGTAAGAATAAATCCGCCATCCGAAGTAAGGGATACAAAGTTTCCGTAACTGGGAGAAGGGCTGCCGAGCAATGGCCCGAAATTTCTGTTCCATTCCTGAATTCCTGATGAATTTATTTTTAACAGACAGGCGTCTGCAGCATAAGCCCCAAGTGACACACTAAAGTGTTCAATTTTTCCTCCAATAACATAACCGCCATCCGGGGTTTGTTTTATAGAAAAGGCCTCATCCGCAGATAATCCCCCAAAGTATTTCTGCCATAAAGTATTTCCGGCAGAATCTGTTTTT
>JAHEZO010000280.1:0-3007 GCA_023250995.1 Flavobacteriales bacterium | reverse complement strand
TTTGTCCCGAACTTCCACCGCAAAACACATATCCGCCATCAGTTGTTTGTCTTACTTCTTTTGCTGATTCGCCATCTGTGCCTCCATATTTTTTTGTCCACAAGGTGTCTCCCGAAGAATTTGTTTTAATTAATAATGCATCCGAAGACCCGGCTGTATTGCTCCATGTTTCTCCTGCAATTATATACCCGCCATCAGTTGTTTGCTGAACAGAATTACCATAATCTGTATTGCTGCCACCATAATTTTTGGTCCACAAAGTATCACCATTAATATCTGTTTTCAGCAACCAAATATCGTCCGACATTTTTTGGTTTGTTGAAACTACGGCATATCCGCCATCTGTTGTTTGCTGTACACTTGTTATTACTGAACTTGCACCACCATAATGTTTCGTCCACAGGGTATCTCCCGAAATATTTGTTTTAATAATATACACTGCTCCGGCCTGGTAAGTGCCTGTAATAACATAACCCGAATCGGCAGTTTGTTGTACAAAGGTACCCATGTAAAAGCCAACGGATCCACCAATAATTTTTGTCCATAAAGTGTCACCGTCAGCATTGGTTTTAACCAAATAAACCTGTGCATCGGAGGAAGACGGATAAATAAAACCTGCCATGATATACCCGTTATCCATTGTTTGTTGCACACAGGAAGAGCCTATGCCCGATTGCTCTTGCCCCTGTCCATATTGTTTGTAAAAAGTAATTTGCGCTTTTATTCCAAAGCATAAAATAGAGAACAGCATAATAAAAAGTAATTTTTTATTCATACTTCACCTCCATTTCATCTCCATTATAAATATTAAGGTAATTTTCATACCGGTGGGGAGCAATCTCTCCTTTTTCAAGAGCCTTTTTCACAGCGCATCCGGGTTCGTTAATGTGGGTGCAGTTTCCGAATTTGCAATCGCCAACAATCCCGAACATTTCGGGAAAATAATGAAACAATTCTTCCTTTTGAAAATCAACAATGCCAAAACTTTTTAATCCCGGGGTATCAATAACAAATCCTCCAAAATTAAGTTCAAACATTTCGGCAAAAGTAGTGGTGTGTATCCCCATATGGTGAGCCTGCGAAACAATCCCGGTTTTTAAATCAAAACCCGGTTCGAGTTTATTTATAAGTGTTGTTTTTCCTACTCCCGAATTACCGGCAAGGAGAGAAATTTTTCCCTTCAGAACATTTTTAATTGCCTCAAGATTTATTTCTTTTTCGGCCGAAACAGAAATACAAGGATAGCCAATTGAAGTGTAAACCCGCTCGAGATCCCTTAGTTTTTCAAGAATGGCCGGGTTATATAAATCAATTTTATTAAATAAAATTAATGGAGGAATGGAATAGGCCTCTGCAGTAACCAGGAATCGGTCAATGAATCCAGTGAGGGTTTCAGGAAATACGAGGGAAACCACCAGGATTGCCTGGTCCATATTAACCGCAATAATATGCGTTTGTTTTGAAAGATTGGTTGCCTTGCGGATGATGTAATTATTGCGTGGTTCAATTGAATCAATGATTCCTTTTCCATCCTTTTCCATCTGAAATTCAACCTTGTCCCCAACGGCTACCGGATTGGTACTTTTAATACCATCATTGCGGAATTTTCCTTTCATCCGGCATTCGTAATTTATACCTTCCTCCCCCCTTACCATGCACCAGCTTCCGGTGGATTTTGTAACAAGTCCTTTCATAATTGTTTTTTAACCCGGTTTTTGTCAAAATTATAATTAATACTTTTGCGGGAAGGGATAAATCTCCGCTTCCCTGAAAAAAATATTCAATCACATGTCGGTTTCAGTAAAGAACATTACAAAATTTTATGGGTCGCAAAAAGCACTTGATAATGTATCGTTCGAAATAAATCCGGGAGAAATAGTTGGATTCCTTGGGCCAAACGGGGCCGGAAAATCCACTATGATGAAAATTATTTCCTGTTATCTTCCACAGAGCAGCGGAAAGGTTAGCGTTTGCGGCTTTGACGTGGAGGAGGAATCGCTGGAGGTACGCAGGAACATTGGATACCTGCCCGAAAACAATCCATTGTATGCCGATATGTACGTTAAGGAATACCTTGAATTTATTGCCGGTATTCATAAACTTAATAATAAAAAAGAAAAAGCGAATGAAGTGATTGAAATGGTTGGATTAACCCCGGAACGGAACAAAAAAATCGGAGCCCTTTCAAAGGGATACAGGCAACGTGTTGGACTTGCCCATTCAATTATTCATAATCCAAGGGTATTAATTCTTGATGAGCCCACCTCTGGCCTCGACCCGAATCAGATTATTGAAATAAGGCAATTGATAAAAACCCTGGGGAGGGAACGGGGAGAAATTGCAGGAGAAGGGAAAACAGTACTTATGTCAACGCATATCATGCAGGAGGCCGAAGCAATTTGCGACCGGATTATTATCATAAACAAAGGAAAAATTGTGGCAGATGGCAAAGCATCGGAAATTGGAAATTTTAAAGAAAAAAATCAAAAAATCATTGTTGAATTCAACGATAGCATTCCGCTGATTTCGGAGGCGTTGTTAAAAATTAACGGGGTATTGTTTGTGTCCAAACAAAAGGAAACCCTCTTTAAAATTGAAGCAGATTCTTTGAAAGACATACGACCTGAAATATTTCGGTTTGCCGTTGAAAACAAATTATCTGTATTAACAATGCAAAAGGAAGAGCAGCGGCTGGAGGATATTTTTAAGGAATTAACCACGGAATAAATCACAGTTATTTTTGCCAATTATCTAAATAAATATCCACATCTTTGCAAGAGGATTTTGGCGAACAAATTTTGGGTATGAAGAACTTTCTTTTTCTTGCTATTTTTATTTTTTGCTCAGGGATTTCTTATGCACAGGGAGATTCAACTTCCTCCCCCGGATCGGGTTCCACAGCAACATCGGAAGGTCCGGCCGTAAATTCTACCGCGGCTTGGGAAGCTTTTAACAGGGGAGAAACAAAAAAATCATCAAACAAGCTCGAGGCCGCCATTGCAGAGTT
>JAHEZO010000131.1 GCA_023250995.1 Flavobacteriales bacterium | reverse complement strand
TCTTTCATGCGCTGAAGCATCAATGTGGTTTTACCTACCCCCCTGGCACCCACTAATCCAATGAGACGCTGGTTCCAGTTTATATCATTCGAGGTATTCCTCATTTCTTCCAGGGTGCAATTCCTGGCAAACTGGTTGCTAATTGTTTCTAATTGTTCCAGAGTTGTTTTCATATATTTGTAAAATAAGAATTACATAATAAATATTAAATGTAAAAACAAAAATACATAATAAATATTAAATGTAAAACAAAAATTACAAAAATTTATTATTTTAAAAACTGAAAAAATGGAAAGGTTTTTACGAAGCTTTAATAAATTTTTTGTGGAGGATATTTTTGCCCGAAAGAAGGGATATACTATAAATTCCATCCGGGAGGTGGTCAATATTCAGGGAGATGTTTTTCACCCATTCAAAAGAAATTTCTTCCACGCATCTTCCGGTAATATCGTAAATTTTTACAGAGCAATTTTCAATTAGCCGGGTAAACTCAATTCGAATTTTTTCACCCGATGGGTTTGGGAATATTTTCCATTGACCCCTGTGCTCGGTTTCGTTTACGGATGTTATAATGTTATTATTTGATATAAGCCAGAAATCGGGATCGAAAATTAAAGAATCAGCAAAAAAGGGTATGGTTACATTAAATAATTGCCCATTGAAAGTATTTTCTAAACGGATAATAGTATCCTCATTTTGATTTTTTAACTTAACCGGTAATGGCAATTCAAAAAAAGGTATGGAGGAATTTGATTGCGACTGATTTACACTAAAGGTCACTATATTCCCTGTTTGTGACCAGTCAATCTGGTAGGATGGATATCCTTCCCCGGTGTACCAATCATTAAAGTACCAGGAAAGGTTTTGGGAAGAAGATGTTTCAAAATGAGAAATCAAGTCGGGGGTTTGGGCAAATCCATACGAACAATTTGCGTCTGAAAGGTAATTTTTCAGGGCCCCAAAAAAAGCCGAATCTCCGATTATCCATCTTAACTGGTGAAGAATCATGGCTCCTTTATAATAGGTGAGCCGGCTGTTAAAAATTCTGCTTACATCCGTGGTATCGCTGCACCAAACAGAGCCATCGGGCTGTGAGGCGATATTTGTTATTTTCCCTTTTTTAAAGGGCTCCCACCATTGAGGCAAAAGGTGTTCATAGCAAAGGCCCGAAAGGTAAGTTGCAAATCCTTCGTTAAGCCAGATATCCCTCCAGCTCCCGCAGGTAATTTTATCCCCAAACCAGTGGTGGGCAAGTTCGTGGGCAAGCAACTCAAAAGAAAACCCTGATACAAAAGTCATGGTTTGATGTTCCATTCCACCGCCCCAGCCAAATTGGGCATGACCATATTTTTCGTTTTGAAAAGGGTAAATACCGAAAAGTGAATCGTATAATTGCATTACCGGAATTAGTTGAGGGGTTTGGGATGCAGCATTGGCCGAATCCTCAGGGTAAACTAAATTTAAAATTTGGAGGGTATCTCCGGCAAAGGGAACTTTATCGCTGTACAATGCATAATTTGTAACCGCAAAACAAACCAAATAAGGTGCAATCGGGTACCTGTGTTTCCAGAAAAAAGTTTTTTTGCCTGCGGCTTCAGTTTCAGAAACAAGGATGCCGTTGGAGGCCGCCCTATACTCTGACGGGGTTGTAATAATTACATCCAAAGAATCAATTTTATCGGTTAAACTGTTTTTGCATGGCCACCAGTCGCTGGCACCATAAGGTTCTGAGAGCGTCCAGATAATGGGAGAACCATTATGGGAACTTTGAATAAAGGAACCAAACCCGCTGTTTGGCGGAACTCCCTGGTAAAAAATGCTGACAGAATCAGGGGTGTTTTGTGGAACCCCTGCAGGCAGATGGACCAATAAAATATTTCCGGAATGAACAAATGAAATGGAATTGTTATGATATATTACCGAATCCACGGATAATGTGTCAGTGAGGTTAAAAAGGATAGAATCAATCATTGGTGCAATGGGTTTAAAATAGGAAGTAATTTCTCCCTGTATAAAATTTACTGCAGGATCCACAGTCCAGTGGCATCTTTGAAAAATCACATTAAAATCCAAATCTGTTTCCAAAATATTGAAATTAATTCCTGCTTTTAAAAAAGGTTTTTCTGATTCTACCATTCGCAAAAACTCCTTCTCATCCATTGGAGTTTGGGCATTGGCAAAAAAATTAATGTGAAGAAAAACAATTAAGGATAAAAGGATTGTTTTCATTATGTATTGAACTTTTAAATAAAATCAATCCAGGGTATTTGCAGTAAGTAGAAGCTCTTTTAATTCGAGTAATTTTATTTTTTTCCCTTCAATTTTTATCAAACCGTCTTTATTAAATTCAGAAAGAGTTCGAATGGTTGATTCAACAGAAGTGCCGGCAATGTTGGCAATATCTTCCCTCTTCATCGAAACTTTAAGTGTTTTTTGGTCCTCTTCGAGCCCGTAAATGTTTTTAAGGAAAAGCAGTGCTTCAGCCAGCCTTTCCCTAACAGGTTTTTGGGCAAGGTTAATTATTTTTTCTTCAGCCTCTTTCAGGTCGAAGGCCAAAAGTTTCATAAACTGAATGGATAGGGTGGCATTGTTTTCAAGGATCTGAAAAAATGTTTCTTTCGGAATGTAGCAAATATCGGTTTCTTCGAGAGCAAATGCAGAGGCGGTGTATTGCTCTCCGCTAAGCAGCGACCTGTACCCAAGAATATCTCCTTCCCTGGCAAGTCGTACAATTTGTTCCTTCCCCTCATTTCCGATTTTAGAAATTTTTACCTTTCCCCTGTTGATGCAAAACAACCCGTGCGGATAAGCTTCTGCCCTGAAAATTATCTGATCTTTTTTATAATAGGCGCAACCTTTTGAAAGAGAAAGTTTATCAATTTCTTCAATGCTTAAATTACAAAAAATTGATTTGTACCTTGCCGCACAGGTTTCACATGGGGGTATTTCGGGCCTCTTTTTTAATTTCATTTTGAGGTTAGTTTTTCATTTTTACCAGTTTCTCGAAATTTATCAAAGTAATGTTTCCTCCGTTAATTTCAACTAATTTTTCATCCTTAAAATCACTGAGTGTCCGAATGGCCGATTCGGTGGAGGTACCTGCAATTCCACCAAGGTCTTCCCTCGAAATGTTTATGCTGAAATTTTTTGAAGGGTCTTTGCGGTAGGTGTTTGATAGGGTAACCAATGCCTCGGCCACACGTTTTCTCACTGAGTTATAAGCCAGTTTTATAAGCTGATCTTCCTTTTCTGACAGGTTGCCAGATAAAATTCGAATAAATTTTTTTGAGATTTCACTGTTTTTGTAAATAAGAGAGAAAAAGTCGTCCCGGGGGATAAGAAATATTTCTGATTCTTCGAGGGCCACTGCTGATTCGGGGTAACTTGTTTCCTGCAATAGGGCAAGATAACCGATGAAATCCCCTTCTCCATGAAGCCCGGTAATAAATTCCTTACCAAGATCGTTTGTTCTGAATGTTTTTATTTTTCCTTTATTGATAAAATATAGACCAAGCGGGTAATTTCCTTCCGAAAAAACGGTCTCCTTTTTTTTATAAGTTCTTAATTTTCTATCCTGAGATAATTTTTCAAGGTCCGGAAATTTCCTTACACTTTCGATAAATTCATTCAGACCCTCGGCATTTTTCGAATATTCCAATTTCAAAATTTCGCTTTTTTTAAGTCTGCTTTCAATGGCATTTAATAATTCCGTATCGTCAAAAGGTTTAGTAACATAATCATCCGCTCCCATGTTCATTCCTTTCCTGAAATCCGATTTTTCGGATTTTGCGGTCAGAAAAATAAATGGAATGCTTGCCGACTCACTGTTTTTGCTTAACGAATGAAGAACTCCGTACCCATCAAGAGTAGGCATCATGATGTCACAGATTATTAAATCCGGTTTTTCTTTCAATGCGGTTTCCACTCCTATTTTACCGTTTTTTGCTGTTAAGACGCGGTAGTTGGCAAGTTCAAGGATTTCAGCGGTATTTTCCCGCATTTCGTTGTTATCTTCAATTAACAGAATTGTTTTCATTTTTTTGGGATTTGTTAGTTGGGGAATTGGTTAAGAAATTTTTTTTGCGAAATTCAATTTTAAAAGAAGTGCCTTCATTCATTTCACTTTTGCAACCAATGGTTCCATTCAGGAGCTCCACATACTTTGAAACAATATTCAAACCAAGGCCGGTTCCCTGAATATTTATGGCATTGCTTGCCCTGAAGAAACGATCAAACAAATGCTCTTTGTCTTCCTCCGGAATCCCCATTCCGTAATCTTTAACATTTATTTCAACCTGGGTATGATTAATATAACTTGAAATTTCTATGTCTTTACCTTCGGGAGAAAATTTGATGGCGTTTGAAATTAAATTAATTAAAATGTTCCGAAGGCACTTTTTATCCAGATAAATTATTTTTTCCTGACCCGAGTGTAGGTGGGTAATATTCTGTCCTTCTTTACAAACTAATTTCATTTCCTGAACAAGTTCATCAATCATTTCAACCAGGTTAAATTCTGTTGGATTTATTAAAACGGCACCCTCTTCTAATTTACCAAGCGAAAGAAAATCATTTAAAATTTCTGTAAGATTATTTACGGCCGATTTAATTCTTTGAATGTGTTTTGACCTCTTTTCTGCAGTGGCATCTGTATCGTATTTCGAAATAAGTTGAACGGACGAAAGGATTGTGCTCAAAGGGGTTCTGAATTCATGAGAAGCCATTGTGACAAACCGTGATTTTAATTCATTGAGCAGTTTTTCTTTTTCGAGTGCACTGCGGATTTCTTCCTTGGTTTTTTCAAGTTCTTCCAGGGCTTCCTGTAAAACCAACGTCCTCGACCGGACTCTTTTTTCCAAACTTGAATTCAATGCTCTGATTTCCTTTAAATTTTTTGAATGTTCAATGCTATACCGGATGGCTGATTCTAACTGGCGGGAGGAAATGGTTCCTTTTACCAGATAGTCGGAAGCCCCTGCTTTCATTGCCATTTCATCAATTTCCGGGTCGTTCTGTCCGGTTAATAATACGATTGGAGATTCACAACCATGAGAAATGGCTTCCCTGATAAGGTCAAGTCCGTTATGGCTGCCAAGACGATAATCAACAAAAACAATGTCATGGTCATTTTTTAAGATCATTTTTAACCCATCACCGTAATTCGAAACCCAATCCATTTTGTATTTGCGGTTTGGAATATCCATAATTATATCCCGGGCAAGTACAAAATCCTCCTCGTCATCATCAATCATTAAAACTCTAATGGTATCTTTCATTCAGAATTCTTTTTTATGGTAATTCAACCACTTCAAACCAATATTTATTTAAAGTTTTCATTACCTCCACCAACCCAGCAAAGGTTACTGGTTTGGAAATAAATGAGCTTACCCCGAGATTATAGGTTTTAAGAATATCTTCTTCTGCTTTCGAAGTGGTGAGTACAACAATGGGAATGGTGCGGAGTCTGGAATCTTGTTTAATTTCTTTCAATGCTTCCCTGCCATCTTTTTTAGGCATGTTTAAATCGAGTAAAATAATTCCGGGAAGCGGATGTTTCTCCTTATCGGAATATTTTCCACGGTTGTTTAAATAATCGAGCAATTGCTCCCCATCTTCAACAAACTGAAGCCCGTTTTTAAGCCGGCTTTCATGAAGGGCATCATGTATGAGCATGCGGTCTTCTGCATCGTCATCAGCTATTAAAATTTCAATGGCCTTAAGATTTTTGTTTTTCATGATTTTCATTTGAATTAAAGTTTTTAATAATGTTTTTTGAAGCAAGGGTAACAATAAAGGTGCTGCCTTTCCCTATCACAGATTTGGCAATAATATCTCCCCGGTGCCTTTGTGCAATTTTGCGGCAAACAGCCAGGCCAATTCCTGTTCCTTCATATTTTTGTCCCTCAAGTCGTTGAAAAATATTAAAAATTCGGTCGTTGTATTTTTCGTCAAAGCCAATCCCGTTATCCTCAAAAAACAATTCTATAAAATCCGATTTTTCTTCCACGGGGGTTTCGTTTCTTTTGCAATAAATTTTTATTTCGGGTATAGAATTTTCTTTCCTGAATTTAATGGCATTCAAAATTAGATTTTGAAAAAGCTGGCGCATTTGTATTGGTTCGGCATCAATTATGGGCAAGGTTGCAATATTTATTTGAGCTTTTGATTTTTCAATGGAAACTTCCAAATCGGAGAGGACTTCGGAAGCAAGTATGTTTAAATCCACCTCTTCAAATTGTTTGGCTTTGGTGGTTAAGCGGGAAAAGGCCAGAAGCTCATTGATAAGAATTTGCATCCTGTAAGCAGCATTGAGCATTCTTTCAAGGTAATCATTTGATTGGGCAGAAAGTTTTCCTTTTTCAAGGGTTTTTATCCTATCCCCAAAGGATTGGATTTTCCGCAGAGGTTCCTGTAAATCATGGGAGGAAATGTAAGCGAAATTTTCAAGCTCGGCATTGGATGCTTTTAGCTCATCTGAGTACACCTTAAGTTCCTGGAGTGATTTTTTTATTAAATCTTCCTGCTTTTTTTTCAATGAAATATCAATTATGAAAGCTACAACAAACATTCCTTCTTCGGTTTTATAATGTGTAAGGCTTATTTCCACCGGAAAATCTGTTCCGTTTTTTCTTTTCCCGAAAAGTTCAGTGTTTGCGCCCCCCATGGCCCTGGGATGTGGATTCTGATGGTAACTTTTCCGATGATGAACATGTTTTTCTCTTAAAGAAGAGGGGACAAGGATTTCAATGCTTTTCCCAATTAATTCCCCCTTATCATAACCAAATAATTCCCCGGCTTTTGGATTAATCATTACAATTTCACCCCGCTCATTCACAACCAGGATTCCTTCCGTTGCAAAGAAGAATAAAGCATCTAGTCCCTTTTTGTGACGAACCATTTCTGAATTGGATTGTTTAAATTTTAAAATAACTCCTACCGCAGCCCAAATCCCAAGGATGGCAAGAATCCTGTTGGTAAATACAATGTTTATTGGAACCGCGCTTGTTGGCGAAAAAAGGTAGCCTATAATGGTGAGTAACGTTCCGGTCAGTGCCGCAAGAAATGTTGGATTTTTCCCCTGCGACCAAAGTGTGAGCAGAACCAGGGCAACATAAGGAATGCCACCGGCAATCCCAAGAGGTGAAAATAAATCGAAAAGGAAAACGGCCAGGGTAAACACCCCGCCAATTATCCAAAGGTTTTTATTTTTGTTAAAGTGGTTCAAAAAAAATCATTTTTCCAGAAGGCGAATTTAATGATTCAAATCATAATTGTCCATTGAATTTGGATAAACATTATTATGATCTTAATCATTTTTTTTTAAAATAAATTCCATCGCTCTTCCTAAAAATTCGGATAAAATTACATGCAAGAATAACTTCCCAATTTTTTGCAGGAGGAAATTTGTTGGGTCAATTTGAAAAGTGGAGCAAACTAAATCGTGGAGCTGAAAATCTGGGTTTGGGGCTGATTTCGCCAGAGGCGGGCATCAAAGGCCATACAAATATTCCTTACAAATGGTTTTGCATTTTCGAGAATTTTTAAATGAAAAGGAGATATTTTCACGAGGCCATCCTTTTCAAATTCCACCAGCTTTTCAAGTGTTTTACTTAAAAATTCAGTTTGCATTTCAGATTCTTCCCATGAGGTTTCAAATCGGCACATAAGGTTTAATATATGCTTCCGGAGAATCAAATCCTCCGGATCTAATAAATGCCCCTTAAAAAATGGAAGTTCATTTTTTTCTAATCCTTTGTAATATTCTTCCACCACTTTTGCATTTTGAACAAAACCGCTCCAGCAGTCACTAATCGAAGAAACCCCCAAACCAACCAAAAGCTTTGTATAAGTGGGAGTATAACCCATGAAATTCCGGTGCAGGGTTTTGTTTTGTTCTGCCAAAAAAAGCGAATCCTGGGGCAAAGAAAAGTGGTCCATCCCGATTTCAAAATAACCATTTCCGGCAAGTAATTTTTTTCCTGTTTCATACAACTCCCTTTTTTCCAAATCAACCGGAAGATCGGCTTCTGTAAATTTTCTTTGCCCGGGCTTTACCCAGGGTATATGGGCATAACTGTAAAAAGCGATTCGGTCGGGTTTTAATTGATTAACCTTTTCAATAGTATCCACAATGCTTTTTTTCTTTTGAAAAGGCAGACCATAAATCAAATCATAATTTACAGAAGTAAAACCTGTTTTCCTTGCCTGTTCGGTTACTGATTTTACAACTTCAAAAGTTTGAATCCGGTTCACAATTTCCTGAACTTTGGGGTCAAAATCCTGAACTCCAAGACTAAGCCGCCTGAAACCGAGGTCAAAAAGAATTTTAAGGTGTTTTTCGGAAGTGCTGTTGGGATGAGCTTCGAAACCAAATTCAGCACCGTCCCCAATTTCAGAGGTGGCAAAAATCCCCTGAATTAATTTTTGAAGATTTAATGGGGAAAAAAATGTGGGTGTTCCTCCACCAAGATGAATTTCTTTTAAAACGGGCTTGTCCTTAAAAATACTTAAGTAAATTTTCCATTCTTTAAGCAAGGCATCGATATAAATTGATTCCACCGCGTGATTTACGGTTATCCGGGTATTACAACCGCAATAAGTGCATAACGATTCGCAAAAAGGAAGGTGTATATATAAACTGATTCCGTCTTTTTCATTTGTTTCGTCAAAAACTGATTTTACTTTTTCCTGCCAGGCAATTTTTGAAGGTGGCACCTTGTCCCAGTAAGGAACGGTTGGGTAGCTGGTGTATCTTGGTCCTGGTACGTTATATTTTTGCAGCATTGAATTCATTGAGAAAAATTGAAAAAGATTAAACGTTTTTACGAATGTATATAATTATTCTTTTACAAAAAACTTTTCGATCAACCCCTTGTGGCCTCGGGAAAAATTTTCCGGAACCAGCAATTAAATTACCTTGTGAAATGTATTTTTCTAAATTTGCCCTTAATTTTCAAAATCCCTTAAAATGATTTCATCCCGCATCAGTTTTGTTTTTTCTGTTTCATTGTTTTTTTCTGTCCCAATATTTTCGCAACACGGGGACCCAAAAGTTGCAAACGAATCATTAACCCAGGGAAATTTTGAAGTTGCCCTGGAGGAATATCTTTTACTTCTTGAAGAGGATTCAGCCAATTCCACTTATAACTACAGGGCAGCGGTTTGTTATCTGAATTCAAACATTGATAAAAGTAAATCTATCCCGCACCTTCAAAAGGTTTTGGCAGCCGGAAAATTTGACAACAACACTTATTATCTGTTGGGGCGGGGGTACCATTATGCAAACAAATTTGATGAAGCCATTCGCATGTTTGGCAAGTACAATGAAGCCGGGGGTGGCACTGCAGCTACAGAGCAGGAAGTTAACAAACAAATAGAATATTGTCTTAACGCCAAGGAGCTGATGAAATTTCCGCAGAATGTAAAATTCGAAAATTTAGGGCCAAATATCAATACGGTTTATCCCGATTATTATCCCTTTGTTCCCACGGATGAATCTTTTATAGTTTATAATTCCCGCAGGGATGATGGGAGTGAAAAACTTTCTAATGGTTCTTTTGGTTCAAATGTTTACATTTCCAAAGTGGTTAACGGTGAATTTCAAAAGTCATCACAGGTGCAAAAAAATATTAATACAACTGATGGAAATGAAGAAGTAATTGGATTATCTGCTAAAGGCGATATCATGCTTCTTTATTATGAAAATAAAATTTCCAACGGAAACATTTTCCTTTCAAACGAAATAAATGAAAATGAATTTGGAACCCCTGTAATTCTTGAAAGTGCCATCAATTCAAGAGATCATGAAATAGCTGCATCTATTTCAAGGGATGGCAACGCCATTTATTTTGCAAGTGACAGAACAGGGGGATTTGGTGGGACAGACATCTACATTTCAAGAAAACTTCCCATAGGCGGTTGGGGGCCGGCACAAAACCTGGGTACCTCCGTTAATACCGAATGGGATGAGGACTTCCCCAATATTTCTCCTGATGGAATGACTTTATATTTTAGTTCAAAAGGACATACAAGTATGGGGGGTTATGATATTTTCTCCGCCTCCTTTAACCCGGCAACAAAAAGTTTTGAAAACGTAAGGAATATTGGTTTTCCTTTAAATACCGTAAATGACGATATGAATTTTCGTGTTTCTGAATCTGGGAGGAATGGCTATATGGCTGCCATCCGTCCGGGTGGAATTGGTGATTATGATATTTACCGCGTTACCCTGTTGGACGTTGAATCGAGATATTCCATTATTAAAGGGTTGATAAAAAATTCTGACCCTTCAAAAAAAATTACGGATATTTCTATAAGCGTTACCGATAATAAAACAGGAGAGATTTATGGAGATTATCTTCCAAATTTTAATACCATGAGATATGTTATAATTCTTCCACCTGGAGAATATAATGTGATGATAGATGCTGCAGGGTTTAAAGCGGTTTCCGAAAACATTAAAATACTGGATAAAAGTTCCTTTCAGGCCGAAATTGATAAAGACATTCTGCTTTCTCCGAAATAATTATTTATTCCTTTAATAGTTTTTGCTTTGTTTTCTTCATTAACCATCCTGATAATA
>JAHEZO010000279.1 GCA_023250995.1 Flavobacteriales bacterium | reverse complement strand
AAAAAGTTTATTTCCAATTCTTCTAGAGTGATGTCGGCCGCCATTGGAGGATCCGATAGCATTGCCCTTAGTGATAACGATGATTTTTCGGGAAAAGTAAACTTAAACATTCAGTTAATTGCCAAAGAGGAAACCGGTTTTTATCCATTGGCTGATGTTTCAATTGGTTCGTTTTACATTGAGACTCTAACCGAAAAAATTATTGAACAGGTAATAAAAACAACTCCTGATTGTATTTAATTCGCATAAAACCATTTATCATTTTTTATTATTTGTTATTTGTTATTCCTTTTTGTTTTGAAAAATAAACCACAAGATTTGGAAATCCTTCATTTTGCAGCCGGAATCCCCCATTTCCTTAGAGGACCTTATGCCGGAATGTACGCCATTCGCCCCTGGACCATCAGGCAATATGCCGGGTTCAGCACTGCTGAAGAATCTAATAAATTCTACCGGAAAAACCTTGCCGCGGGTCAGATGGGCCTTTCAATTGCCTTTGATTTGGCCACCCATCGCGGCTATGATTCCGATCACCCCAGAGTATCTGGTGATGTAGGCATGGCCGGAGTGGCCATTGATTCGATAGAGGATATGAAATTGCTTTTTGAAGGGATCCCATTGGATAAAATGTCTGTTTCAATGACAATGAACGGAGCGGTTCTGCCCGTTCTTGCTTTTTACATTGCCGCTGCTATTGAAAATGGTGTTAATCCCGAACAGCTTTCGGGGACCATCCAAAATGACATTCTGAAAGAGTTCATGGTTCGAAACACCTATATTTATCCACCGGGACCATCAATGAAAATTGTGGCTGATATTTTTAAGTATACTTCTCAAAAAATGCCCAGATATAATTCAATCAGCGTTTCGGGCTATCACATGCACGAAGCAGGTGCAACGGCCGATCTCGAGCTGGCCTACACACTTGCCGATGGACTTGAATATCTTAGAACCGGCATAAACGCAGGTTTGAAAATTGATGATTTTGCTCCCCGCATTTCATTTTTCTGGGGAATCGGGATGAACCATTTTACCGAAATTGCAAAGATGAGGGCAGCAAGAATGATTTGGGCTAAACTGGTAAAGCAGTTTAATCCGCAAGACCCAAAATCAATGGCCCTGCGGACTCATTGCCAAACTTCGGGATGGTCGCTTACGGGCCAGCAACCTTTTAATAATATCTCACGCACCTGCATCGAGGCCATGGCTGCGGTTTTTGGCGGCACTCAATCCCTTCATACCAACGCCCTCGATGAAGCAATTGCTCTTCCCACAGATTTTTCGGCAGAAATTGCCCGCAACACCCAGCTTTATTTGCAAAAGGAAACAGAAATTTGCAGGGTTATTGACCCATGGGGAGGTTCAGTCTATATTGAAAAACTTACCCTTAATTTAGCATCAAATGCATGGAAACTTATTCAGGAAATTGAAGATCTGGGCGGCATGGCAAAAGCAATAGAAACAGGTTTCCCGAAAATGAAAATTGAGGAAGCCGCTGCAATCAGGCAGGCAAAAATTGATTCGGGGAAAGATGTTATTGTTGGGGTGAATAAATATGTTTCGGATGAAAAAACCAACATTGAAATTCTCAAGGTGGATAATACAAAGGTGAGAAATTCTCAGGTAAAAAAACTGGCTGAATTAAAATCAAAAAGAAATATTAATGATGTAACTAAATCATTAAATGCCCTTACTGAATGTGCCGGCACAGGCCATGGAAATTTGTTAGCTTTGTCAATACAAGCAGCACTTGATCGCGCTACACTTGGGGAAATATCTTTTGCCCTCGAAAAAGTTTTCGGAAGATATAAAGCCGAAATTAAAGCAGTATCGGGTGTTTATTCCTCTATAGCCATGAAAGACAAAGAATTTATCAAAGCAAAAAAATTATCTGATCAATTTGCAAAACTTGATGGGCGCAGGCCCAGGATTCTGGTGGCTAAGATGGGGCAGGATGGGCACGACCGCGGAGCCAAAGTAATTGCCACCTCCTTTGCCGACATGGGTTTTGATGTGGATATCGGACCACTTTTTCAAACTCCGCGTGAAGTGGCAAAACAGGCGATTGAAAATGATGTTCACATCCTTGGGATTTCTTCGCTGGCGGGAGGACATGCTACCCTGGTTCCTGAAGTCATTTCGGAATTAAAAAAAATGGATAGAAAAGATATTTTAGTAATTGTGGGAGGAGTGATTCCACCACAGGATTTTGATACATTGATTAAATCCGGTGTATCTAAAATTTTCGGGCCCGGTACTGTTATTCCCAAAGCAGCTCAGGAGATTTTGCAACAATTGATTGACAGAGCAAAATAAATTCAGTTTTTACTCAAGAACTGATGTTACGCACAGCTCTATTTCAAATAACAAATAACAATAATCAAATTGCAAAAAAATTCCAATGACCAATAAAGAAAATTCTAAACCGCTAAAGAAGATTTATTCGACAATAATCGAAAAATCAAGTTAGCAGACGGTTTGATAATTGAAATTTTGATATTGAATATTCTTTGTATTTTGATATTTGTATTTTGGAAATTAATGTTTTTGCGTAACTTCAGTTATTAATTACCCCGTTGAAACATATTACCAAAACAATCTGGGTACTTTCACTGGTGAGCCTGTTTACAGATGCTGCCAGTGAAATGCTCTATCCGGTAATGCCCGTGTACCTGAAAACAATTGGTTTTTCAGTTTTACTTATTGGCGTTCTTGAAGGAATTGCAGAGGCCACCGCAGGTTTGAGTAAGGGGTACTTTGGAAAATTATCCGATAGCAGCGGCAAAAGAGTTCCATTTGTGCAAATAGGTTATGCCCTTAGCGCTCTCTCTAAACCAATGATGGCAGTTTGGATAAATCCTCTCTGGATTTTTTTTTCACGAACCACCGATCGCCTGGGAAAAGGAATCCGGACAGGAGCCCGCGATGCATTGCTTTCGGATGAAGCAACTCCCGAAACCAAAGGAAGAATTTTTGGTTTTCATCGTTCTATGGATACACTGGGAGCAGTAATCGGGCCGGTGGGTGCATTAATTTATTTGTATTTTTTTCCGCAGGATTATACCACATTATTCTATTTTGCTTTAATACCCGGAATGCTCGCAGTATTTGCATCATTGATTTTAAAAGAAAGAAATAAAGCTTCTCACTCAAAAATAAATTCGTATTCACCATTTTCGTTTTTTTATTATTGGAAGGAAAGTCCTGTAGCATACCGTAAATTGGTAATTGGCCTTTTGGTTTTCGCGTTATTTAACAGCTCCGATGTATTCCTTTTACTTAAAGCAAAAGAAGCAGGACTTAACGACACCCTTGTTATTTCGGCTTATGTTTTTTACAATCTTGTTTTTGCAATTTTTGCTTTTCCAACAGGAATAATTGCGGATAAGATAGGATTGAAATTTATTTTTATCGTGGGACTAGCCTTGTTCTCATTGGTATATTTTGGGATGGCAATTAATACAAACTCTTATGTTTGTTTCGTTCTGTTTTTTATTTACGGTATTTATGCAGCCTTCACTGATGGCATTTCAAAAGCATGGATAAGCAATATCTCAGAAAAAAAAGATACGGCTACAGCCATTGGATTTTACTCTGGTTTTCAGAGTATCTGCGCTTTGGTTGCAAGCTCGCTTACCGGATTTATTTGGTACCGCTATGGAGGGAACATGGCATTTTACATAACAGGAATAATGACCGTTGGGGTGATTATTTATTTTTTGTTGAATGTGCCTTTGAAAAAAAAAAATTATTTACAGAAATGAAAGAAAAAGCAATTGGAACCCGCTAATTTAACCCAACTTTATAAAGGGTTCTGCCCTTTTTATGATTGCCAATCCATAAAATAACTTTGCCTT
>JAHEZO010000278.1 GCA_023250995.1 Flavobacteriales bacterium | reverse complement strand
CATTAACCTTTTATAGGCACAAAGCTGAAATTGTTCCCGGGCTTTTTTATTTACGTGAGGGGAACGGAGAACGGTGAAAATCTTCTTCCTTGTAGGAAGAGGAATTGGTCCGTTAACCACAGCACCTGTTGATTTAACCGTTTTAACAATTTTTTCTGCTGATTTATCAACGAGATTATGATCGTATGATTTTAATTTTATTCTTATCCTCTGAGCCATTTGATAAAATTTAAAGAACGAAAATTTATATAATAAAATTAATACTATTTTAAACAGAAACTTTTCCTTTTACCTTAGCAATAACATCCTCGGCAATATTTTTCGGGCATTCAGTATAATGCGAAAATTCCATTGTAGAAGTCGCCCTGCCTGATGTAAGGGTTCGAAGTGTTGTTACATAACCGAACATTTCTGACAGTGGGACCTTGGCTTTTATCACCTGTGCTCCAGCCCTGGAATCCATCCCTTCCACCTGGCCCCTTCTGCGATTCAGGTCACCCACCACATCTCCCATGTATATATCTGGCGTAACTACTTCCTGTTTCATAATTGGCTCAAGCAAAACAGGAGTTGCTTTAGGAAGGGCCTCTCTGTAAGCAACTTTTGCACATAGCTCAAAAGACATTGAATCAGAGTCAACGGTATGATAAGAGCCATCCAAAAGGGTAACCTTTAAATTTTCCATAGGGTATCCGGCAAGAACCCCATTGACCATTGCCTGCAGGAATCCTTTTTCAACAGAAGGAACAAATTCCCTTGGCACATTACCACCTTTCACCTCATTAATAAATTGCAGGCCTTTAACTCCTTCGTCAGCCGGTTCAATGGTGAACTCAATATCGGCAAATTTTCCACGGCCTCCGGTTTGTTTTTTATAAACTTCCCTATGTTCAATTTTTCCTTTAATAGCTTCTTTGTATGCCACCTGAGGTGCTCCCTGATTACATTCAACCTTAAATTCTCTTTTCATCCGGTCCACAATAATTTCGAGATGAAGTTCACCCATTCCGGAAATGATGGTTTGACCTGAATCGTGGTCGGTGTGAACTCTGAAAGTGGGATCTTCTTCGGCAAGTTTTTGAAGGGCGGTACCAAGTTTATCAACATCGGCCTGAGTTTTGGGTTCGATGGCAACACCGATAACAGGTTCAGGAAATTTCATTGCCTCCAGGATAATCGGATGTTTTTCTTCGCAAAGTGTATCTCCCGTTTTAATATCTTTAAAACCAACAGCAGCTCCAATATCACCCGCATCAATATAAGGAATTTGGTTTTGTTTGTTTGCATGCATCTGGAAGAGGCGCGAAATCCTCTCCTTATTTCCGGTTCTTGTGTTTAATACATAGGAGCCGGAATCAAGATGGCCAGAATAAACCCGGAAGTAAGCCAGTCGACCCACAAAAGGGTCGGTAGCAATTTTAAATGCAAGGGCTGTAAAAGGTTCATCAATATCCGGTTTCCTCGTAACTTCTTCTTCGGTATCAGGATTAGTTCCTACAATATTTGGCCTATCCATTGGACTGGGCATTAAAGCCATTACATAATCCAGCATTGTTTGCACTCCCTTATTTTTAAAAGCAGATCCACAAACCATTGGAACCATTTTTCCGGCAATGCAGGCCTGACGAAGGGCCGCCAGAATTTCATCTTCGGTAATTGAATTCGGATCAACAAAGAATTTTTCCAAAAGCTTATCGTCAAATTCGGCAATGTTTTCAAGAAGCTGTAATCTCCAATGTTTTGCCTCCTCCATCAAATCTTCGGGAATTGGAACTTCTTTGTAGGTCATGCCGAGGTCAGATTCATTCCATTCAATCCCGCGAAAATTGACCAAATCAATTACGCCCCTGAAGTTTTCTTCGGCACCAAGGGGCAATTGCAATGGAATAGGATTTCCACCCAGCATTGACTTAACCTGTTTTACCACATTAAGGAAATCAGCACCTGCCCTATCCATTTTATTGACAAATCCAATTCGGGTTACATTATAGTTATTGGCCAAACGCCAGTTAGTTTCAGATTGAGGTTCAACCCCATCAACGGCAGAAAAAAGAAATACCAGGCCATCAAGCACCCGAAGTGAGCGATTCACTTCAACAGTAAAATCCACGTGCCCGGGTGTATCAATGATATTAATTTTGTATTTGTTGTTTCGATAATCCCAGAAGCAGGTAGTGGCAGCAGCAGTTATGGTGATTCCCCTTTCTTGTTCCTGGGGCATCCAATCCATGGTGGCGGCACCTTCATGAACTTCACCGATTTTATAATTCACACCGGTATAGTAAAGAATCCGTTCTGTACAGGTTGTCTTCCCTGCATCAATATGAGCAGCTATCCCTATATTTCTAGTAAAATGTAAATCCTGCCTTGCCATAAATTATTTACGATAAACGAATAATTACAAAAGTTTGGAAATTTTTAATTTTCTCCTGGTTTTATTGTTTTTGTTCCATTGGAAAAACTTCCAACCAATTTTCTTAATTCAATTAAAACCTAAAATGTGCAAAAGCTTTATTGGCCTCGGCCATTTTATGAGTATCTTCTTTCTTTTTAAAAGCGGCTCCTTCTTCTTTTGCTGCCGCCATAATTTCATCCGCAAGTTTTGAACTCATTGATTTGCCATTTCTTTCGGATGCGTATGAAATCAACCATTTAAAAGCGAGAGCAACCTTTCTCCCGGGACGAACCTCCTGAGGAATCTGAAATGTTGCCCCTCCAACCCTGCGGCTTTTTACCTCCACCTGGGGAGAAATATTATTAATGGCCTTTTTCCAAACATCAATACCATTTTCTTTTGTTTTGTTGCCAACAATGTCAATAGCATCGTAAAAAATATTTGAAGCTGTATTTCTCTTTCCGTGTTGCATAATATTGTTGATAAACCGGGTAACCAGAGTATCGCTATGCTTTGCATCGGGTAACAGGATTCTTTTTTTTGCCTTGGTTTTCCTCATAATATAAAAAAACGAATTGGTACTATTTTACAAACAGAATAAATTATTTTTTAGGAGCTGCTGCTTTTGCAGCCGGAGCTGCTGCCGCTCCGCCTTTTACCTTGGGTCGTTTAGCTCCGTATTTTGATCTTCGCTGCATTCTTCCCTCCACCCCTGCGGTATCAAGTGCACCCCTGACAATGTGATAACGAACACCGGGTAAATCTTTCACCCTTCCGCCCCTTACCAAAACTATGGAGTGCTCTTGCAAGTTATGCCCTTCCCCTCCAATATAAGCAATTACCTCATAGCCATTGGTTAACCGAACTTTTGCAACCTTCCTAAGTGCCGAATTTGGTTTTTTAGGAGTGGTTGTGTAAACCTTTGTGCATACTCCTCTTTTTTGAGGGCTCCTGGATAAGGCCGGAGACTTACTTTTATCGGTGGCAAGAAGACGCCCTGTTCTTACTAATTGCTGGATGGTTGGCATTTTTTAAATTAAGATTTTGAATTCGTATTGCCTAATTTTAAATAAAAAATTGCTTTTATTTTCATTGATAAAATTTTAATAAAAGCCATTCCATTCCTAAAATTTAGGGCTGCAAATGTAGAAATTTTTTTTATCCGACAATTAAAACCATTAATTATTTTTATAATCTCCTCCGATATTAATTCAGGAATGAAGGAAAATCCAAGAAATTAGGGGGATAAATCAAAAAAAATAATAAAAAAATGCAGAATTAATTTTTAAAAAAATTCAAAAAATCAAAACGATTTGAAAATCGTGACAATTTGTCCAGGATAGAAAATTGGCAGTATATTTGCGACCCCAAAATCCCTCAAAAAAAATTTGCAACATGAATGAAAAAGAAACAGAAAACAATTTTCCCGAAGCAGCACCCGGGGAGGAGACTTCAGAAAAAATAATTT
>JAHEZO010000130.1 GCA_023250995.1 Flavobacteriales bacterium | reverse complement strand
CCCAAAGCTCAACCTTTTTTCTTTCATCAACACTGAGTTTTTGAAAAAGCTCATTGGTGTATTTTACCAGGCCTGCTTTTTTCTTTATTGCTTCGGCCCATAATTTCACTTTGGTTCGTTCATCATTGGCAATTTTTTTTACCAGTATGTTGGTATACCAAAGGGAAGCAGCCACAATGAGCATGGCCGAAATAATCAAAAATATTTTCCAGGATTGTTTTTGAGAATAAATATTCATCTTGGAAATTTATAATAAGAATTCTTAGCGGCTAAGCTGTGAAGTAGAATTAAAAAATTTTATGGCAGAATTTATAGTTTGTTTTCACAAAAAGTTATCCATTAAAAGATTTATTTCTATTAATAAATGCCAGTATGAAAATGGAAAAAACAAGTAAACTCATGATATAAAAACCTCCCGAAAATTGCCCTATAAAAAACGCTTTATAAAAAAATGCCCCGTAAATTCCGCCAACTACAGGAGCAAGAACGGGTATCCAGGAATAATTCCAGCCAGAATTTCCCTTCCTGTGAATGGGCAACAGGAAATGCGCTATGCGGGGGCCCAAATCCCTTGCGGGGTTAATGGCATAACCCGTGGGGCCTCCCAGTGAAATTCCGATGCCCACAATAAGTAATCCGATAATTAAAGGATTCAAGCCCTGTGTAAATTCATTTGCTCCAATTGCCATAATGGCGAGTACCAGAATAAATGTACCAATCATTTCAGAAGAAAAATTTGCCCATACGTTGGAAATAGCCGGGGAATTAGAAAAAACAGCCAGTTTCAAACATGCATCATCCGTTGCTTTCCAGTGGGGCAGGTAATGCAAATAAACTATAACTGCTCCGATAATTGCTCCTGCAAACTGAGCCAAAATATAAGAGGGCACCTCTGCCCATGGAAAATCTCCGGTGGCAGCGAGTGCCAGGGTTACTGCGGGGTTCAGATGTGCACCACTTATTTTTCCAACCGAATAAACAGCTACGGCTACTCCCAGACCCCAGCCAAAAGTTATTACTATCCAACCCGAATTTTGGGCTTTAGATTTATTTAATAATACCCCTCCAACCACTCCGCATCCGAAGATGATGAGTATCATGGTACCTATTAGTTCTCCGAAAAAAGGTGTCATAATTTTTGATTTTTATTCAAATGTAACAGATTGTTTTAATAAAATTTCCATTTCTTTTATTTCCCCCAAAAGCTTTTTTTCATCCCAGTTAAAATAGTTTTTCATTTCATTCGCTATTGGGTATAAAAGTTTTTGTACTGAAGCAGGTTCAAAAAACAGGCGTCCTGTCCTCCGGATAAAAAAGTCCTGCAGCTTTTGAACAGATTCGTTATTTACTCCAAACCATAACTCTGCCTTTGCGAGATAAATTTCATTATCATTTATGTCTTTCTTTAAATTTCCTTCTGAAACTAATTCTGAAAATTTTTCCAATATCACATCCGTTTGCTTCCCATAGGTCCTCACAAGATATCCTGCAAAATATTTATTCAGGTTTAACATTTTTATTTTTTCTGAAATTTCATCAATATATTTAACCACTTGTCCGGGGAAATCAAATTCACCTCCGCAGATTTTAATGGCAGATGTTTTACATGAAACGAAAATGTTGAGATTTCTGCCAACCTGCTGAACAATTTTTTCTGCCATTTTCCGGTAACCGGTGAGTTTACCCCCTGCAATTGAAATCAACCCGCTTTGTGAAATAAATATTTCGTCTTTTCTCGAAAGCTCAGAGGGTGATTTGCCTTCTTCATGGATGAGAGGCCTTAGCCCGCACCAGCTTGAAAGGATATCAGAACGACTTAAATTTACCGAAGGAAACATATTGGCTGCCGCTTTTAACAGGTAATTGCAATCCTCATTTGTAACTAAAGGATTTTCAATATTGCCGGAATAATCGGTATCTGTAGTTCCGATATAACTTATGTTTCCCCGGGGGATGGCAAAAATCATCCTTCCATCTTCAGTGTCGAAATAAACAGAGTGCCTCAGCGGAAGCCTTTTTTTTGAAACAACAATATGCACACCTTTTGTTAAATGCAAACGCTTGCCGGAAAGTGAATGGTCGTTAGCCCTAACCTTATCTACCCAGGGGCCGGCAGCATTTACAACCTGTTTGGCCTTTATCCGGATAATTTTTTTTGTAAAAACATCTTCACATTCAACTCCTGAAACTTTTTGATTTTCATAAATAAAGTTTTTTGCCTCAAGATAGTTTAACGGTACAGCACCTGATTTGGCAGCAGTTTTTATAACCTCCAGGGTCAGTCTTGCATCATCTGTTCGGTATTCTGTATAAAGTCCGCCCCCCTGCAAAATATCACTTCGCAGGAGGGGTTCTTCCTTTAAGGTTTCTTCCTTTGAAAGCATTTTCCTCCACTCACCCATTTTTACTCCTGCAAGCATATCATAAACAAACAAACCGAATGAAGTGGCCATTTCGCCATAAGTTCCACCTTTTACCAGGGGAAGAAGCATTTTTTCGGGAATTACCAAATGAGGTGCATTTCTATAGGCAATTTCTCTTTCGTGGCCTACTTCCTGCACCAGCCCGAATTCAAAATTTTTAAGATAGCGCAATCCTCCATGAATGAGTTTTGTTGAGCGGCTGCTCGTTCCTGAGGCAAAGTCCTGTTTTTCTATTAGTGCTGTTTTTATTCCCCTGGAGGCGCCATCAAGTGCAATACCGGCACCGGTAATACCGCCACCGATAACCAACAGGTCAAAAGATTCAGAAGAGAGTTTTTCAAGAAGTATGTTTCTATTTAACGAGGATAAAATAAACATCAGGATGGGATTTGAAAATTGGGAAGAAATGGTTTTTAATTAATTTCACCTCCCCACAAATAATTACTAAATCCTTTTACCCTATTTCTTCCAACAAGGTATGTTTTTTTAATGCCAATTTTGAGTGCCATTTCAGAAACGATTTTCAAATCGAATTCTGTCGGGGTTTCCTTTACCTCCACAGCAATTTTTTCATCTAAAATAAAATCAAGTTCCTTTCCGTTTTTAAGTGAGTAATATTTAATTCTTCCCTTGTGCTTTAATTGGTTGAAAACTGCATTTTCAAAAAGGGCTCCGCTGCTTGGTTTTCCCAAAACCGTTGCTAATCCGGTGTCATTGAAATATAATTTTTGTGCCTTTACTATTTCTCTATCTGTGTTTTTAGAATAAACCGGAACTCGGGTTAGGAGATAAGTTTTTTCAAATAAATCAATGTAATTCTGAACAGTTACCCGTGAAATTCCTGTAAGCCGAGAAAGTTTGCTGTAATCTAATCGTGTACCCAGTCGGCTTCCAAGCATTTTGATTAAAGAAAAAATATTTTGTTCGTTTCTGAAGTCCGAAAGGAATTTAATGTCAATAAGAATGTAGGAATTCAAAATATCTGAAAGCAAATCGGTTTTACTCTCATTATTTTCTTCCAGAGCAATTTCAGGAAATCCCCCGAATTCGATAAATTCTTCGTAATACGATTTAATTCTTTCATATTCATGGGTTGAAAATTTAGTTTTTCCAAATTCGTTTTCTACAAAAGGTACATTTTTAAAAGTCAAAAATTCCCCGAAGTCCAAAGGAAATAATTCAAAAATTTTTTTCCTGCCGGATAAGGATTCGGAAAACAGATTCTTAATATAATAAGAGTTAGATCCTGAAACTATGAATTTACATTTATAATGGTCGTAAATATATTTTAAAACGCTGGGAATATTTGGAACAAGTTGGATTTCGTCAATGGCAATGGTTAAATTTTTTTCAAAATTCAAACCCCTTTGAACAAGGGCCCGTACAATGTTTTCATAATTATTTTCGGAAAAAAGATGGCGGTTGCTGACCTGTTCAAGGTCAAAGTATATTTTATTTTGTCCCGAAATTTCCGAAAGCAATTCTTTTACTAAAGTAGATTTTCCGGTCCTCCGCATTCCGGTTATGGCTGTAATTTGTCTTTTTAATAGATGTTCTTTTAAATGTTTATATATTTTTCTTTTAAAGATCATTTAAATCATTTTTAAAGCAAATATAGGTATATTATATAAATAGTAATACTTTTTGTATAGTACACTATACATTTAGTAATACTATTTGTATAGTAGAAGAATTGTTAATTCGTAATAAATTTAAATTATTAATGCCTTTCATTTTAGTTTTAATATACAGGAACCAAGTTCCAGGGTAACTTTTTCCTCCTGTTCCCATTTCCAGTTCTTCAACCATACCCGCTACCACTACCGTCTACCACTACCTTCTACTACCACCGTCTACCCTTACCATTTACAACTTCGACCTACCACTACCATCTACCACTACCTTCTACTACCACCGTCTACCACTACCGTCTACCATTACCCTTTCCTTTACCTATTCACCCTTTTCCATTTTCCATTTTCCATCTTCCATCCTCCATCCTCCCTCCTCCATCACCCCATCCACCCCATGGTTCTTTTCACCGCTTTCTGCCATCCCGAATAAAGTTCATTTCTTTTATTCTCATTCATTTTGGGTGCAAAAGTTTTGTCCACTTTTCTTTTTAAGGAGATTTCTTTTTCATTCCACATCCCCACTGCAAGGCCTGCAAGGTATGCAGCCCCAAGAGCTGTTGATTCGATTACCATGGGCCTTTCAACATTGGCAGAAAGAATATCCGCCTGGAACTGCATAAGTAAATTGTTGGCACAGGCACCCCCGTCTACCTGGAGTTTCTTTAATTTAATACCCGAATCTTTTTGCATGGCATCCAATACATCTTTTGTTTGAAATGCCAGAGATTCCAGTGTGGCTTTTATTATTTGAGATTTTCCGGTGTCTCTTGTTAATCCAAAAATGGCACCCCTAGCATACATATCCCAATAGGGTGCTCCAAGTCCTGCAAAAGCGGGCACTACATACACCCCCTCAGAATCACCTGCTTTCATTGCAAAATATTCTGAATCGGGTGCCGAATCAATAATTTTTAGCCCATCCCTCAACCATTGAATTGCTGCACCTGCAATAAATACGCTCCCCTCCAGAGCATAGGTAATTTTCCCGTTCAGCCCCCAGGCAATTGTGGTGAGTAGGCCTGAATTACTTTGTTGGAGTTTCCCTCCTGTATTCATAAGCATAAAACAACCGGTACCATAGGTGTTTTTTGCAGTGCCGGGTTCAAAGCAGGTTTGTCCGAATAAGGCAGCCTGCTGATCGCCTGCCACACCGGCTATGGGAATATTTATTGCTCCAACCGGATAATCTCCAAACTTACCCGAAGAGTTTTTTACCTCCGGAAGCATAGAAACAGGAATATCAAGTGCCTGTACCATTTTTTTATCCCAGCATAGATTTTTAATGTTATATAACATCGTGCGTGAGGCATTGGAATAATCAGTGGCGTGCACTTTACCTCCGGTAAGTTTCCAAATTAACCAGGTATCAATGGTTCCAAAAAGCAAATTTCCGTTTTCTGCATTTTTTCTGGCTCCCTTCACATTATCTAATATCCATTTAACTTTTGTTCCCGAAAAATAGGCATCAATTACAAGACCGGTGTTTTCTTTCACGTATTTTTCCAACCCCTTTTTTTTAAGGATTTCACAAATGGGTGCAGTTCTTCGGTCCTGCCATACAATGGCATTGTACACAGGGAGGCCTGTATGCTTATTCCAAACAACGGTTGTTTCCCGCTGGTTGGTAATGCCTATAGCCGCAATATCTGCCGCTGAAATATTTTTTTCTTTTAGAAGCTTTTCCAATACTCCCATTTGAGATTCCCATATTTCAATAGGATTATGCTCCACCCAGCCGGGTTTTGGAAAAATCTGGGTAAATTCCTTTTGTTCAATCCCAATAATTTCGGCAGAAGAATTAAAAAGAACCGCCCTTGAACTTGTGGTGCCCTGATCGAGGGAAATGATGTATTTTTTTTTCATATCAGTGGTTAAAAAGGTTGAAATATTTTTAATCGGGGGTAAAGATAACAGAATGAAAAATAATTAGGCTTTGAAATAAAAGGAAGCCCTAAAAATCATTTAAAATTATCATTACTATATTGTGAGTCAATTTAATTAAGATTGATGATATTTGCATCCCTGGAATTAAAATTAAATTTTTTCATGAGTTCCCCAACCCCCTTCGATAAAGAGTTTAATCTTGCTATCGGAAAAAATGCTCTTCTTAAATCACGGATTCTATCTGTCTTTTTTGGGGCAATCACCCTGGGCCAGGTGGCTTCTTTTTCCATCATGTCATATTTTGATTTTGATGTTGTTAAAAACCTTTCAATAAAGGATGTTTATTTAATTCCAATTGTTATGGGGGTAATTTTTGCAGGCGAACTATGGTCCTTTTTTTATTTTTCAAAAGCACAGGAACAGGGCCGGCAGATTTCGGTAAAGGCCGGATATTTTCTGGCTTTTCTTGAAGCCAGCATGCCTTCAGTTCTTATTTATCTGATTTGCGGTTATTCCTTAAATTCAGGAATTTTAAGTAAGGATAATGTGCTCAACGGCCCCCCTGTCTTTCTTTATATTCTGTTTATTATCATTTCGGCATTAAACCTAAATTTCCGTCTCTCTGTTTTTACAGGTTTGGTTTCTGCCACCCAATATATATTTCTTCTCTTTTATGTTTCAGGTGATGAAATGCATGGAGTATACATGCCCCTGATGATTTTTAAAGGGGTATTTTTTATTATTTGCAGTGTTATTTCAGGAATGGTTTCACTTAAAATTAAAGAATCCGTTCTTGCATCACTGCAATCAAAAAATGAGTTGATAAGCACACTGGATTTTAAAGTAAAAGAGAAAACAAAAGAGGTAGAAAAACAAAATGAACTATTAGCTGAGAAAAATAAAAGTATAACCGATAGCATTAATTATGCTAAAAGAATTCAAACGGCTATTCTTCCTCCGGGTAAAACCGTAAGCCAATACCTTGGAAATAGTTTTGTGCTTTACCTTCCGAAAGATGTAGTAAGCGGTGATTTTTATTTTGTGGATAAAATAGAAAATAAGGTTGTGTTTGCTGCCGTTGATTGTACCGGCCATGGAGTACCGGGGGCACTTATGTCGGTAGTGGGGTTTAATTATTTATCGCAGGCGGTTAGCGAAAAAAAGATTTCAAAACCCTCTGAAATATTAAAATTTCTTGATATGGGTGTTAATCAAACTCTTCGTCAATCGGTAGGAAGCGGGGTTAACGATGGAATGGATTTAAGCTTATGTTCCCTTGATTTAAATTCTCTTGAACTGGAGTTTGCCGGTGCTTTTAACCCATTATGGCTCATAAAAAAATCTTCTCAAAATGTATGCTGTGAAATTAAAGCAGATAAGTTTCCCATTGGTACAAACATCAATGGAAAGGCGGATGAGTACACCAATCATTTTTTAAATCTCGAAAAAGGAGATACTGTTTATCTTTTTACAGATGGCTTTGCCGACCAGTTTGGCGGCCCCAGAGGAAAAAAATTCAAATACAAGCCGCTACAGGAAATTTTGATATCAATGCAAAATCACTCTATGGAAAAACAAAAAGAAATTCTAATCTCTACATTTCAGCAATGGCGGGGTGAATTAGAACAGGTGGATGATATTTGTATTATTGGGGTGAGGGTTTGAACGCAAAATTTGATTTCAATTTTGTAAAATGCATTTACACTGCTTCAAAGGGAGGTTCCGCCACCGATTAGTTTTTTGTTCATAAAATCATTTTGTTCATTTGTTAAATTAATCCATTGGGATTCTGAAATAAATTTTACGTTACATTTCTTAATGATAAACCCTACCTTCAAAAATGAATTCTGATAAGATTCCCCTGATGGAATCCTTTTATACCATTCAGGGGGAAGGTGCAAATAGTGGGATGCCTGCTTATTTCATTCGCCTTGCCGGTTGTGATGTCGGTTGCCATTGGTGCGATGTAAAAGAAAGTTGGGATGTTAAGAAACATACTGTAGTTTCAATTGAGAGCATTGTGGAAGAGGCATTGAAATTTAACCCGGCCAATTCCGTTATTACGGGTGGTGAACCTCTGATGTATAATTTGGATGGAATTACACAACAGCTAAAAAAAAACGGAATAAAAACATTTTTGGAAACTTCTGGTGCTTATCCGTTAACCGGTGAGTGGGATTGGATTTGCCTTTCTCCCAAAAAATTTAAACCCGCTTTGCCCGAATTTTATTTAAATGCCGATGAGTTAAAAATAATTATTTACAACAAACATGATTTCAAGTTTGCTGATGCTTGCCTGAAGTTATTTCAAGGCTCAAACAAAAACCATAAAGGAAGAAATTTATTTTTGCAGCCTGAATGGAGCAGGAGGAAGGAAATACTTCCTGCAATTATTGATTTCGTAAAGGAAAATCCGCACTGGAGAATTTCATTGCAGGCCCATAAGTTCATGAATGTTCCCTGATTTAAAGTTTGAAAATGCTAAATAATATTGCCAAAATCCTATTGTTAATTTTATCCCTTCTTTTAAAGTTTGATGTCCTTTTTACTTTTGCCCAACACAAAGTGGAGTATTCTTCAAAATCCAAAAAAGCCATTTCCGCATTCGAAAAAGGATTGAAAAATTATGAATACAAGCAGGATGAGGATGCGATAAAAAATTTAAAAAAAGCCATTTCGCTGGATGAAAAATTTATTGAACCTCATGAATTATTGGGAGCCATTTTTTTTGATAAAAATGATTTTGAGAATTCAATAATTCATTATAAAAAAGTTATTGAACTTGATTCCAACTATCATGTAAATATTTATTTTTCACTGGCTCAGGCCGAATTGAAAACCGGAAAATATTCGGATGCTGCAATTCACTTAAATTTTTTTCTCAGCAATGAAAAAACGAAAAAGGAGTTATTTGATAAAGCAACAAAACTTTTAATTAATGCCGAATTTGGGGCACTTGCAATAAAGAACCCGGTTCAGTTTATTCCCGAAAACCTTGGCCCAAAGGTTAACAGTGAACTTCATGAGTATTTTCCTACCCTTACCGCTGACGAGCAAACCTTGATTTTTACCCGGAGAATTCCGAAAGGTGGTTCTGCACTTAATGATGACGAGGATTTTTTCATTACCGTAAAAAATGGAAATAATTTCTGGAACCAGGCCATGCCTCTGGGTTCACCGGTAAATACCGAATTCAGGGAAGGGGCCCAGTGTGTTTCCCCTGACGGGTTAATTCTTTTTTTTACGGGCTGTAACCGGCCGGATGGAAAAGGATTGTGTGACTTGTATTTTTCAAAAAAAATCGGGAGCCGGTGGGGACCCCCTCAAAATATGGGTTTCCCTGTAAATTCGAGCAAATGGGAATCTATGGCTTCGGTTTCTTCCGATGGAAAAACCTTGTATTTTGCGAGTGACAGAACTGGAGGGAAAGGGAAAATAGACATTTGGCAAACCACAATGAATGAGGACGGATCCTGGGCAAATCCCCTTTCACTTGATATTAATACGGAAGGGAATGATGAAGCCCCTTTTATTCATCCCGATAATCAAACTATTTATTTTACCTCTGATGGCTACCCTGGAATGGGCGGTGCTGATTTGTTTATTGGAAGGAAAAATTCAGAAGGAAAATTTGCAAATGCGGTTAATCTTGGCTACCCGATTAATACAGTTGCAGATGAAAACACCATTTTTGTTTCTGCCAGCGGTGAAACGGCCTATTATGTTTCCGACCGTAAAGAAGGTTTGGGCGGTCTTGACCTTTACTCCTTTTCACTTAACCAGGAAGCCCGCCCGTTAAAAGTTACCTATGCCAAGGGAATTGTTTATGATGCCATTTCAAAAAAGAAATTAAATGCAAAATTTGAATTAATCGATCTTGAAACAAAAATTACAGTAGTACAATCTTTTTCAAACCCCGAGAGCGGGGATTTTTTAGTTTGCCTTCCGGTAAACAGGAACTACGCTTTAAATGTTTCAAAAGATGGTTATTTGTTTTATTCCGAAAATTTTTCGCTAAAAGATTTTAATTCTTCTATGGTTGGCAGTAAGGGAATAGCTCTTGATGTTCCTCTACAGCCCCTGGAAATCGGAAGTAAAGTTGTTTTGAAAAACATTTTTTTTGAAACAGGAAAATTTGAACTTAAAGAGGAATCAAAAACAGAACTTAATAAATTGGCTTCCTTTCTTAAAAATAACTTGAAAATAAAAATAGAAATCGGAGGCCATACCGATAACGTGGGAAATAAAGATGCAAACCAACTACTATCCGAAAACCGGGCAAAATCAGTTTATGCTTATCTTCTTTTACAATCCATTCCGGCTCCCCGCCTTAGCTACAAAGGATTTGGGGATGCTCATCCAATTGCCGGAAATGAAACTCCCGATGACCGGGCCAAAAACCGCAGAACTGAATTTACCGTTATTTCTAAATAATCACCTTTTTTTTGTTTATCAACAAAAAATCAAGAGGTGTTTATAAAAAAAGTATCTTTTTTTTCTTTATACCCCCATTATTTTTACCTTCGCACCCGGAAAAGTTCAAAATTTTTTTGAATTTATAAGGAAAAGAAAGTTGGAAGGGAGTAAGGAATAGGGAATAAGGAATAAGGAATAAGGAATAAGGTATAAGGTATAAGGTATAAGGTATAAGGTATAAGGTATAAGGTATAAGGTATAAGGTATAAGGTATAAGGTATAAGGTATAAGGTATAAGGTATAAGGTATAAGGTATAAGGTATAAGGTA
>JAHEZO010000129.1 GCA_023250995.1 Flavobacteriales bacterium | reverse complement strand
CTTTATACTCTGCCGGAACCAGGAAAAGTTGTTTTTTTCCTGTATGACATAAACGGAAGAATGGTGGGCAAGTTATTATCTGAAAACCAGGTTGCAGGCAATCATTCATTAACCATAAATTCTACCGGTTTAGCTGAAGGAATTTACAATTGTTTCTTAATGCTCGATAATGGCAGCAGTGTTATTACTGAGAGGAAAACAATTGCTGTAATAAGATAATAGCAGATTTCGCCAAACAAATTATGAAAATAATTTCCAGAGTTATTATTGCGGGTTTTATTTGTGTGGGTTTTATTCAAAAATCAATGGCACAAATTACCCTGTCGATTGGAAGCCAGGCCGTTTGTTTTGTGGGCGACAGCATAACCGTTCCGGTGAATGTTACCAGCTTTACCGCTGTAGGCACTTTTTCAATAAAAATTCTTTATGACCCCGCTGTGGTAATTTTCGGGCGAACCTTAAACTGGAATCCCTCTTTTACCGGAGTAATTCAGGGAAATAATTCAACCACCGGTACCCTTGCGGAATCATGGATTTTTGAAACCTTGCCCGTTACCATTGCTGACGGAAAACTATTTGATATACGATTTGCATCGCTGGGGGGAACTTCCAATGTTAGTTTTTCAACCAATCCGGGAGATAACGAAGTTACTGACGACAATGGAATACCTTATACAATATCTAACTTTTCGGCAGGAGAGGCAAAACAGTCATTCCCGTCTCCTGTAATAACTGGTTCACTTTCTTATTGCACCGGCACAAATACCACTTTGAATGCGGGTAGTTTTGCTTCTTATCTTTGGTCAAACAATGCAAGCACACAAACCATCACCGTTACCTCCGGAACTTATTCTGTTACTGTGACGGATGTTAAAGGCTGTACAGGTTCATCGGCCAATGCAGTGGTGGTAGAAAAGGCCAAAAGTGTGTTCACCCAAACCTTGGTAAAGTGTCCCGGCTTTTCTGTAACAGTGGGCAACAATACCTACACAACCACGGGAGTTTATAATGATGTTCTGGTAAATGCCAATGGATGCGACTCCACCGTAACTACTAATTTAACCATAAAAAATGCCAGCACCGGAACCGATGTTCATTCGGCCTGCGGTTCTTACACCTGGCTGGATGGCAATACATATACCTCCTCCAACAATACCGCAACCGATACCCTTATTAATTCGGCCGGGTGCGACAGTGTGATTACTTTGAACCTTACCATCAGTACCGGCACAACATCATCTAAAACTGATTCTGCCTGCGGCAATTATTTATGGAACGGAAATAATTATTCTGTATCGGGAATTTATCAAGACACCATTCCGAATTCAAATGGCTGTGACAGCGTAATGACATTAAATCTAACCATAAAAAACAACACTTCTTCCTCAAAAACCGATACTGCCTGCGCAATGTATTCCTGGAATGGAAATACTTATTCTGCTTCGGGAATTTATTTTGATACCATTCCGAATTCAATTGGTTGCGATAGTGTAATGACCCTGAATCTCACAATAAATAATCCCGATTCAGGAAGCGAATCCGTTACCGATTGCATTAGTTATACCTGGGCAGCTGATGGGAACACTTACGATTCCAGCGGCATTTATACAGCAACACTGACCGGTGCAAAAGGATGCGACAGCATTGCTACCCTTCAACTAACCATCACCAGCGGAAGCGATTCCACCTACAATGAAACTGCCTGCGTTTCGTATACCTGGCAAGGAAACGTTCTTACCGCCTCCGGAATTTATACCGACTCCCTTTCCTGTGGAGGTATCCTAACGCTAAATTTAACCATTAACAATAGCACCTCCTCCGTTGAAACTGATACTGCCTGCGGAAGTTATTCATGGAACGGGAACACATATTCCGCTTCCGGAACTTACCTTGATACCATACCAAATGCAAGTGGCTGCGACAGCCTGATGACTATAATCCTCACTATTAAAAACAACACATCCTCTTTTCAAACTGCTGCAGCCTGCGGAAGTTATTCATGGAATGGAAATACTTATTCCGCTTCTGGAATTTATTATGATACTATCCCAAACACCAATGGTTGCGACAGTTCTATGATTTTAAATCTCACCATTAAAAACTCCACTTCTGGCAGCGAATCAATTACCGAATGCAATAGTTTTTTATGGGCTGCCGATGGAAACACCTACACTTCCGATGGTACCTATACCGCAACCTTAACAGGTGTAAATGGTTGTGACAGCACTGCAATATTAAATTTAACTATTTCACTCGGGAATGATACAACTTATTATGAAACCGCCTGCAATTCCTTTAACTGGCAGGGAAACATCCTTTACTCATCTGGAATTTACACGGACACTCTGTCTTGCGGGGCGGTGCTGACCTTAAATTTAACAATCAACAACAGCACATCTTCTTCGCAAACAGCTACGGCTTGTGAAAGTTATTTCTGGAACGGAAACACTTATTCCGTTTCCGGAAATTATCTGGATACTATTCCCAATGCAAGTGGCTGCGACAGTTTGATGACTTTAAACCTTACGATAAAAAATCACACCTCCTCCTCACAAACAGCAACTTCTTGCGGTAGTTTTTCATGGAATGGAAATTCATATTCTGCTTCTGGAATTTATTTTGACACAATTCCAAATGCAAATGGTTGCGATAGTTTGATGACTTTAAATCTTACAATAAAAAACTCAACCTCAGGCAGCGAATCTGTTACTGTGTGCGGCAGTTATTTATGGGCTGCAGATAGTAACACTTACTCCTCCAGCGGAACCTATACCGCAATATTAACCGGAGCAAATGGCTGCGACAGCAATGCTGTATTAAATCTTATTATTTCAAACGGAAACGACACTACCTATTATGAAACCGCCTGCAATTCCTATACCTGGCAGGGAAATATGCTTACTTCATCAGGAATTTACACCGACACACTTTCCTGCGGGGCAGTGCTTACTTTGGACTTAACCATTAACAACAGCTCATCCTCCTCTCAAATGGTTGCAGCCTGCGGAAGTTATTCATGGAACGGAAATACTTATTCTGCTTCGGGAACTTATCTTGATACTATTACAAATGCAAATGGCTGCGATAGTTTGATGACACTAAACCTTACCATTAATAACCCGACTTCGGGAAGTGAATCGGTAACGGCATGCAACAGTTATTTGTGGGCCGCAGATGGAAATTCATATTCAACCACCGGAACCTATACTGCAACTTTAATCGGGGCAAACGGTTGCGACAGCACTGCAACATTAAACCTCACCATCTCCGCAGGAAATGATTCGGTATATACTGAAACTGCATGTAACTCTTTTTCCTGGCAGGGAAATACATATACAACCTCGGGAACTTATACAGATACCCTCCCATGCGGGGCGGTCCTTACTTTAAATCTTACCATAAATCCTGATCCGGATATCACTGTAACAAATAATTCACCCTCTCTATCATCAAATCAAACAGGTGCTATTTATGAATGGATTGATTGCTTAAATAATACAACAACAGGACAAACCAACCAAACATTTATTGCACCTGCAAATGGGAATTATGCAGTGGTTGTTACATTAGGTAATTGCTCAGATACCTCGGCCTGCGAGATGATAAACAATGTAAAAGTTGACGAACAATACTACACAGGGCGGAATGAAATTTATCCGAATCCGAATGAAGGAACTTTTGAAATCCTGATTCCACAGAGAGCGAGGGTGGTTATTTCAGATTTAGTGGGAAAGGAAATTTTTGAAACTGATTTTAATTCGGGGCTTCAGAAAATTCAATTGCCAAAAGAATCAGGGGGTGTTTATTTTGTATGGATTAAAATAAATGAAGGGGAGGTTTACAAAAAAATGGTGGTGAATAAATAATTAAGGGTGTTTTGGAAAATGCAATAATTATTTTTGGAAAAAACAACGAGTTAATTTTTTTCTTGCCACAAAAACACAAAAGCTCTAAATTCCTCAAAAATATTTGGTGGGATTTTTTGTTTATTCCATTTAGTGGCCTTGATTTCAGAACAAAAAAACTTTGTTTGCATTTTCATTTTATTCGAAACGCACCTTTAATAAATAAATGGTTTTCCTCACTTCGGATATTCAATCCTCATATGGTAAATATTCATCAGCTTTCTTTTCAGGATTTTTTTTATTTCTGAAATATCCTTAAAGGTTATGTTGGAATGGATGAACTGATTATCTGCAATTTGATTTCCTATAATAGTGTCGATAAGTGAACTGATAGATTCTGCCGTTGGCTTTTTTAAACTCCTAGAGGCCGCCTCTACCGAATCTGCCATCATTAATACAGCCCCCTCTTTTGAAAAGGGAATTGGCCCGGGGTAAGTGAAAATTTTTTCATCCACCGTTTCACCCGGATGTTCCCTCTTGAAAGTTTCATAAAAAAAACCTGTTTTGGAAGTGCCGTGATGCGTTCGGATAAAATCTACAATCTGTTCGGGGAGGTTATTCTTTTTGGCGAGTTCTATTCCGTTAATTACATGCTTGATAATTATTTTGGCACTTTCCGTGGGAAGAAGCTGATTATGGGGATTGGCTCCCTGTTGATTTTCGGAAAAAAAAACAGGATTTTCCAATTTTCCTATGTCGTGATAAAGAGCACCCGTGCGCACCAATAAAGGATTTCCGCCAATGTGATGGATAAGTTCTTCGGCAATGTTTGCTACCTGTAAAGAATGCTGAAATGTGCCCGGAGCATTTTCGGAAAGTTGCCTTAATAAAGTCGTGTTGGTATTTGAAAGTTCCATGAGTGAAACATCGGATAAAAAACCAAACAACTTTTCAAAAGCATACATCAGCGGATATGCAAAAAGAGTGAGCATAGCACTTGTTGCAAACCAGATAAAGGTCATAAAACTTATATTTTCCCATTGGCCCTGATGAATTACCACCACTCCAAAATAGGATAAAGAGTAAGCAATGAAAACTAAAAAAGAAGTGGTGAATAATTGTGAACGGTTGCGCAAACTTGCAATGCTGAAAATTGCAGTAATTCCGGCCACCAGTTCAATAAAAACAAATTCAAATCCATTGGGAGCCAGAAAACCAATAAGCAGAATGGTTAAGGTGTAAGTGAATGTAGCCAGCCGGGTATCGTAAAAAGTCCGCAGGAGAATGGGGAGAATGCAAAAAGGAAGGGCATAGATGCTTATCTCATGAATTTTAATAGATAGCACTGCCATGCAAACCATTAAAATTACCATAATTAGGATAAAAGCAACTTTGTTTGATTCATTGGTAATATCCTTCCTGAATAAAAACAAAAAAGCCATCAAAAGAAAAATTACAATAAAAACCACTATTGATTGCCCTGCAATTATTGTAAAATAGCTTTCCTGCCCTCCCACATGCTTTTCATATTCTTCTTTTAATGACATAAGGGTTTGATACTTTTCTCCGGTTATTACTTCTCCTCTGGCAATAATTCCTATGTCTTTTTCTATTTTCCCCTTTGTGAGTGAAATGTTATTTTGCAATTCCAAAACAATTTTGTCGGAGGTCTCTTTATCATAAAAAATATTATGTACAAGAGCATTTTCAATAATTGACTGCAAAAATTTTTTATCGGGTTCACCTTTCACTTTTTCATTCAACAATTTTTCGGTAAACCTGTAAGCCGACTGAAGCGTAAAGACTTCCCCGAGTTCCTTTTCTTCGGCAACATTGTTTTCCATTACAACAACCGTAAAATCAGGAGGTTTATTTTCAATTACATCATCAATTTTTATTATTCCGCTTTTGTAAACCGTTTCAATAATATTCTTTCCCAAATCGTGCAATGATTGTTTTTGCAATGAAGGTTGTTTTTCCCTCCATTTAGATTCAAAATTTTCATCGTAAGATTTCAATAAAATTTCGGGGATGGAGGAATGAATTTCAAAATATGGTTTTGAATTGGAAACAATTTCAGTTTTTTCCTTTTCAATTTCTTCGGTTGTTTTATTTATTGCAAAATCGAAAGGAGCAATAAGGTTTTGATGCAACCATGGTTTGCCATTTTGGAATTCGTACAAAAATTTGCCCTCCTTTGGAAATAAATAAACAATGATTCCCATAGTGACCAAAGCCAAAAGGCCTTTGAAAATATATTCATGTTTGTTTCTTATGAAGGAAATAAATTTTTTCATTCTGATTTTATTCAAAAACTTTTATTCCCGATTGATCCAAGAGTGCAAAAACCATATAAGGGTGTGAATCGAGGTGATAAAAATTTCCTTTATTATCAATTGAAATTATTCCGGCAAATCCACCATTTTTTTTTAATTCGGCAAATGATTTATCCACTGCCTCCTTAAGTGAAAAGCCGTCTGACACCCGGGTTACAATTTTTGAGGCAAGGGCCGAATTTACAATATCCTCCCCTACCCCGGTGCATGAAACTCCCGCACAACGATTTGCATAATTCCCGGCAACAGTGGCCGAATCACTTACCCTTCCCGGGACTTCAAACCCTTTCCCTCCGGTAGAGGTGGCCGCAGCAATATTTCCGTTTTTATCTAAAGCCACACAGCCAACGGTACCTTTTCCATTTCCTTTTTTCGCCCGTTTCATCTTCTCTTCAAATTCAATTCTTCGCTGTGGAATTTCCGGGTTAAAATACGGAATTTTACATCTCCTGGCAAAAGCAAGAGCTTCGTCACCGCCCAAAACCCGGTCTTCCAAATCGATTAATTTTTCAGCAAGCCTGATTGGATTTTTTATGTCGCGGATATTAATTACTCCTGAAAATCTTTCGGTTTTACCATCCATAAGGGAAGCGCTCATTCTGATTTTTCCGTCACTTTGAATCTGAGAACCCGTTCCGGCATTGAACAAAGGACAATTTTCAAGAAGCTCCACCGAATAAACCACCGTTTTTGCTGCAGAATGATTCAAAAGGTAACGGAATGATTTTTTAACAATATCAGTCAGGGCCTTTTGCTTGGCAATCTTTATTTCCTTATTGGTTTTCGATTCGCTGAAAAATCCACCGTGAATTATTATTTTAGGATTCATAAGTACCTTAATTTTTTTCTCCCGGGAATTAGAGCGTGTTTAAATTTATTGAGTAACAAAATAGTTTTTTTACCACAGATTACACAGATTAGACAGAATTAGGATTATTCAAACAGTGTGTGATAATTTTGCGGGAATTCAGTATGTTCCGGCTAAACCAGATTTTGGTTTTCAAATATCTCTTTCCACATTTTCGACCCCTACACCATGAAAAATGCTGATGACGCGGGTTTGCAAATGAAAAAGATCGTGCATGCTCATTACATGAACGGTAAGATTCTGAATTGAAATGGGGGTTCCATCGGGGGTGGATGCAATGTTTGAATCTTTAATATTTCTTCCGTCTACCACAATGATAAGTCCAGAACCGATGGCTTCAAGGTATCCATTGTTTTTTATCAGCAAGCCGGTATCTTCTCCCAGGCCGATTCCCAGCACCCTGGGGTTAGCGGCCACGGCCTGAAAAAGTCTTCCTATTCTACCTCTTTTTACGAAATGCGTATCAATAATAACATCCTTAATAAAGCCGAATCCGCTGGTAAGCTTAACCGCACCTTTAAGGAGGGCCTCGCTGCTGCTTCCATGGTAAATCATTGTTTCAGAGCAGGCCATTGCACCGGCAGAAGTACCTGCCAGCAAAAAGTCGCCCTCTTCATATTTTTTGCGAACGGCATCAATAAAATCTGTTCCCCCGAAAATTGAGGTAAGCCTTAATTGGTCACCTCCTGTAAACATTACAATATCCGAATTTTTTACCACCTCCACCATGGCGGGGTCATTGGCCTGGTCGCGGGTTTTTATGTGGAGGACTTCAACATTTTTTACATCAAGTTTATTAAAAGCTTTAGTATATTCCACTCCTATTTCTTCCGGAATGTTTGATGCAGTGGTAACAACAGCAACTTTTGATTGTTCGTTTTTTGATTCATGGATTATCCTGCGCAATATCCCAAGTTCAAAAAAATTAAGGTTTGAAGGTTTGCTGTATGCGTTGAGTTCGTTGGGTGTGCCCTTATCCACAGCACCCCCGATTATCACCAGTTTTCCTTTATGTTCCATAATTTCTTAGAATGGGAAATTTTTCTTTTTCAGAAATGTTTATACGAAAATACCATTAACAAAAGCCTGTCAAATGTATTTTAGCTTAAAGCATAAAAAAAGCCAACCAAATAATATTTTAAACAAAAGGTTGTCAATATTGTTTAGAAAAAAGGGAAGAAAAAAATTTGCGAACTTTTATTAAACCATTTTAATGAACCTATTTGCGCAAGTTCTGTTACTAATCAAATGTGTCGCCCAGGTAAACTACCTTGGAGGCAAAATGAAGAAACGGTTTGGTGGATGAAGCTACCAGGAAGTAAGTTCCGGGGGTGAAATTTTTTAAATCCACGGAATAGGAATTTTTATATGCAGAATAATTTTTTTCTTCCTTAATTTTTTGGCCCGTGATATTAAAAACAGAAATGTAAACTGAAGCGGGAGAAGGGAAATCAAAATTCACAAAAGTTTCACCCTTGCTGTAAGAAATAAAAATAAAATTCTCCGGATTATTATTGTTAATTTCAGAAAGGCTTGTAAGGTATTCAGAGCATGAAATTGAATCTGATTTTACAAGGTGAAGTGAAAAGCGAATAAAACCGGGGGTGTCTGACAAATAAAAATTTAAAGAATTCTGGCTTCTGAAATCGGTAACCGAACCGTTTAATTTATCTTCCATCAAAATGCAATAATCGGAAGGGACATTTTCAATTCCCGAAATTTTGATATTGCAATAACCGGGGTTTGGAGTTATTACCCTTATCGGGATGATTTTTGTTTCAGTCAAATCCGGAAGTGTATTTAAACATAAATCCACTGAATCGTCAATAATTGAGCTTATTTGCGGAGGAAGGCTGCTGAAGGAAAAAAGTTTATAGGCATCCGCATTTCCTTCAAAAAATGAGTGCGCCCCATTTGCAAAACGGATGGAAGTTTCATCTGAATATCCATTTTGTGATTCAATTATCAGTTTTAAAATAATTTCTCCTGGGGGAGTTTGTTTTAAAAAGGCAACATCATTTGAACTTTTTACTCTTTCATCCATTGCCAGCACCGGAACCCCGCCACCGTCAGCATGCACCCAAAATCCCTGCTTAGAGGCAATGTATCTGCTTCCGTCACTACCGCCACCTCCACCTTTCAAATAAAATTTATAATTCTGAGCTGCATCATCCCAGGTATATTTTGTATAATCCATAAAAGTCCGGGTCCAACCCGAACCGTCATCCACATCCCAATCAATAGAAGAAGGAAAAAGGTTACAAAGCAGATTCCACCCATCGTCAGCCACTCCAACTAAAGGGTCATCATTGTAAGTTATCGGAAGGGATAAGGCTCCGGTATAAGCTGGCCCGGTCAAATCAATTGTTTTAGAAATGGAAGCACCTAGAGCATCGCCAATCCATACCATATACCCTTGCCCCTGTACTAATGGGTCAGAAGTATTAGACGGAGTTTCAAAACCCTGATTTTTAACCCCAGCCACGGATTCATTATATGTTAATACAGAGACAAAAGGAGAAGTTGATTGCTCGGTACCGGTAAAACCGCTCATGGTAAATTCCGAATTCCAATCTTCAATGTCCCCTTTTCCGGCAGCTGAATAACCCACCGGAGCCCCTATCATTCTCCAACCATCGTTGCCGGTAATATATCGCTGGATAGTAATATTTCCCGAAATACTACCTCCTCCAATCTCACCAATCCGGGCGGTGGCCATTGCATCTGATACTAAAGTAAAAACCTGTCCGGCCGTGGAAAATATTCCGCTTGTTAAAGAAAGAGTTCCTTTAATACTTACATGGGCAGATAAGGATACCCCGCTTGAATTATCAATGGTTAAGTGATTAAATGTAAAAGCCGGAATGGCTTGAGCTCCTCCGGTTCCGTTAAAACTAAATGTGCTTCCTGTAGAGGTGAAAACATTTGTTCCCGGGTTAAATGTATTGGCAATTCCAATTATTCCGGAGGATGCCAGAATACGTGTGCCGGTGGAAGATGAAGTGAGATTATTATAATTGAAGGCAGGAATTGTTTGAGAGCCTGACCCATTAAAATCAATGGTGCTTCCGGTAATGGTAAAAGAATTTGTTCCCGGAGTAAAAGTACCCGCAACTCCAATTGAGCCAGAAGAAGCCAAAGTTCTGCTGCCGCTGCCTGAAGAAGTCAAATTGTTGTAATTAAATGCTGGAATTGTTTGAGAGCCACTTCCATTAAAATCCAAGGTACTTCCGGCAATGGTATAGGAATTTGTTCCCGGAGTAAAAACATTGGCAACACCAATTGAACCGGAGGATGCCAAAACTCTTGCACCGGTACTTGATGAAGAAAGGTTATAAAAGTTTATGGCCGAAATAGTCTGCGAAGAACTTCCATTATAATCTATTGTTGAACTATTTGTTGTTGCATCGGCTGTGGCGGTTCCTGAAAGAGAAATAACCCCTGCAATTCCGGTGGTTCCCGAGGTAAATGTTTTAGTACCGGAGTTACTTAATGTAAGATTATTATAATTTGCAATTGGAATGGTTTGAGACCCGCCTGCATTAAAATCCATGGTGCTTCCCGTAATGGTAAAAGAATTTGTTCCCGGAGTAAAAACATTTGCAATGCCTATTGTTCCGGAGGAAGCCAGAACTCTTGCCCCGCTGCTGGAG
>JAHEZO010000128.1:7605-10707 GCA_023250995.1 Flavobacteriales bacterium | reverse complement strand
TGCTTCTAATGCAGTCACAATCTTTTGTTTTCCGGCAATCGGAGCAAGATTTTTCAAGAACCAAAACACTCGCCTTTTTCCCAACAGGAGCCCAGCGCCCCGGATGAATCGGGCGCATAGGAGCATAAATTCCAATGGCCACCTTACCCAGAGCGGCAGCAAGGTGTAATGGCCCTGTACTGGCGGCAACAATTCCATCAGCCCTTTGAATAAAGGATATTAGTTCTTCTAAAGAAAATTTTCCCGTCAAATTAATTACCCCGGGGTTATCACTAAAAAAATCCTTCATTATTCCGCCTTCTTCTTTTGTTCCTGTAATAAAAATTTTAAACTTTTTTGGGGATAATATTTTAATAAGTGATGAGAAATTTTGCAAACCCCATTCCCTTGCACTTCCTTTTGATTTTGGATGGAGAATTAGATTAAACCGGGCAGGGTCTGTCAAATCATTAATCATCCCGGCAGTGCTGACCTTCGGATGCAATCCGAAATAATGTCCCAACTCATCCAACCCGTAATTTTTAGTGAAACCATCAAAAGGAGCCAACAACTTTAAATTTAACTGCGCCTCATGCATATTGGAGTTTTTGCGGGTAAAATTCAAAAGTTTGTTGCACGTAAGCCAATGGTAAATCCTATGGCTTGTTCCAACTCTCATGGGTATTACGGCTTTTTTTGCAATAAAGGCAATTTCTCTGTTCGGGAAAACATGAATTATAACATCGGCCTTAAAGGAATTAAAAACCTCTATTATTTCTTTTGAAGAATTTAATTTTATTTCATCCCAATTTGCAAACTCATCAATGTATTTACAGGCATTGGCAATGGCTTTTGTATAGCTTTTTCCAAGAAAAATTATTTTGCAGGATGGGAATTTGCTTTTAAAAATTCCTATCATAGGAAGAGTAAGAACCACATCTCCTATACTGTCAGTTCGGCTGAAAATTACCGCCTGCGGATTTAGAATTCCCATTTATATTACAATGATTTTCCCTTTAATAAAACTCTTTTATGTGAATATTTGATAAAAGCCGCAAATGCTGAAATAAGGCAAATAGTAAAACCCGCTTTACCATCTAAAAAGCCCAGTTGAAAAAAATACATTTTAATAAATTTTGAAACAGAACCGAAAAAACTTCTGAAAAACAAAAAATTATTTTTCCGGTTCAAATCTCTCTGAGCCCCCATCATGGCATATTTTCGGGCTTTTGCCCAATGCTCATCTTCCGAATAATAGGAGTAATGAAGCAAATCTCCTTTCAAAAAGGTTTGTACCGGGTTTTCTGTAAATTCAATTTCTTCATGAATAATATCCTCCGACCACTTCACACTATTCCGTGGATAAATTCTTATTTTTTTATCCGGATACCAACCCGAATGTTTTATCCATTTACCACAATAGTTTGTTAACCGGTTGAAACTATAAACCCCAGTAAAAGCCGTTTTTTTTTCTGTAAAATGGAATTTTTTAACTCTTCAGACAGAGCTTCATCCGCATCAATGCTCAAAATATATTCGTTTTCGGCAAGGGAAGAAGCCAGGTTTTTGGCTTTCCCGTACCCCTCCCATTTTTTATCAAAAACTTTCGCCCCTTTTTTGAGGGCAATTTCCTTTGTTTTATCCGTAGAAAATGAATCTACCACAAGAATTTCATCGGCAATATCCTTTACCGAATCAATGCACCGCCCGATATTTCTTTCTTCGTTAAAAGTGATAATTGTTGCCGATAACTTTTCCATGATTATTTAAAAAATTTGGCCCGAAGCAAAAAAGAAAAAAGGGCGAACTTGCAACAGCAAAAATTCGCCCTTCGTTATTAATTATTGGTTTTCACCTTATGGCTGAACAATAATTTTTTTCAAATAGATAAAATCGCGATTATACAATTTTACAAAATAAATTCCGCGAGGATAACCCGAAAGGTCAATGTCGCTTTTCGAAATACCGGTGAAGTTTGCAGACCAAATTTTTTCGCCTAGCAAATTGCAAATTTCAACAGGGTGTGATTCGGCTTCCCCCCTAAAATTTATTGAAAATTTTCCGGTAGAGGGATTCGGCATTAATGAAAAACCAAAACTTTCCCGGCTGCTTTCTTTAACTCCGGTCAAGGATGAATACTTGAACACTCCATCATTGGTGGCTATAAATAGTACATTATTTCCATCCGCAACAATATCATTTATGTAGGATGGAGAAGAAGGAATGGTTACATTACTTTTAGTCCAGTTTATTCCGTCATCGGTGGATGACATTACATAAGATTTATTGGCGTTTTTATTTATATAATGAAGGGAGGAATTAGCTGAGGAGATTAATTTGCCCGGGTCAAAATTATTTAATTCTGAGGTTACTATGGTGGCAATAGTCCAGTTTAAACCATCATCGGTTGATTTAAGAACATACCCATTGGAAAAATCCTGCATGATGGCGTAAAAGGTTCCGTTCTTATCACAAATCAGGTCTTTAAAAAAACTTACACCGGGAAAGAGATAAGTGCGGGTCCAGTTAACTCCGTTATCGGTTGATCTGAATATCTGGGAAGAATCGGCATACGTTGGAGAAGGTTTCTTTTTGGTAAAATAGAGAACCATGGTTTGTGTGGTTTTGTTTTCTGCCATCCCGGCTTTACCATCGCTGGTAATATTTGAATCGGAAAAAACCGTGGTTAGGTTGGTTCCGTAATCTGCAGTACGTTTAATGGTAAGCACATCGTTTAACAAATCTTTTTGAAAAAAATTGTGTTTTTTATTTACAAAAAAACTATTGTTTGGTCCCATAATCCTGCCTGTTCCACCGGTTAAATTCCCATCGGTTTGCCGGCTCATATAAACTCCCGCCATTGACCCGATAATATGGTATTGATTAGAAGCAATGTAATTGGAATCGGTGATAATTATTTTCTGATAAGAACCTACTGTTTTTACCAGCGAATCCCAGGTTATCCCCCCATCATCGGTGGTTCGGGCTCTTTCAAAACCCGCAACGTAAAGCTTATTGTTTTTGTCCATCGCAAGGTAGTCAATATTCATTCCCGAAAAGCCAATGTTGGCCCAGCCCTGGGAAAAAGAGCGAATGCCTGTGCCTGCTAAAAAAATAATTAAT
>JAHEZO010000128.1:0-7595 GCA_023250995.1 Flavobacteriales bacterium | reverse complement strand
TTTAGGTAAATGTTTTTTCATTGTTTTGTTTTTAATTGTCCTACTCATTTGGCTTTTCGGTTGCGCCCCCGCAAAATAAATTTGGCTGCCGGTTCCAGGTTTATGGGGCAAAATTAATTCAAAAAATCACTGATTCTACGCAAGCAAACTTTTTGATAAACAAAATCCCAAGCCCCAAATTCCAAATTTAAAGCCCCAAGTAATGAAAAAGAAAATTGAAAGTCTGCCACAGGCGGATGGAAGCAAGTATTTTTTTTAGTTCTGATGATGCTTTAATAATCTGCCGTTTTGTATCCATTGTTTCTATAGTATTTTTAACAGGGGACAAATATTAAATTACATCTACTTCAAACCGAGTTAATCTTTCCCAGAGTTCGCTTTTCCTTCCCATCCTGCGTGTTCTACTGCACCCGCTTGCTCAAACAGCCCAAATCTGTTTACCTTCCTTTGATTTTTGGGCTTGAAATTTTGGGCTTGGGACTTATTCAAGATAATTCTCGTAACACCATTTAACCATTAGGCTATTCCCGGCTAATATCCTTTTTTGCTTTCTTCTTCCTCATTTTCAAATTAAGCATCTCAACAAAAAAAGAAAATGCAATTGAAAAATAAATATAGCCTTTAGGCACTTCAACATGAAATGCATCCAAAATAAGCATCGTTCCAATCATCATTAAAAAAGAGAGTGCAAGCATCTTTACCGTTGGATGGCCATTTACAAAATTGCTTACCGGACCCGAAAACAGAAGCATCACCACCATGGCTGCAATTACAGCAATTACCATAATAATTACTTCCTGAACAAGACCAATGGCTGTTAAAATGGAATCAAAAGAAAAAACAATGTCGATAAGAATAATCTGAAGGATGATTTTATAAAAAGTTTGGCTCTTTGATTCATTCACATGTTCGTTTTCGCCCTCAATGTTGTTATGAATTTCTCCTGTGGTTTTTACCAGCAGAAAAACCCCTCCTGAAAAAAGTATCAGGTCACGGATACTGAAAGGGGTATTAAAAGCGGTAAATACCGGATCCTTCATTTTTATTATGGCGCTTATTCCAAGGAGCAATAATATCCTGGCAATAAGCGCAAGGCTAAGGCCAATCATTCTTGCTTTTGGCTGCTGCCGGGCGGGAAGTTTTCCAGTAAAAATTGAAATGAAAATAACATTATCAATTCCGAGTACAATTTCCAGTACAATCAGCGTAAGCAAACTTATAATTCCGTCAATGGTGAATAAAGTTTCCATGAGTATTTCTTTTTTCCTTATCTTAAAAGGAGATTATTAACTTTAGTTATGTAAGCAAACTTTTTGATAAAAAAAATTCCAAGCCCCAAATTCCAAATTAAAAGCCCCAGGTAAGAGATATACCAGTTTTAGTTTTAACATCAGGAATTAGAAGAAAATCCTTTGATTTTGGGTCTTGAAATTTGGGGTTTGGGATTTATTCAATATAATTTGCATAAAATCACTTAATTATCATTCCTGAAAATATATTCTCTTCACCCGCCTTGAAATTCCTGTTAGTATTTCGTATGGAATGGTTCCTGCATCATTCGCCATTTCCTCAATGGTGTAATCCTTTCCAAAAACAATTACCTCATCCCCTTCCCTGGCATTAATTCCGGTAATATCTAGCATGCACATATCCATGCAAACATTTCCGATAACAGGGGCAAAACAAGGTTCTCCATTTGAAATAATAATCATTTTTCCTGTTCCGTTGCCAAGCCTTCGGCTCAATCCATCAGCATATCCAATAGGAATGGTAGCAGTTACCGAATCGCGGGTAGTAAATGCCTTCCGGTCGTACCCTATGCTCTGGCCTGTTTTAACTTTTTTAATTTGAGAAATGGTGGTTTTCAGCACGGCCACATTCTGCAATTCCTTTTGAGTTTCTTCTTCTGATGCAATTCCATATAACCCGATACCAAGGCGAACCATATCCATTTTTGCCTGGGGGAATCTGATCACCCCTGTTGAATTTAGGATATGGCTCATGATCGGGTTTTCTTTTGTGGAAAAGGAATCCGAAATTTTTTTGGCCGCCAGGTCAAACTGCTTTATTTGTCCCCGGGTAAAATCATCGTGCCGGGGTTCATCACTTGCTGCAAGATGGGAAAAAACAGATTTGATGATGATGTTTTTTTCCTTATTTAATTTTTCAATTAGTTCCTCTATTGAATCCAGGGAAAAACCAAGGCGCTGCATCCCTGTGTCTATTTTTAAATGAATGGCTACTTTTTCTTCTGAGGGCATTTTATTAAGAAAATCACTTATCAGTTGTAACAGGCGGAAGCTGTAAATTTCGGGTTCGAGCCGGAATTTCAAAAGGGATTCAAAACTTTCCGCCTCCGGGTTCATTACCATTATCGGAAGGGTGATGCCTGCATTTCTAAGCTCAACACCTTCGTCTGAGTAAGCCACGGCCAGATAATCCACTTTGTGAAATTGAAGAATATTGGCTATTTCGTGACTTCCGCTTCCATAGGAAAAGGCCTTTACCATGGCCATAATTTTTGTGGCAGGATTTAATTTCGATTTGAAAAAATTTAAATTGTGAACCAGGGCATTCAGATGAATTTCCAAAACAGTTTCATGTGATTTTTTCTGCAAAAGAGAGTTTATCCTCTCAAAGCCGAATGGCCTGGCTCCCTTGAGCAAAATAGCTTCGTTTTCAAATGAAAATCCGCTGAACTCCTTTAGAAAGGAATCGGTATTGTAAAAGAATTTTTTTTCCGGAATATCAAATTGATTAAAATGAAGTGATATTGATTTTCCTATTCCGATAATCCGGTTTATCCCTTTATTGTTCACCATGCCGGCAACCTGTGAGTAAAGCTGATTATCCTCTTTTCCGCTCTGAAAAATATCCGACAGTATTAATGTTTTTTTGGGATGTTGATTTTGCTGATTTAAAAAATCAAGGGCAATGGCAAGAGACCCCGTATCCGAATTATAGCTATCGTTTATTATGGTACAATTATGAATGCCTTCCTTCTGTTCCAATCTCATGGCAATGGGGATCAGCCCTTGCATCCGTTTATTTATTTCTTGGTTCTGATAACCCAAAAACAATAGTACAAGCCAGCAGTGTATGGCATTTTCAATCGAAGCGTCATCTGTAAATGGGATGGTTATCGAAATCTGCCCTGATGGATGACCCTCGATTTTTTCCGGTCCGGATAAATCATTCGGATGAATCTCATTTCCCTCTGGAGGCACTCCGTTAAACGTTCCCTCAATAAGTGTTTCTTTTACCGATTTTTTTATCCCGGTTATTATTAATGATTCCTTTTTTTGGAGCCCAATATTTTTTTCTCCCGTTATATTTTTTGACCAGGAAATAAACCTTGTTTTCTTTTCGTCCAGAGTACTTTTTGCACCGGCTTCAATTTCGGAATAATTACTGCAATAAAAAAGAACGTTTGAATTTCTGAACAGTTTAAGTTTTTCTTCTGTTTTTTGCTTTCGGTTTTCAAAACCCCCATCATGAGCTGCTCCTATGTTGGTAATTATGCCGTGTGTAGGCCGAATAATTTTTTCGAGTGCGGGCATTTCCCCTATTCTTGAAATCCCGGCTTCAAAGAGGGCCAGCTCATCCGATTCTTTCATTTGCCAAACAGAGAGGGGAACTCCTAATTGGGAGTTATAGCTTTTCGGACTTCTGACAATATTTTTTTCGGTTGAAATTAATTGATGTAGCCATTCTTTTACAATGGTTTTTCCATTGCTTCCCGTAATTCCAAAAACCGGGTAATTAAACCGGTTCCGGTGATGGGCGGCAAGAAGCTGTAGCGCAATGACTGTGTGTTCAACCAAAATAAAATTGGCTTTCAATTCCGGGGGCTTTTCAGAAACAACAAAATTTTTGATTCCCCGGTTGAACAATTCCTGGATGTATAAATGACCGTTGTTTCTTTCTCCCTTTATAGCAAAAAAAACTGTGTTTTCAGGGTTAACCGTTTGCTTCGACCGGCTATCGGTGAGCAGCTGCTGCACCACAAAATTTTCGGGTGAATGAAACGTTGGGATTCCTCCGGTAATGTTTAGGATGTCAGAGAGAAGGTATTCCATTATTTTTATTTTTCCCTGGTGTCATAAAAACAAGCCCTGCAGAGCGGTTCATAACTTTCTGTTTCGCCCAATCGAACCAGGGCATCATCTTCCACAAGGCGGTGCGAATGGCTGGCCAGGGCACCGCACTTCATGCAAATGGCGTGCACTTTAGTTACATATTCGGCAATGGCCAGCAATCGCGGAATGGGACCAAAGGGATTACCTCTGAAATCCATATCGAGGCCGGCCACAATTACTCTTATTCCTTCATTGGCAAGTCTATCGCAAACCTCCACCAGGCCATCGTCAAAAAATTGTGCTTCATCAATTCCCACCACGTCCACTTCACTGGTAAGAAGTAAAATATTTGCCGATGAAGGAACGGGAGTGGATGAAATGGCATTTGAATCGTGTGAAACAACCTTTACTTCATCGTAACGGATATCTACGGCCGGCTTAAAAATTTCCAGCCTTTGTTTGGCATATTTTGCGCGCTTCATCCTTCGGATTAATTCCTCGGTTTTGCCTGAAAACATTGAACCGCAAATTACTTCAATCGACCCTCTTTTTTTTAAAGAATTTGTAGTTTCTAAAAACATAAAATCTCCTTTGTATTCAGTTGCCTTAATTTAGATATTTTTGCAAAAAAACCCTTTGCAGGCAAAACAGAAAGATTCATTCACAAACATATAAATAAAAATGACTTCGAAAGAAAATCAGATTGCAAAATCGATGGTGGAGCTGATAAAAAACATTGAAGAACATACCGGTCAGCTCGACAGTGGAGATCTCATTCCTCAACTTGAATTAGAAATTATTGTTTCGAAAATTAAGTTGCTTTATGAAAGGGCCGTGATTTTAAAATACCTTCACTCGCATTTAGATGAAATTAAACCGGACGAAAAGAAACCGTTGCATGAGAAAATAATTGAAAAAAAAACAAGTCCACCACTTTCTTCTTCCATAAAGGCGACATTTGTTAAAAGTCCGACTGTATTAATTTCATTGCACGAAAAACTAATGATTCAGAAGGAACTTTTTGGAGGTAGTCCAGATGAATACAATGATGCATTAAAAATTTTCGAAACAGAGCCCGATTTTCAAAAAGCCAAAATCAAAACAGAAGAAGTATTTGCCGGAAAACATTCCTGGGAGAAAAAGTCCGAAACAGTTAAGGCATTTTTTGCAATGTTTGAAAAAAAGAGCTGAGCAGGTAAGCGGTTCCATTAAAATCTTTGCCATCAATTAAAAAAATAAAAAATTGAAAAATTTTTTTCTTTCTTTTTTTTTCTTTCAGTTTTCATTAAGCTATTTTGCCCAGGATTCTTTGAAAACCCGGAAAATCCTCGACACCCTTTGTTCCCCAAATATGCACGGCCGGGGTTATGTTAAAAATGGAGAAAGGATTGCTGCCGAATTTATTTCTTCTGAATTCAAAAAAAGCTGGCTTAAATCATTTTTGTTTGAAACCTACCTGCAGCCTTTTCCGGTTTCAGTGAATACCTTTCCGGGGAAAATGTATTTTTCGGCAGGAGATTCTGTATTAACGCCAGGCAAAGATTTTCTGGTAATGCCTTTTTCGGGAAGCATAAAAAAAAAATCGTTCAAAATAATTTTCCTAAACAAGGATGTAGTTTCCGTTGAATCCGCTTTTGCCAAATTCAAACTGCAGGATTTTTCCGAGGTTTTTTTGATATTGGATAAATCAGGCGTTTCTGATTCTTCCCGGTTGGAAATTTTTGAAGAGATGCTTCAAAACCCGTTGAAGGCAAAAGGCATTATTGTTTTATCTGAGGCTAAACTTACCCATGGGCTGGCCTCAAGAGAAGTGAACTACCCCGTTCTGGAAGTTTTAAAATCCGCTTTGCCGCTTTCCTTCAAAAAAATTTGCGTTGAAGTTGAAAATGTATTTTTTGAAAAATATTTTACCCAAAATGTAATTGGCTATGTTGAAGGCACACAATTCCCCGATTCCTTTTTGGTTTTTTCGGCACACTACGATCATCTGGGCAGAATGGGTAACGCTGCTTGTTTCCCCGGAGCAAATGATAATGCAAGCGGAACAGCAATGCTTTTGCGGCTTTCCGAATATTTTGCAAAAAATCCGCAAAAAATGTCAATTGCCTTTATTGCTTTTGGGGCAGAAGAAGCGGGTCTGGTTGGCTCAAAATACTTTACGTTGCATCCACTTTTTCCTCTTAAAAAAATACGTTTTCTAACAAACCTTGATATTCTGGGAACGGGAGATGAAGGAATAATGGTTGTAAATGCAACGGAATACCCCAAAGAATTTGAAAATCTAAAGAAAATAAATTCGGAAAATAAATTTTTATCAGACATAAGAGAGAGGGGGAAAGCCAAAAACAGCGACCATTATTTTTTTTCTGAAATGGGAGTACCATCTTTTTTTATTTATACCCTTGGCGGAACAAAAGCATATCACGATATTTATGATAAGGCCGAAAACCTTCCCCTTACAGAGTTTGAGGATATTTCGAAATTACTTATAATTTTTTCGGAGTTTCTTCAGAATACTAATTGAACCTAGGGAAGGCAAAAAAAACCAACCACAATAGTTACATAGTTCAAAATTATATTTAAGTAACTTTACAAAGAACCAAATAATTCATGCTTCCTGAAAAAAAATCAAAACTTTTTATTGTTCCCACTCCAATAGGAAATCTCGAAGATATCACACTAAGAGCCATCAGGATACTTAAAGAAGTTGATTTTATTCTTGCTGAAGATACCCGCCAAACGGCTAAGCTTTTAAATCATTACAATATTCAAAAACCCACCTCCTCTTACCATCAGAACAATGAACACCGCATTTTGGACGGGCTGGTTCAAAGAATAGAGGCCGGTGAAAATGCAGCCCTGGTGACCGATGCCGGCACACCAGGAATTTCTGACCCCGGGTTTTTGCTCGTTCGCGAATGCCTGAAAAAAAGCATTGAAGTTGAATGTTTGCCCGGCCCAACGGCCTTTGTTCCTGCCCTCATAAATTCAGGTTTGCCAACCGATAGTTTTACTTTCGAGGGATTTTTGCCGCACAAAAAAGGAAGACAAAAAAAACTGGAAGGATTAAAAACCGAAAAACGGACGATGGTTTTTTATGAGTCGCCCTTCCGGCTTCTTAAAACAATTCAGCAGCTGATTGAAACCTTTGGAAGCCAAAGACAGGCCGGAATTTCAAGAGAGCTCACCAAATTTTATGAGGAAAATAAAAGAGGAACCCTGATGGAATTGCTGGAACATTTTAAATCAAAAGAAATTAAAGGAGAATTGGTAATTGTGGTTGGGGGCAGCCAAAATTAAAAAGACTAACTGATGGTACGCGCATCTCTATTTCAAATAACAAATAACAATAATCAAATTGCAAATAAATTCCAATTACCAATAAAGAAAATTCTAAACCGCTAAAGAAGATTTTTTTGACAATAATCGAAAAATCAAGTTAGCAGACGGTTTGAAAGTTGAAATTTAGATATTGAATATTATTTGTATTTTGATATTTTTATTTTGGAAATTAAT
>JAHEZO010000127.1 GCA_023250995.1 Flavobacteriales bacterium | reverse complement strand
GACAGGTGTAAAACAGGAAACTGCCGCAGTAAATCCAAGATCATTTAATGTACCGTCACTTGTTAATCGTATGGTTAAAGCCCCGCTCGTATTTGAGTTTGATGCAGTAATCGTTCCCGGCCCGTTTGTTCCGGTGAAATTTCCCATTAAAGTGGCCGAGGTATCTGCCCCGTCATAAATTTTTACAAAGTCCCAACCGTTTTCCATTGAAAAATCCAAAAAGGACAAGGTAATTTTATCTCCTGAGTTAATTGGATTAATGGTTAAACTTCCATCAGAATTGCTAAGGTAATTTGAAGCAGGTCCCCCATCATCATAAATTGTATCGGAGCAGGAAGAAATATTTGTTGTTCCTGTTCCCGGTACGGTAATGTATAACCCATATATTGTTAAAGGCAGAAAATTTACATTGTTGGTTTCAACCGATTCAGATACCAGTGAGTTGTAATCTGCATAATATAAAATAAAATAATTCCCCGAATAAGAATTGGAAGGAATAACCAGATTTGCGCTCCGGTAAGAAGAAGAGCCATAGTTCAAACTTCCACCATAAGAATAATTTAAAAAAACATCTGATAGGTCCCAAAGAGAATCGGTAGAGAGGTAATAACCCACACTGCTCGAACTGCTGTTTTGATTTCCCTGGTTATAAATATAATCCGTTACAAATACATTATTGCCGGCTGTTACATTGGAGGTGGAAATGGAAGGGGTAAGAATTACCAGATCAGGCCCGGTTGGTACAATGGCAATGGAAGTAAAACTTACATTATTTGTTTCCACCGATTCAGTTTCCTGAAAATTGTAATCGGCAAAAAACAGGATGTAATAATTTCCATTGGGAGTGGCGGATGGAATGGTAAGGGTTGAACTGCGGTAGGATGAGTTACCTGCTGTTAAGGTGGTGCCGTAGGAATAATTTAAATAAGTATCTCCCACATCCCAGGTAGTATCGTTTGAAAGATAATACCCAACATTGCTGTATGAAGCGGAAGAATTCCCCTGGTTAAAAATATAGCAGTCAACAGATATTGAATTCCCTGCCACCGAAGAAGAAGGGGAGTAGGGGGTTTGAATAATCAAATCAACAAACAAAGGGGCAATTATTATCGGGCTATAAGAAACGTTATTTGTTTCCACCGTTTCATTGGATTGAAAATCATAATCTGCAAAAAATAAAATATAATAATTTCCATTTGGGGTGGAGGCCGGAATGGTAAGTGAAGCTGATTCGTAGCTTGAGGCTCCACCTGCAAGAGAAGCATTATAAGAGTAATTCAAATATGTGTCACCCACATCAAAAATTGTATCTGTAGAAAGATAAAATCCAACATTGCTGGAGGGACTGGTGGTTGAGCCCTGATTATAAATATAACAATTTGCAGTAAATGAACTTCCCGCTGAAGAGGAAGGTGGGGCGTATGGATATTGAATTATCAAATCAATGCTTGGGTTAACAATTGAAATGGCCAGGGAATTAACATTGTTATTTTCGTTAACCTCACCTACGTAAGCATTATAATCGGCAAAGTATAAAATGTAATAGTTGCCCGGTGTTGTTGTTGAGGGGATAGTGAGAGTAGAATTTTTATAGGCAGATGTCCCCGCAGTTAAAGTTCCTCCGGTGGAATTATTCAGGTAAACATCACCGGCATCCCATGTATTATTAGTAGATAAATAATATCCTACATAACTGTAAGAAGCACTTATGCTTCCCTGATTATAAATATAACAAGTTGCCGAAACTGAACTTCCCGGGTTGGTTGTGGTGGCCGAAAGCCCCGGGGTTTGTATTATCAGGTCAATGCTGGGAGTGGAAATTGTAATGGGGGCATAACTTACATTATTGGTTTCATTTGTTTCATTCACTGCTGATGAATAGTCGGCAAAATACAAAACATAATAATTGCCGGGAGGAGTGGAGGATGGAATTGTAACCGTTGAGTAAGCGTAGTTGTAAGAACCGGAACTAACAGCCCCTGTGGCGTAATAACCCAGGTAAGTATCCCCTCCATCCCATACTGCATCTGTGCTGAGGTAAAATCCTACATTCCCTGAAGTACTTGCTGTGGTTCCCTGATTATAAATATAGCAATCTACTGAAATGGAACTTCCTGCTGTGCCTGTGGTGGGTGCGGTTTGATATTGTATCACCAGGTCAATGCTTGGGGTGGTAATGGTAATATTATCATAATTGGTATTGTTGGTTTCGATGGATTCGCTTTCCACATTGTTGTAATCCGCATAAAAAATAATATAATAACTTCCCGGAACCGTTGAGGAAGGTATGGTAAGAGTGCTGCTCCGGTAAGCCGAACCTGCCGCTGCAAGCGAAGTTCCGGTTGAACTTCCGAGATATACATCTGAAACATCATAGGTAGTATTGGTGGAAAGGTAATAACCCACATTGCTTGTAGATGAGGTGATGTTCCCCTGATTGTAGATATAACAATAAGGAGAAATTGTTCCACCTGCAACTCCGGTGGGGGGAGAGTATGGGCCGCTTTGAATTATCAGGTCAATATTCGGGGTTGAAACAGTAATTGAATTATAGGAAACATTATTTGTTTCCACCGTTTCAGATTCTCCGTTGAGGTAATCGGCATAATATAAAATGTAATAAGTACCCGGTGTGGTTGAGGTGGGAATGGTAAGAGTTCCGCTGCGGTAGGCGGAACTACCTGCAGCAAGAGTGGTACCCGATTGGTAATTTAAAAATACATCCGATCCGTCCCAAACGGTATTAACGGATAAATAAAATCCAACACTCGAAATAGAAGCGGGGGTTGTTCCCTGGTTGTAGATATAGCAGGTGGCCGTGGTGGTTCCTCCCGCTGCCACATTGGTAGGACTGGTAGAGGGAGTTTGAATAATTAAATCAACATTTGGAGCTAAAACAGTAATGGGCTTGTAGGATACATTGTTGGTTTCAATGCTCTCAGAAACATTGCCTGAATAATCGGCATAATATAAAATATAATAATTTCCCGGAGTAGTTCCGGTGGGAATGGTTGGAGTTGAAGATTTATAACTTGATGCCCCGGCAGCCAATGTAGTTCCGGTGGAATAAGATAAATAAGTATCAGAAACATCCCAAATAGTATCAGTGGATAAGTAATAACCTACATTGCTTGAGGAGGAAGAGGAATTACCCTGATTTAATATATAACTGGTTAGGGAAACCGAAGCCCCGGCCACGAGGGAGGAAGGAGTTAAAGTGGTGGAAGAGATGACCAGGTCAACAAATGGATTTGCAACTGTAATGGAAACAAAATTCACATTGTTGGTTTCTATTGATTCTGAAACTGCATTGGAGTAATCGGCAAAAAATAAAATATAATAATTTCCGATGGTGGTGGAAGAAGGAATTGTAAGTGTAATTGATTTATACCCTGAAGTATTTGCTGCAAGAGTTCCTCCCGTGGAATAATTTAAATAAACATCACCTGAATTCCATACCGTATCGTTACTTAAATAATATCCCACGTTGCTGGATACTGCTGAAGCATTACCCTGATTGTAAATATAACAGGATCCTGTAACCGATCCTCCCGGAACAGTTGAATTTAAATTCAGGGAGGGCGTTTGTATAAACAAATCTATTACCGGAGCGGCAACAGTTACCGAAACAAATTTTACATTGTTGTTTTCATTGCTCTCCACCACCATATAAGAATAATCTGCAAAAAATAAAACATAATAATTTCCGGGAATGGTTGAAGAAGGAATTGTAATTGACAAAGATTTTGAGGCACCAATGCCTGCATTTAATGTGGTGCCGGAAGAATAACTCAAATATGTATCAGAAGGGTCAAAAACTGAATCGGCAGAGAGATAATATCCAATATTGCTTGAGGTGGTAGAAGTATTTCCGCTGTTAAAAATGGTTGAAACAGCTGTTAGGCTGTTACCCGCTATCACTGTGGAAGGATTTGCCGAGGGTGATAAAATGGAAAGGTCAATGGCGGGAAGTACCACAGAAATGGTGGAGGAAACCACATTATTGGTTTCAATGTTTTCAGAAATCATGTTTGAATAATCGGCAAAATACAAAATGAAATAATTTCCGGGAGCTGTGCCCGTTGGAATGGTAAGGGATCGGGCTCTTGAACTGAGTGAGTTTGCTGCCAGCGTGGTGCCGGATTGATTATTCAGGTAGGTATCGTTGGCATCCCATAGGGAGTCGGTGCTGAGATAAAAACCTACATTACTTGAGGAAACCCCAGTATTGCCCTGATTTAAAATATAACAGTTTGCATTAAAAGTTCCCCCTTGTGCAACTGTTGTGGAAGAAAGATAATTGTTAACAATAGTCAAATCAATCATTGAGGCGGAGATTGAAATTGGAAGGGAAGAAACATTATTGGTTTCAACAGTTTCTGAAACCTGGCCTGAATAATCGGCAAAGTAAAGAATGTAATAATTTCCTGGGGAAGTGCTGGCCGGGATGGTAAGGGTTAAGCTTTTGTAGGCACTTGAACCTGCGCTCAGGGCAGTTCCCGAGGAATAATTGAGATAAACATCCGAAACATCCCAGGTGGAATCCGTGGAAAGATAATATCCCACATTGCTTGAAGCAGCAGCAGAATTGCCATAATTGTAAATGTAACAAGATGAAGTAACCGTACCACCTGAGGTTGTATTTGTACTACTTAAGGTGGGTGATGAAATGGCAAGGTCAACACTTGGCGCATTTACCGAAATGGCAAGAAAATTCACATTGTTTCCCTCGGCCGATTCAGAAACCTGATTTGAATAATCAGCAAAATAAAGAACGTAATAATTCCCCGGTGTGGTGGTTGAAGGAATGGTTATAGTAGCTGATTTATAGCTTGAGGCTCCTGCATTTAAATTAGTGCCGGTGGAATAATTGAGATAGGTGTCTGAAACATCCCATAAAGAATCCGTTGAAAGATAATATCCCACCTGGCTTGCCGTGGCCGAATTCGTGCCCTGATTCGCAATATAACAACCTGCTGTAACACTGGTACCGGGGGTAACGGATACAGATGAAAGATAAACATTATTCATAATGTACAAATCTGGAGAGGGCAGGGTGGAAGAGCATATTATGCTTGCTGCAAATCCTGAATAAACCGTGCTTGAATTACTGCTGAAAAGAAGGGTGAGTGCCCCGGTATTGCCGGTGGCAAAAATAGTTCCCGGACTGGTTGAACCTGAATAATTTCCCAGCAAAGGATCGGAAGTAGTGGTTCCATTGTAAATGTATAAATAGTCATAGCCCGATTGTGTACTGAAAGAAGAAAAATCCAACCCTACATAATTCCCTGCGGTTTGCGGATAAATGGTAAAGGTTCCGTAGGCATTGTTGGAGTAACTTAAAGAAGCTCCACCGTCATCATAAATAATTCCGGAACAGGTTGTGGCTGAATTCGACCCGGATAAAGGAACCGTGTAAGAAGTGCCCCCTCCAATGGTGATTGAAAGGGAATTTACATTGTTGTTTTCATTTGATTCACTCACTGCATTAGAATAATCGGCATAATAAATAATATAATATAAACCGGAGGTGGTAGAAGAAGGAATCGTAACTGAAAGGCTTTTATATGCAGACGATCCGGCAGTTAATGTGGTTCCTGAGGAATATCCCAGGTAAGTATCTCCGACATCAAATAAATTGTCGGTTGAAAGGTAGTACCCGACATTGCTGGTGGTAGCCGAAGAATTACCGTTGTTAATGATGTAACAGGAAATTGAAATGCTGTTTCCTGCGGTGCCGCTTGAAGGATTGTATTGATTGGTAATGGCCAGATCAACAAATGGTGATGCGATGGTAACCGGCATTGAACTTACATTGTTTGTTTCAACCGATTCTGACACCATGCTCGAATAATCGGCAAAAAACAAAACATAATAATTTCCTGTGGTGGTAGCGGATGGAATGATTAGGGAAATGCTTTTATATGCCGATCCACCTGCTGCAAGAGTGGTTCCCGAAGAGTAACCAAGGTAAACATCATTGGCATCAAAAATATTATCGGTGGAAAGGTAATAGCCAACATTGCTCGAAGTACTGCTTGTGGTACCCTGATTTTTTATGTAGCAACCTACAGAAACAGGTCCCCCTGCCGTGGTAGAAGATGGAGACAAGGAAGGTGTTTGAATAATTAAATCAATCACGGGGGTTGTAATGGTTACCGGAATGGCTTTCACATTGTTATTTTCATTTGTTTCGCTGATTGAATTTGTATAATCTACATAAGATAAAACAAAATAATTTCCGGGAGATGTGGAGGATGGAATTGTTATTGAGGAAGAAGAACTGTAAAATGAATTGGCAGCAATTGAACTGATGGAAAAATACGATAAGTAAGTATCAGAAACATCCCATAAACTATCATTCGAAAGATAAAAACCAAGGGAGGTGGAAGTGGTCTGGTAACTTTGATTAAGCACCGAAAATGAAATTGTGGAGGTACCACCAAAAGCAATCACCGTTGGGTTTGCCGAAGCAGTTACAACCGATAAATCTTTATCCGGTGAGGTAATGGTAATTGAACTTGCATTAATATTGTTGTTCTCGTTTGTTTCTGAAATTGAATTGTTGTAATCGGCAAAAGATAAGATATAATAATTTCCGGGGGCAGTGGAAGAAGGAATGGTGATTGATTGACCAAAACTAAAATAACTTCCTGCGGAAATGTAGGATGCCGTGGCAAACGAAAGATAGGTATCAGAACTATCCCAGGATAAATCCGTGGAAAGATAAAAACCGATTGAATTGGAGGTAACAGTACTGTTCCCCTGGTTGTATTCATAACCTGAGGTGGTGGTTGTGCCTCCCGCAACAGTTGTGGTTGGAGAAGTTGTTTGGTTAGTAATGTAAAGATCAACCATGGCCGGCATAATGGAGATTGCAACTGAATTAACGTTATTGCTTTCAATGTCTTCATTTACTGTATTGTTGTAATCGGCATAAAATAAAACATAATAGTTTCCAACTGAAGCAGAGGAGGGAATGGTAACAGTGCCTGATTTGTATTGGGTAAGTCCGCCACCGAGAGATGAAACGGATTGATTGGTTAAATAACTGTCGCCCGGATCATAAGCATTATCCGCTGAAAGGTAAAAGCCGGTATAACTTGTAGCTGCATTTGCTCCTCCCTGGTTTTTGGCAGTGTAGGTAAAAGAAACCGAAGTGCCGGCTGTTACAGAGGCATTTCCAAGTGTTGGAGTTTGAATGATCAGGTCGGAAAGGGGAACAGATGTTACGCAGGAAATGGTAGCGGAAAAGCCGGCATAAACAATGCTTCCGTCAGAGTAAAATTGCAAAGTCAGTGCCCCTGAGGAGCCGGTCGAATAAACAGTACCCGGTGATACCGAACCTGTATATGTTCCGATTAAAGGAGCAGAAGTATTTGTTCCATCGTAAATATATAAATTATCAAAACCCGATTCAACTGTAAAAGAGGTAAACGTAAGACTAACAAAAGTTCCTGCGGTTTGAGGATAAATGGTGTAGCTTCCATTTGTTGAATTTGAATAATCTGAGGTCCCCCCATTATCATAAATGGTTCCGGTGCAGGTGGTGGCTGAGCCTGTCCCCGAGGAGGGCACATTGTAGGATTGTGCCTCCAGCGAAATATTAAAAATGCAAAAGGCGAAAAAGAGTAAATTTTTTTTCATATCCTGTAGGTTAAATTGAAATTTATTTTTTCGTAATTAGGAAAGTAAAATGGTTTGAAAATCAAAGAGGTAAAAATAAGATAATTAATTATTTTTTCAAAGATTTTATAAAGATAAAAAGATTTATTGAAAATTTGCAAGAATAAACAAGCGCAAACTATATTCATAGTTTGATTAAAAGTAATTTAGTCAAAATAATTTAACAATGGAAAACAATTCCCAAATGATTATATATAAAACCGAAGACGGGCAAATTAAATTAGAAGTCCGCTTGGAAAACGAAACGGTTTGGCTCACTCAAAAACTAATGGCCGATTTGTTTCAAACAACTCCACAAAACATTACCATTCATTTAAAAAACATTTTTGAGGAAGGCGAACTTACTGAAACCTTAACTTGTAAGGATATCTTACAAGTTCGAAAAGAGGGCGGCAGAACGGTAGAACGCAATCAAAAATTTTATAATCTCGATGCAATCATTTCGGTAGGTTATCGCATAAAATCAAAAGTAGCAACCCGTTTTCGCCAGTGGGCCACAAAGCATATCAAAGAATACATTGTAAAAGGTTTTGTTTTGGATGATGAAAGGCTCAAAAATCCCAATCAACCTTTTGATTATTTTGAAGAGCTGGAAAGGCGGATTCAGGAAATCAGAACTTCCGAAAGAAGATTTTATCAAAAAATTACCGACATTTATGCTACCAGTGTGGATTATGACCCTACTCTTGAAACAAGTATCAGATTTTTTCAAACCGTTCAAAACAAAATGCATTGGGCAATTACTGGAAAAACCGCAGCGGAATTAATATTGGAAAGAGCCAATAGCAACAATCCCAATATGGGGTTAACCAATTGGAGGGGAACAAAACCAAGAAAGCCGGATGTGGGTATTGCAAAAAATTATTTAAATGAAAATGAACTCTTGGCACTCAATAACCTTGTTGAACAGTATTTGATTTTTGCTCAGGGGCAAGCTTTGCGCAGGATACCCATGTATATGAAAGACTGGATTGAAAAATTACATGGTTTCCTTTCATTAAATGAAAGGCTAATATTAAAACATGCAGGAAAAATTTCGCATCAGTTTGCTATGGAAATGGCAGAAAACGAATATGAAAAATATAACCGAAAACAGGTTGATTCAAAAGAAAGTGATTTTGATAGGGTCATAAAAAAAATAGAGGATGCTAAGCCGAAAAGTGTTACATTAAAAAGAAAAAGAAAAAAATAATTAAAAATAATTTACCCCGGGCAAATGTGGTTAACTTTTTTTTTTCCATCCTCAGTTGATATTTTTCCCCGTAATTTTCACCAGGTGATGAATTTTGTCTGATTGAATGTAGTCGGGGCTTTTTTGAAGACCGGATAAATTTTCTTCTTGAGTTTCAATGTTCCAAATGGCAACTCTTAACCCTTTTTCATGGGCAAGAGCTATTTTTTTTTCGGTTACCAATTTTGAATCAATGGTAATCCCGAAAAGATTTAAATCCTGCGCAATTTTTAATCCTTCTTCAAAATCAGCAGGGTAGATAAATAGTTTTAAATCGTTTTTTTTATTTTGAATAATTCTCAGAAAATCCAAATTCTGTGATTCAATTAATAAGTTTTTTTCAAGTTGATATTTTTCAACAAGGGCAATGATGGCATTTGCGAATTGATTAAAATAATCAATGGTATTATTTGAGGAAGTGTAAAATTTGCAATCAAACGTAAACAAATATTTATTCAGGTTATTTATCCTGCTAAAAACATCTTCTGCTCTCATTAAATCAATATGGCTTGATAAAGGAGAATTATAAAGACATGTTCCGATTTCTGACCATTTTTTTTCACTGATCAGGCCAATGCAACTTGTTGCATTTTCTAGTTTTTCGTCATGGAAAACAACCAGAACCGAATCTTTGGTCATCTGAATATCCATTTCAGTTCCGTCTGCTCCAATATTTAAACATTCCTGAATTGATTCCCACGTATCAATGGGAAATTTCCAGCTAATTCCAGAGCCGCCATGTCCCAAGGCTGAAACCTTATTGCCATTTAAATTTTTTATTTTGTACATGGGTGTGTCTTTTTCACAGGAAAAAATAGTGGAAAAGATAGCCATTAACAAAAATATATATACCTTACTGCTCATGAGGATAACAAATTCAAAGGGTATATTTTTGCTAATTTAGCCACATATTCGATTACTTTATAATGCTCCGGGAAAAACTTTTTTCAGAATTTTATCCATCTTCAAAAAGTGAATGGGAATCGGCCGTTCAAAAAGAATTGAAAGGAAAGGATTTTAGTTCCCTGAACTGGGATACTGGGGAAGGATTTGAACTCCGGCCTTTTTATTCTTTCGAAGATAAAATGCCAATAAATGAAATTCCATTAAAATCAAAACCAAATGGGTGGGAAATTAGAGAAAATATTTATGTGACTGAGGCTAAAGCTGCAAACAAAAAGGCCCTTTCCGCATTAAAATCAGGGGCTGATTCCCTTAATTTTATTTTTAAAAAAATCACCGAAAATGATTTCTTTTTTGTTATAAATGGAATTTTTCCAAAGTGCCGTTCAGTTAATTTCACCTCCGATGTTCCAAATCAAATTTTTATCTGGTTTAAAAAATTTGTTGAAGAAAATAAAATTAATATAAAAGCATTTTCGGGATCTTTTATTTTTGAAGCATTCGAAAATTCCGTATTAAATATGGAGACAAAATTGCTGGTTAAAAACATTTCTTATTTTTCTCCTCATTTCAGAGTAATTACAATTAATTCTCATAAGGAAAAACTGATTACAAATCAAATATCAACAGCTTTGTTGGCCGGCCAGGAGGTATTGAAAAATATTTCCGCGATGAAGATTAGTGCAGATGAAGCGGCCAATTTGATTCAATTTTCTTTTCCTGTCAGTAACAATTATTTTTTTGAAATTGCAAAAATCAGGGCATTCCGGATTTTATGGGCCCGGGTGATTAAAAAGTTTATGCCGAAACGAAAAAGTTCTGTGAATGCATTTGTGCATTCCGAAATATTTCAAACCAATGATGCAAAGAATTCCGCAACTGCTGAAATTTCCGGTGGTGGAAAAAAGTTTATTTCC
>JAHEZO010000277.1 GCA_023250995.1 Flavobacteriales bacterium | reverse complement strand
GTTGAACCCGCAGCACCGGTTGGTCCTGTTGGGCCATTTCCAGATCCGGTTGGTCCGGTTAATCCATCCGCCCCTGTGGGTCCGGTTGCCCCGGCACCAGTTGGGCCGGTTGCACCGCTATTTCCAATGGCCCCTGCAGGTCCGGTTGGGCCTGTAGCGCCCACCCCGGTAGAACCCGTGGCCCCATTTGTTCCGGTACTGCCATTTGCTCCTGTGGGTCCGGTAAATCCAATCAACCCTGTTGGGCCGGTTAAACCAATGGCTCCCATTGGTCCTGTTGGGCCGGTAACTCCCCCACCACTTCCAATGGGTTTCCAGTAAGTACCATCGAAAAAATAAAATGTATTGTCCGAAATTTGGAAAATTAACAAACCTGTTGCAGGAGTTCCAGGGGCAAGGTTAACAGTAATTGTATCTGTTCGTGGAACTAGCATTCCTTTATCCGTTGAATAAAGATCAAGAATGGCGCTTGCATCCGGATTAATGGTTCCAATTCCCATATTTTTATTTTGAGAATGGCCAAATAAAACAAACAGATTTATTATTCCGGCAATCAATGAAAGTTTTTTCATAATTCAGAATATTAAAGTTAAAAAAAAGCCCTATTCCATTTATTAGGAACAGGGCTAAAAAAAATAAAAAAAATAAAATTTATGCCTCTTGGGGAACAGCTACTTCTTCCTGAAGTCCAAGCATAACCTTTTCTTTTATCCTTGATGCCTTTCCTGTTAGTTTTCTCATATAGAAAATTTTTGCCCTCCTCACCGAACCGTGTTTATTTATTTCAACACTTTCAATAAAGGGTGAAGAGATTGGAAAAATTCTTTCCACTCCAACTCCGCTTGATATTTTTCGAACCGTGAATGTGCCATTAACACCTTTTCCTCCGGCTCGTTGAAGAACAACTCCCTGAAACTGTTGTATCCTCTCCTTGTTTCCTTCCTTGATTTTATAATTTACGGTAACTGTGTCTCCGGCCTTAAAATCTGTAAGGGTATTTTTTTTTCCCAGGTCACCCTGAATCTCTCTTAAAATATTTTCCATAAAAATTATTTTATACTATTTGGGGTTGCAATTTTACGTAATTTATTTTAAATAATGGCAATTGTTAAAATAATTTGCAATTTCGCCACCTGAAAAAATATTTTTATCCATTGATATATGACAACAGCGAATACAAAAATTAAAAAACATAATTTCAGTGCAGGGCCAAGTATTTTGCCCCAGGAGGTAATGCAAAAAGCCGGCAAAGCAGTAATTGAGCTGGATAATATTGGATTATCTCTTTTGGAAATTTCTCACCGGAGTAAAGAGTTTATTTCAATTATGGAAAAGGCCCGCCTTTTGGTAAAAGAACTGTTGGGTGTGCCTGAAAATTACCAGGTTCTTTTTTTGCAGGGAGGTGCAAGTTTGGGATTTTATTTTACCCCAATGAATTTTTTAAAAGAAGGTGGTAAGGCTGCCTATCTTAAAACAGGAGAATGGGCAACAAAAGCAGCAAAAGAGGCAGCTCTTGTTGGGAAAACAGAAATAGTTGCCAGTTCGGAGGATAAAAATTTCAATTATATTCCCAAGGGGTATTCAATTCCAAATGATGCAGATTATTTCCATATCACATCCAATAACACCATTTTCGGAACTCAGCTAAAAACGTTTCCTGAAAGCCCGGTTCCGGTTATATGTGATATGTCGTCCGATATATTCAGCCGTAAGGTTGATCCTTCAAAATTTGCCATGATTTATGCAGGTGCCCAAAAAAACATTGGTCCTGCGGGAGCAACCATTTACATTGTAAACCCTGATTTGCTTGGAAAAACAGGCAGAAAAATTCCTTCCATGCTCGACCTTCAGGTGCACATTAAAGGTGAGTCTATGTATAACACGCCACCCGTATTTGCAGTTTATTGTTGTATGTTAATGTTAGAGTGGCTTAAAAAAACCGGAGGTGTGGAGGAGATTGAAAAAATAAACCGGCAAAAAGCTGATCTTTTATATCATGAAATTGATTCCAATCCCCTATTCAAAGGAACTACTGAAAGGACGGATCGTTCAGACATGAATGTAACTTTCGTGCTTTTAAATGAATTACTAAAAGATGATTTTGATAAAATGTGGAAAGAGGCCGGCATCAGCGGACTTCCGGGCCATCGCTCTGTTGGGGGTTACAGGGCCTCATTGTACAATGCCCTGCCACTTGAAAGCGTTGAGCTGCTTGCGAGTGTAATGAAAGAATTTTCGCAAAAAAAAGGATAAGAAATAATAAATTATTTTAAAAATTTTTACGATGAAAATTTTAGCAAATGATGGAATTGAAAAATCGGCACAGGTAAAATTAGAAGCTGCCGGTTTCGAGGTTTCGACCAAAAAAGCCGAACAAACTGAACTGGCCAATACAATAAACAGCAATGAATTCACTGCTTTGCTTGTTCGAAGTGCCACTCAGGTAAGAAAAGAGGTAATTGATAATTGTCCGAAATTAAAACTTATCGGTCGGGGTGGTGTAGGGATGGATAATATTGATGTTGAATATGCAAAATCAAAACTTATTAAAGTAATAAATACTCCGGCCGCCTCCTCACAATCGGTGGCTGAATTGGTGATGGGCCATATGTTTTCTATGTCACGATTTTTGGCCGATTCAAACAGGATGATGCCTTTGCAGGGGGAGTCTAAATTTAATGATCTTAAAAAGAAATATGCCAAAGGGAAAGAACTCCGGGGAAAAACCCTGGGAATAATTGGTTTTGGAAGAATTGGGCAAGCCCTTGCAAAATACGCTTTAGGTTGCGGAATGAAAGTGATTGCAACCGATCCTTTTATATCAATTGCCACCATTGATATTATGATTGAGGGGTTAGGAAAAGTGAGTATTACCCTTCAAACCATTCCTTTTCAGGAAGTAATAATTAAAAGTGATTTTATTTCTCTCCATGTTCCCAAACAGAGCAATGGGAAGCCCGTGATTTCGAAAACAGAACTCGATTTAATGAAAAACGGAGTGTGCTTGATTAATGCTTCCCGTGGAGGACTGATAGATGAAAATTCACTCATAGAAGCACTTAATTCGGGGAAAGTTGATCATGCGGCCCTTGATGTTTTTGAAAATGAACCCACTCCCCAAAAAGGACTTCTTATCCATCCGAAAATTTCGCTTACCCCACACACAGGGGCATCTACCAACGAGGCGCAGGAAAGAATTGGCGATGAACTGGCCGACCAAATAATTGATTTTTTCAAAAACTAATCTTCATTGGCTCTCGTTTTACCCTTTAAAGCAATCCGCCCGCCAAAGGATAAGGTTCATCATATCGTTTCAAGAACTTATTCGGCTTATTCTAAAAATTATGTTTACAACCTCCTTGAAGAGAATCCATTTTCTTTTGTTCATGTTTTAAATCCCGAATATAAAGAGAAGAAAATTTCACTGCCCAATACTCCTGAAAGATTTAAAAAAATCAGAAAAAAATTTGAAGAGTTTTTAAAAAAAAAATATCTTATTCCTGAGGAGAAACCGGCATTTTATATTTACAGGCAAACCAAAGAAGACGGCACTGAATTTACCGGAGTAATTGGGTTGGCATCCGTAGATGATTATCTGAACGGTTCAATAAAATTACATTAACAAACCCGTACGGGCCGGGAAAAAATTTTCGAAAATTATTTAAAAATATGCAGGTTTGAAGCCGAACCCGTTTTAATATCCTATCCCGAAAACAAAAATCTTCAGGCGGAAATAAAAAAAACCATTAACACAATTCCGGCTTACCATTTTACCATGACCGATCATTTAACCCATGAATTGTGGCCCCTGGTAAAAAATGGAGAAGTCAATAAAATCACTGCTGAGTTTTCAAAAATCCCTTTTGTTTATATTGCAGACGGACACCACCGATCGGCATCCTCTGCCATGCTTGGA
>JAHEZO010000126.1 GCA_023250995.1 Flavobacteriales bacterium | reverse complement strand
GGCCGCGGTCAGGGATCCGGAAAGGGCGGAACATCAACCAAAGGTCACAAAGGAGGTCAGTCAAGATCAGGATACAAACGAAAGGTTGGTTTTGAGGGCGGACAAATGCCTCTTCAGAGAAGGGTTCCCAAATTTGGTTTTAAAAATATTAACCGAAAGGAATTCACTGCCATCAATCTGGACGTTCTTCAAAAACTTTCGGAGGAAAATAAAATTACATCCATTGATACTTCAGTACTTCATAGCCATGGTTTGGTTTCAAAAAAAGAATTGGTAAAAATTCTGGGGAGGGGTGAGTTAAAAATTAAAATGGAGGTAACAGCCCACGCATTTTCCGGGTCGGCAAAAACTGCCATCGAAGCCCAGGGCGGAAAGGCCATAGTTTTAGAAATGAAAAAAGAAGAAAAGGCCGCTGTAAATAACAAATAAAACTGAAAAAAACACCCGAGATTATATTTCGGGATAACCCGTAACTTGTGAAGAAATTAATAGAAACTTTAACCAATATTTATAAAATTGAGGATTTAAGAGTAAGGATTTTAAATACTTTGTTCTTTCTCCTCATTTATCGTCTTGGTTCTTTTGTTGTACTTCCCGGGGTTGATTCTCTTGCCCTTGAACAGGCAAACTCCAATCCTCAGGGATTGGCTGCCTTGATAAATTCATTTGCAGGGGGTGCTTTTTCAAGAGCCTCAATTTTTGCACTGGGAATAATGCCTTATATTTCAGCATCAATTGTAATGCAGCTTGCAGGAATTGCAATACCATCCCTTCAAAAACTTCAAAAAGAAGGCGAAAGCGGAAGAAGAAAAATTAATCAGTGGACCCGGTTTCTTACAGTTCTAATTTGTGCAGGTCAGGCCCCCGGTTATCTGGCCACCCAAGTTCCTGCCGAGGCAGTAGTTAATCCAGGATTTTTCTTTAACTTTTCATCCGTAGTGATTCTTATCACCGGAACTTTGTTTGTAATGTGGCTGGGTGAAAGAATTACCGATAAAGGATTGGGCAATGGAGTTTCTTTGATTATTGCAATTGGTATTATTTCCGACCTTCCTACAGCCATCTTTTTTGAAGGTGATGCCCGTTCTAATCAGGGCGGTATGGTAATGCTTCTCATTGAAATTGTTTTTCTCCTGCTTGTTATCCTTGCGAACATTCTATTAATCCAGGGCACCAGGCGGGTTCCTCTGCAGTTTGCCAAAAAAATTGTGGGTAATAAACAGTATGGGGGAGCCAGACAATATCTTCCCTTAAAAGTAAATGCTGCCGGAGTAATGCCGATTATTTTTGCACAAGCAATTATGTTTATTCCAATAACTCTTGTTGGTTTTGCCGATTCAGAAACACTAACGGGTTTTGCAGCGGCATTTGCAGATATCACAGGTTTTTGGTATAATTTTGTTTTTGCCGTTTTAATTATCCTGTTTACCTATTTTTATACTGCCATTACCTTTTCTCCACAGCAAATTGCTGAGGATTTAAAAAGAAATGGTGGTTTTGTACCCGGGGTGAAGCCAGGGAGGAAAACATCCGAATTTATTGATAATATAATTTCCCGAATTACTCTTCCGGGTTCAATTTTTCTGGCTTTGGTGGCTATTATGCCTGCATTTGCAAAAATAGTTGGAGTGAGCCCCCAGTTTTCAAGATTTTTTGGCGGAACATCCTTGCTTATCATGGTGGGTGTTGTGCTGGATACTTTACAACAAATTGAAAGTCATCTTTTGATGAGGCATTATGATGGTTTAATGAAATCGGGGAAAATCAAAGGTCGCTCGGCATTGAGTTCAGCAAGTTACACAGCATAAATAAATCCGGATAATTTTTTTTCGCTTAAAGTAAAATGCAGGTCTATAATAAAACTCAGGAAGAAATTGAATTGATAAGGAAGAGTTCACTCCTTGTCAGCAAAACTCTTGCTGAGGTCGGAAAACATATTCAACCGGGGGTAACTACTATTTTCCTTGATGGCATTGCAGAATCTTTTATCAGGGATCACGGTGGAATACCCGGATTTTTAGGTTACCGGAATTTCCCCAATTCGCTTTGTACCTCCAGAAACTCTGAGGTTGTTCATGGGGTTCCGGGAAAAACCATTCTGCAGGAAGGAGATATTTTGTCGGTAGATTGCGGGGTTAAGTTGAACGGATTTTTTGGAGATTCTGCTTTCACTTTTGAGGTGGGAGAAATTAGCCCTGAAAAAAAACGGCTGTTGAAAATTACTTATGAAGCACTGTACAAAGGAATTGAAATGGCTGTTGCAGGGAACAGAGTTGGTGATATCAGTTTTGCCATTCAGAACTATGCCCAAAACAATGGTTATTCTGTAGTTAGAGAACTGGTGGGCCATGGCGTTGGGAAAGATCTTCATGAGAAACCCGAAGTCCCAAATTACGGAAAACGCGGAAATGGTCCAAAATTAATGGAGGGATGGGTTATTGCCATTGAACCGATGATAAACATGGGGAAAAAGGAAGTAAATCAGTCAAAAGACGGTTGGACAATAAGAACGGCTGACGGAAAACCATCGGCCCACTTTGAACATACGGTTGTTGTTAGAAAAGATAAGGCTGAAATCCTTTCAACTTTCAGTGTAATTGAAGAAATTTTGAAAGAAAAACATAATTCGGTTTTAGTATAAATTAATGGCCAAACAGGCATCCATAGAACAAGACGGTACAATAGTGGAAGCTTTATCCAACGCCATGTTCAGGTTAAAACTAGAAAACGGCCATATCATCACGGCACATATTTCGGGAAAAATGAGAATGCATTATATAAAAATTTTACCCGGAGATAAGGTTCGGCTCGAAATGTCGCCCTATGATTTAACCAAGGGAAGAATAATTTTCAGATATAAATAATAATCAGGAAACAATAATTTTTAGGTTAATATACAATTCAAAAAAAATGAAAGTTAGAACATCCATAAAAAAACGCAGTGCTGACTGCAAAATTGTTAGAAGGAAAGGTCGCCTGTATGTAATTAATAAAAAAACACCAAAATTTAAACAAAGACAGGGATAGTTCTTTATTATTTATTGGAGATTCTGAATCATCAAAAATAAAAAGTAAAAATTTAATTAAAAAAAACAATGGCACGTATTTCAGGTATTGATTTACCAAAGCAAAAAAGAGGAGAAATTGGATTGACTTATATTTACGGTATCGGGAGATCCACGGCAAGAAAAATTCTTAGTCAGGCAGGAGTGAATTTCGATAAAAAAGTTCAGGAATGGAATGATGCCGAGTTATCAAAAATCCGCAAAATTATTACTGAAAATATTAAGGTTGAAGGGGGCCTTCGTTCTGAAGTTCAACTTAGCATAAAGCGCCTAACTGATATAAATTGCTATCGCGGAATTCGGCATCGATTGGGGCTACCGGTGAGGGGACAAAAAACTAAAAATAATTGCCGGACCAGAAAGGGAAAGAGGAAAACCATTGCAAACAAAAAGAAAGTAACTAAATAATAAAAAAAATGGCAGCTGAAACAAACAAAAATCCGGAAAAAAAGCAAGTTGTAAAAAAGAAAAAAGTAAAAGTGGATGCTATTGGAGAAGCACACGTTTTTGCCTCCTTCAACAACATCATTATTTCTCTTACAAATAATAATGGCGATGTAATTTCCTGGTCAAGTGCAGGGAAAATGGGATTTCGGGGTTCAAAAAAGAACACACCTTATGCAGCACAGGTTGCCGCAACCGATTGTGCAAAACGTGCCCATGAAGCTGGATTGCGCAAAGTAAAATTATTTGTAAAAGGACCGGGCGGTGGAAGAGAATCAGCTATCCGGACTTTGCATAATGCCGGAATAGAAGTGTTAGAGATAATGGATTTAACTCCTCTTCCTCATAATGGTTGCCGTCCGCCAAAAAGGAGAAGAATTTAATCTGCTTTTACTGATAATAATAATTCTTAAAAATAAGTACTAAAATAATTAATTAATATGGCAAGGCACAGAGGACCACAATCCAAAATTGCACGTAAATTCAGGGAACCGATTTTTGGACCCGACAAATATCTCGAAAAGAAAAATTATCCTCCCGGAATGCATGGCACAAGTAAAAAAAGAGCCAAGCAGTCCGAGTATGCCGTTCAGTTACAGGAAAAACAAAAAGCCAAATATACCTATGGCATTCTGGAAAGGCAATTCCGTAAAATGTTCTCTGTTGCTTCCAGAAAAAAAGGAATTACCGGAGAAATTCTTCTTCAGCTGTGCGAAGCCCGGCTGGATAATACAGTTTTCCGTTTGGGAATTGCACCAACCCGCAGGGCTGCCAGGCAATTGGTTACACATAAACATATTACCGTAAATAATGAAGTAGTAAATATTCCCTCTTTCATTCTTAAACCCGGCCAGCTGGTGGGAGTAAGAGAAAAATCAAAAGCGCTGGAAACCATTAACAACTCCATTTCAGAAAACGGAAGCAAAAAATATCCATGGCTTGAATTCGATATCGAAAAGCAAACCGGTGTTTTCCTTGCCAACCCTGAAAGGAATCAGATTCCGGAAAACATTAAAGAACATCTCATTGTTGAGTTGTACTCCAAGTAATTTTTTTTTAATACCAATTTTTACTTTTTAATAATAGCTACTAACCACTAACTAATAATTTTTTCCCTATGGCAATTTTAGATTTTCAAAAACCCGATAAAGTAATAATGATTGACTCAGATAACCTCAGAGGACAGTTTGAATTTCGTCCGCTTGAGCCGGGTTACGGAGTTACTATTGGCAATGCCCTTCGCAGGATTCTTCTCTCTTCGCTCGAAGGATTTGCAATTACTTCTGTAAAAATTGAGAAAGTAGACCATGAATTTGCCACCATAAAAGGGGTGGTGGAAGATGTTACTGAAATTGTACTTAATTTAAAACAGGTTAGGTTTAAAAGGCAAATTGAAGAAACAAATTCTGAAAAAGTTCATATCCGGGTTAAGGGGCAACAAACCTTTACGGCTGGCGATATCGGAAAATTTACAACGGCATTTCAGGTTCTTAACCCCGATCTGGTAATTTGCAACATGAATACTAATGTTGATTTGCAAATGGAACTCATTGTAGAAAAGGGCCGCGGATATGTACCGGCCGATGAAAACAAACCAACCAATGCCCCCATCGGGTTAATTCCTGTGGATGCTATTTTCACCCCGATAAGAAATGTAAAATATACCATAGAGAATTACAGGGTTGAACAAAAAACTGATTACGAAAAATTAATTTTTGATATTGAATCGGATGGCTCCATTCACCCTAAAGAAGCGTTAAAGGAGGCTGCAAAAATCCTCATTCATCATTTTATGCTTTTTTCAGATGAAAAAATCACACTTGATACAGTTGAAAAACAAGCCACCGAAGAATTTGATGAGGCATCATTGCACATGAGGCAATTGCTCAAAACAAAATTAATGGATATGGATTTATCCGTTAGGGCGCTAAATTGCCTAAAAGCTGCTGACGTAGAAACCCTGGGTGATCTAGTTTCATTTGATAAAAATGATTTGCTCAAATTCAGAAATTTCGGAAAAAAATCACTTACCGAACTGGAAGACCTTATTGAGGCTAAAGGATTGCATTTTGGAATGAACCTTGCAAAGTATAAATTAGACAAAGAATAATATTTCAATAAGCAATAAGCAATAAGCAATTTGCAATACCCAAACTAAATGAGACACGGAAACAAAATTAACGCCCTCGGAAGAACTAGGGCTCACCGAAAAGCATTATTAAAAAATCTTGCTTCTTCACTGATAAAACATAAGAGAATAAATACCACCCTTGCCAAAGCCAAGGAACTGCGTACCTATATCGAGCCATTGCTTACTAAATCAAAAACGGATTCTACCCACTCGCGAAGAATGGTTTTCAGTTTCCTGCAGGATAAAAGTGCGGTGGCCGAGCTTTTCAGGGATGTAGCACCGAAAATTGCTTCCCGCCCGGGTGGATATACCAGAATACTAAAAACGGGAAACCGCTTTGGTGATGCTGCCGAAATGTGTTTTATCGAGCTTGTTGATTTCAACCAAACCTATGTTACGGGTGATAAAAAAGCCAAAGCCGCAAAACCCAAAACCCGCAGAGGGAAGAAAAAAGTTACCGAAACTTCCGGTACTACAAGTGAAGGAGTAGTTGATAAGAAAATCACTTCGGAGGCAAAACCGGCAGCCGAAACAAAAACCGAAAATAAAGAAGGGAAAAGTGCGGAATGATTATTATCGGTATTAATTTTAAAAAGGGGACGAATAAAATTGTCCCCTTTTTTTTGGTTAAAACCCTGGGTCAGGATTTCTAAAGGACTCTTGAGCAAAATAAAAGTTTTCAAAAATTGCTCAAATTCAAACAGGATGCGTTATTTTTGCCCGTTCGTAAATTTTTTGAAAGGTTCCCTCTAAAATGAAATACTCCAACCGGAAAAAAGCTGTTCTCCTACTACAGGACGGCACCGTTTTTTATGGATATGGCATTGGAAAAACAGGAACCTCTACAGGTGAAATTTGCTTTAATACCGGAATGACCGGCTATCAGGAAATTTTTACCGACCCTTCTTATTTCGGACAGATTGTGGTAATGACCACCTCCCACATTGGAAATTATGGAACCAATCCGGAAGAAACTGAGTCAGAATCAATAAAAATTTCGGGCCTGGTTTGTAAAAAATTTACTGATGTTCATTATTCAAGAGCATCTTCCAAAAGCTCACTTCAGGAAGTTTTTGAAACGGAGGGGCTCACCGGAATCTCGGATGTGGATACCCGGGCACTGGTTCGGCATATACGTGATAAAGGAGCAATGAACGCCATAATATCTTCAGCTTTTGAAGAGCAGGAAATTGAAGCTCATTTAATACATCTGAATTCTGTTTTGAAAGGAATTCCCTCTATGAATGGACTGGAGTTATCTTCAAAAGTAAGCACCTCAAAACCATATTACTTTGGTAAAAAGGAATCTTTGAATAAGGTGGCAGTGCTGGATTTGGGAGTAAAAAAAAATATTCTCCGATGCCTTTCCGAAAGAGATTGTTATCTAAAAGTATTTCCGCTGGCATCTTCTTTTGATGAAATAATTTCCTGGAATCCGATGGGTATTATGCTCTCAAACGGTCCGGGAGATCCTTCAGCCATGCCAGAGACAATTCAGTTGATAAAGGAGCTATTAAAAACCGATATTCCTGTTTTTGGAATTTGCCTTGGCCACCAGTTGCTTGGTGCCGCCTGCGGACTTACCACCTATAAGATGCACAACGGCCATAGGGGAGTAAATCATCCGGTAAAAAACCTGCTTACCGGAAAAGGTGAGATTACCTCTCAGAATCACGGTTTTTGTCTGAAAAACCCTGTTGGAAAATTTCCCGGAATTGAAGTCACCCATGTTCATTTAAATGATGGAACTTTGGCCGGTTTGCGGATAAAAAACAAAAAAGTTTTTTCGGTTCAGTTTCACCCGGAATCATCGGCAGGGCCAAATGATTCACGGTATCTGTTTGATGAGTTTATTGAAAATATTAATTCGGCAAAATCTGTTTCTCCCAATGGAAATGAAAGAAAAATTCTTTCTCCCGTTGATGGTGAAGAGGATGCCGGCTAAAAAATTAAAAAATGAGTTTCATTGCACAGGTAAAGGCGCGTGAAATACTTGATTCACGCGGGAATCCAACCATTGAAGCAGATGTAATCACCGAAAACGGTATTCTCGGTAGGGCTGCCGTTCCCTCCGGAGCCTCCACAGGAAAACATGAGGCAGTAGAATTGCGCGATGGAGATAAAAACCGGTTTCTTGGCAAAGGTGTTTTACAGGCCGTTCAAAATGTAAACACTGTTATCAACGAAGAACTCAAAGGACAGCCCGTGCACGATCAACCCGGAATTGACCGCTTGCTTATTGAACTTGATAACTCTGAAAACAAATCGAATCTTGGAGCAAATGCACTCCTTGCAGTTTCACTGGCAGTTGCCAAAGCTGCAGCAGATGAATATGGGCTTACCTTGTATCGTTACATTGGCGGAGTGAATGCGAATATTCTTCCAATTCCAATGATGAACATTCTTAATGGAGGGTCTCATGCCGATAATAAAATTGATTTTCAGGAATTTATGGTTATGCCGGTGGGTGCAGTGAGTTTTAGTGAGGCACTCAGAATGGGAACCGAAGTGTTTCATCACTTGAAAGCGGTTTTGAAAAAAAATGGATTATCTACCAATGTAGGCGATGAAGGCGGGTTTGCTCCAAACCTCAGTTCCAATGAACAGGCCATTGAATATGTTTTAAAGGCCATTGAAGATGCAGGGTACAAACCCGGAAAAGATATTTATATCGCCCTGGATGCAGCCTCTTCCGAGTTTTATAATTCAAAAGAAAAAGTATATCATTTCCATAAATCTTCTGGAGAAAAACTCAGTTCCGAAAAAATGGTTGATTACTGGAAATCGTGGGTAAAAAAATATCCCATTATTTCTATTGAAGACGGATTGGCTGAAGATGATTGGAAAGGATGGAAATTATTAACCACTGCCATTGGCGATAAAGTTCAAATTGTGGGTGATGATTTATTTGTTACAAACACAAAACGGCTGCAACAGGGGATTGAAGAAGGGGCTGCAAATTCTATTCTTATTAAAGTAAATCAAATTGGAACTCTTACCGAAACCATTGAAGCGGTAAACCTTGCAACAAAAAATTCATATACCTCGGTTATCAGCCACCGTTCGGGTGAAACAGAGGATACAACCATAGCAGATTTGGCCGTGGCGCTGGGTACCGGACAAATAAAAACGGGCTCTGCCTCCCGAACCGACCGGATTGCAAAATACAACCGGTTGCTCAGAATTGAAGAATTACTTGGAACAGGAGCCCGATATATTGGAAATGAGTTTAAATATGCAAAATAATTTCAGCCTGATTTCTCTCATTTTTTTTTGCTTTGTGGTTTGTGTAAATTAGCCGCCTTTGGGGGGATGGAAGGGTTAGGGAATAGGGAATAGGGTACACAGTATTATCAATGATTTAATTTCAAATATTTTTTTAGCCAACTTTATTAATAAAAGCGGCATTAATTTTCCACTAAAAATAATTCATCCCAATTTGTAACTCACCAAAATAATTATGGATACGCTTAAAGAAAAATTTGCTGCCAAGGCAATGCCTTTTGCCAAAGAGGTAAAGGCTTTTGTTAAAGAAAACGGGGAAAAAGTAATTTCCCAAGTGAGTGTTTCCGCTCTGTACAGCGGCATGAAGGGTGTTACGGGATTAATTACCGAAACTTCCAAACTTGATCCTAATGACGGAATTCGTTTCCGCGGATATTCAATTCCTGAACTCCGCGAAAAACTCCCCAAAGCTCCAAATGGGACTGAACCCCTGCCCGAAGGAATTTTTTACCTTATGCTTTTAGGGGAACTTCCCTCGGTAGAAGATGTACACAATGTGAGCAATAACTGGGCCCGCAGGAGCAATGTGCCAAAGCATGTTTTCGACACGCTGGATGAACTACCCGTTTCTACCCATCCGATGACTATGTTCAGCATAGGAGTAATGGCAATGCAAACCGAATCTCTCTTTGCCTCCGCATATCATAAAGGTATCAGCAAAAAAGATTATTGGGATTATGTATATGAAGATTCAATGAACCTTATTGCCCGTTTGCCCCGCATTGCAGCCTACATTTACCGGAAAAAATATAAAAACAATGTTCATATTGAACCCGACCCGAAACTCGATTGGGCAGCAAATTTTGCCCACATGCTGGGATACGAAGAATTTGATGTAAAAAGACTCATGCGGCTTTACATGACGATTCATGTGGATCATGAAGGGGGTAATGTTTCGGCTCACACCACACACCTTGTAGGCTCTGCACTCAGTGATCCTTACCTGGCATTTTCAGCCGGAATGAATGGACTTGCCGGACCACTGCACGGATTGGCAAACCAGGAAGTGATTGCCTGGATTCTTGAGTTAAGAAGAGAACTTGGAGGCGGCCTTCCATCCAAAGAAGAAATTGCAGAATACATAAAAAAAACACTTGAAGAAGGGAAAGTGGTTCCCGGGTATGGTCATGCAGTATTAAGAAAAACCGATCCCCGCTTTTCTGCACAACAGGATTTTTATCAGAGGTACATTAAAAGCAGTGGCAAAAAGGACGACATCTGTGAAATAGTTCAGATGGTTTATGAAGTTGCACCTCCCATTCTTGAATCAACAGGAAAAATTAAAAACCCATGGCCAAACGTAGATGCTCACTCGGGCGCGCTTTTGATGCATTTCGGAATTACTGAATTCGATTTCTATACCGTTCTCTTCGGAGTTTCAAGGGCACTTGGGGTGCTGGCCTCCCTTGTTTGGGATCGTGTTCTTGCCCTCCCCATAGAAAGGCCGGGATCTACCACCATTAAACTGCTGATGGAAAAGGCAAAAAAGATTGAAACGAAGGCGTAGCTGAAAAATTACAACTCACCTCATTACAAATTCCTCGTTAAAAATTCGTTTTATTGCAAAAGCGTGGTCAAAGTCCTCATCAAAAGATATTATGTATTTAATTTTATTTTTTGTCATATAAGCAACTAGGAAACAGTCATTGTAATTCAAAAGTCCCTTACTTTTCCGGATTAGTTTCAAAATTTCTTGGTGGTAAAATTTCACATTTTCACTTAACCATGTAATGTTATTATTGTAATCAGTTTCAATTCTAGATATTACCGATTCAATTTCGTCAGATTTATTTTTGTTTTCAAATCGCTTGCATAGTACATTAATGGTTTCATTTATTACAATATCAGTAACAATAATTTGTACATAAAATGAAAGCAATTTTTTTAA
>JAHEZO010000125.1 GCA_023250995.1 Flavobacteriales bacterium | reverse complement strand
CCTGAACCACCGCATTGTAATTGGGGCTATCCGAATAATCCCAGTTAAACAGGATTATTTTTCCTTTGCCGTATTTTTTTTCTACCAGGAGAGGGTTAACTCCAAAAGTGTTGTGATTTACATCAACTATTACATCGGCCGAAGGATCGGTGATGTTTATATCGTACATGTAATCGCAGGGGTTCGAGCCAACGGGCATACCACCCCAATTTATGTGAGTGGCAAGATAATGAGCCGGTTTATTTATAATAACACTTGCCGACCCATTGGAATAAGAGGCAGCTGTTCCGGTAATGGTTGCCCAGGATGTAATCGGAAACAAATTACTGCTGAATTCACCAATCCAGGTTCCACCGGAATTAATCCAGGCAAGTACATCCGCCTGATTCAGGTTGGAATTCCGAATATTCATAAGTACGTCATAATTTGGCAGGGTGGCTGCACTATAAGTTGTAACTGTGGTAGCCTGTAAATCTGACTGAGTATTCAGCATGGCAGTGATGGTGGAATTATTGAAAACAGCCACTTTGGTTTTTGCTCCCGGCAGCCCACCGTCAATCAACAAATTGTATGTAAGGGTATTCAATCCGGTATTGCAAATATCCAGGGGAACGGTAATAGAATCGGTACAGCCCAGTGAAATGTTAAACGTATCGGGATCAAAACAAATGATTGGGCGTGAAAAAGCTTTTCCTGAAAGGCAGATGGTGGTGGTGCCTGCATTGCTGAAAATTTTAAGTGTATCATAAAAGGTTCCGGTAGATAAAGGATTGAAGGTAACAACAAGTTTACCCGAATCTCCGGGCAAAACATTGTAGGTGGATTGATTCAGTGAAAAGTCAGTTGTTTGTTTTGTAATGTTTGAAATTTTAAGAGTATCACAACCTGTATTTTTTATGTAAATGGAATCCTTTTTTGTGGTGTATTCCATAATTGAGTCAAGATAGGAACATGTCTTGGATAATACCATCGTGGGACTTCCGATAACGGTCATGGTACATGGCAGGGTAAAGGTTGGTTCATCGGGATCATTGGAAACAAAAAGTATTGGAGAATTGTAAACACCGGCATTCAACCCGAGGGCATTAAATTCAACTGTGATGGTTGTGGAACCTGAAGCAGCCAGAGTTCCCGAAGAGGGTGTGGTGTTTGCAATTGGGCCATAAAGGTTTTTTAATGTGGCCAGGCCGCGCGAACCCGAAGCGGTACTCATGGTTCCTGAAATAGTGAAAGTGGAAAGGTCAATCACAATTACGTCTTCGGTTGAAACGGTTGGGGCGGTAATGGAAACAAAAGCTGATTTTCCATTGGGGGAAATTGCGATATCCCAACCGTCATTTAAACGGGAATCGGTGAGGGTAGCCAAAACGGTATAATTGGAGGCATCAATTTTTTTTACACTTTGGTTTAACCTGTCGGCCACATAAAGATAATTTCCATCGTCAGACATGGCAACCCCCTGAGGGTTATTAAACCCGGTTATCACAGTTATTGTGCTTAAATTGGAAGTATTCAAAACCCTCACTCTGTCGTACCAGGTTTCGGAAACAAAAATTTTTGTTCCGTCAGGGGAAATGGCAATGGATTGGTTTCCATAATTCCCGGGAACATTAGCAATAACAGTATCAACACCTAAATCAATAACCGAAACTCCGTTGCTTTCCGAAATGGCAAAAATTTTAGTTCCATCCGGACTTAATTTTAAATCTTTTACATCCAGCAGGTATGGGTTTTTCGAAATTGTTTTAACAATGGTGTTGGTTGTAAGATCAATTTTTTTCATATTAAAACTTGTATGATCTCCAACATAGGCATATTTGCTGTCCTGTGTAATGCAAATACCTCCTGCCTGATTTCCTAATGCAATGGTAGCGGACACAGTGTTTGTGGAAGTGTTGATTACCGAAACGCTGCTTCCGTTCCGATTGCACACATAAGCAAATTTTCCGTCAGGCCGAACCGCTGCCCTCCAGGGAAAACTACCAACTGTGATTGTGTTTGTAATGGAATTTGAGCCTGTGTTGAAAACCGAAACACTATTGCTGCCCGAATTGCACACGTATCCTTTTTTAAACAGAGGACCGAGAGAAGTTGAAACCGGGGAAATGGAATAATTTAAATTGGCATTGCCAAGGTTTTGCATTGTAACAGGGAAGCTTGCGGAATCATTGCAATTAGTAATAGTAACGTTAAAAGAGGTTGGCGAAATATCAATATCCGGGGCTGGTAAACCAACATCAAAAAGATAAATAACGGTATCTGAATTCTGGTTATTAAAAATTACAATTGAATCATTGTAGTTGCCTGCAGTGGCGGGGCTGAATTTCACTTTCACTCTCATTGAATCATTCGGGAGAATATTTCCGGCTGTATCTAAAACAAGGTATTGGGAGAGCGAAGTATTAATATCCGAAATGGTAAGAGTATCGCAGCCTTTGTTTTTGATATATATTGTATCTGTATTTGTTGCACCAACCATAATTGAATCTATGGGAAAGTAAGGGTTCCCCAAATAAGAAATTTCCCCAATGATATCCAAATCAGGAGCCCCAACAACAGTGAGCGTACAGGGAACATAAATAAAAGGATTTACCGGATCATTTGAAAGAATTTTTATGGAGGCATAATAGGTTCCCGAAAAAATATTAAGCGAATTAAATTTTACATCCACAATGGAGGAATCACCCGCATCCACTGTATCATTAACAATTGAAACTGAAAGCCATTTGTCAGGATCGGTTCCAATAAAAACATCATCAAAATAAGAAACTGACCCTGCATTCCATGAAAACAAATGGGCAACATTAATGTTATTTAATCCCTGATTCCAGAATGAGAATCCTTGTTTTACAAGTACGCCATTGGCATAAAAGTCGAATTTTTTAGTTGAAAAATTAATATTTCTGAATTCAATTAAATTCCACTGGTCGAATGTCAATGGAGCAGTAAGAGTGCCATTGGTATTGGACCATAAACTGATTTTCATTGCATTATTATCAATCCAGAAATCTGCAATACCTCCGCTTCCTGAAATGGATGCTGTGTCTCCAAACCCCACATCACAATTATCACCTGTGCTGCCGGCCGGGGATTTTACTTTAAAAGAAATGTATGTTGGCTGGTAGTTTGGAAAGGTGTAATTTATCCCATCATAATAAGTAGAATTTCCCCCTGTAAGTTTAAAAGAATAAATTCCTGTTCCGGGGCTGGTATTGGTAACTTGTCTGGTATAAGAACCGCTTCCCGAATTCCATCCATTCAGGTTTCCGCTTTCAAAACCCTGGGAAACAACTCCACCGTTTTGAATTGCTTCGGTAGAATAAACAGCAAGCAAATCGGCAATCCCGTTATTTTTTATTTTAAATTGTTTGGTGATTGAATCTTTGCAATTTGGGAAAGTTACATTAAAACTTGCAGGCGAAACATTAATTACCGGTGGAGAAAGAGCCACTCCCGATAAATAAATTACAGTATCAGCATTTGAGTTATTAAAAATGGTGAGTGAATCGGAGAAATTTCCGGGGACCAACGGAGTAAAAGTTACCAAAAATTTTTGAGAATCCTGAGGGAAAATAAACCCTGATGTATCGTCAATTTGAAAATTTAATAAGGAGGAGTTAATATCGGAAAAAAACAAGGTATCGCATCCGGGATTTTTTATATAAAATGAGTCAGTAATAATGGCAGAGGAAGAAATGGTATCAAAAAATAAATAAGGTTTTCCTCCAATAATATTCAGAAAAGAATATGAAATATCAGGAGTCCCTGCGAAATCAATTGTTATTGGAACAAAAAGGGTGTCGCGCAGGGGATCCGGGTCGTTGGTAATTATTTTTAAGATGGATGAATAAATTCCTGAAGGGAGGCCGGCCGTATTAAATTTTACATTAAAGGTTGAGTTTCCCCCGGCAGAAATATTTCCTGAAACAGAAGAAAGTGAAAAATGTGGGTCGGCAATGGAAATTTCATAATCTTCGGTTTCTCCGTAAGTAAAACTTGAACAATAATTTCCTGAAGTTAAAACCGTACTGTAAGCACATCTGACTCTCAGCAGGGTTTTTCCGGTGAGAGCATTTGTTGGAATGGTAATGCTTGTGCTGAAAAGAGTTGTTGCTGCAGAAGGAGAAGCATATACAAACTCTCCAGCATCGGCAAAATCTCCGTCACGGTTATAATCAATCCAAACCCCAAAACCCTGGTTATAAGTAGACCCTGACTGCATCGTCATTGAATATGTCTGTCCGGTAGAAACCTGAGTAGTAAAGGAGGAAGGAGGATAAAAAGTTAAGTTGGTTGGTGTTGTTCCCGTGCAGCCGGAGCCGGAATTCACCAGGGTATTAAAAGAAAAAGAATTTATAAAATCAGCCGAGGAGCAAGCGGTAGAATAAGCAGGATTGCAGTATCCTGAAGGTGAATTTTGTTGAGAGGAAATAATATTTGAATAGGTAAGGGTAGAACTGCCGTTATTTGTAAGCTGCACAGGAAAAATAACTGAATCATTGCATGAACTTAAACTGGCACTGAGTGAAAGTGGGCTCACTGATGCAATTGGCTGGCCCGAAAGTTTCGTGAAAAATATGGAAAATACCAGAAGTGGGTAAAAAAGTTTATTCATAAAAAGTGTAATAAGGTGAATTTAAAATTTACTAAAAAAAATATAATTTTAAATTTGAAAAAATATATTTGAACAAAAGGAACAAAAATAAAAAATAAAACCCTTAAATGCGAATAATTTTAAAATGATTTTTAATTGCTTTTAGGATGGGTTTTAATATTGATATTTAGTTACATTTGCAGTTTGTCCGAAATTTCATTCTATTACTTATGAAAATAAAAATTTTGCCCCTTTTTTTATTACCTCTTTTTCCGGTTCTTTCCGCCTCTTCACAGGACAGTTCGGGAGTCGGGGAAAAAAAAACGGGAACAACTTCCCTGGTAATCGAGGGAAATAAGCTCATCGGGAAAGGCAATTTTGGAGCTGCCCTCGAAATTTGGAAAAAAGTTCTCGAAAAAAATCCTGATAACCCTGATGCAAATTTTAAGGCCGGGCTATGCTACCGAAATTCTTTAGATGAGCAAGCCAAATCGGTTCCCTATTTCAAAAAGGCCGCTAAAAACACTTCTCCAAAATATAACTTTAATAATGCATCAGTGAATGCAGCACCTTTGGATGTTTATTTTTTTCTGGGGGAAGCTTTTCTTTCTGCCGGGAAACCGGATAGTGCCCTTCAGTTTTTTCTTCAATACCAGGATAAATTTCAGGGAAATCCTCCGATAAATGTTGAACGGCATATCATGAGTTGTGTAAATGCAAAAGCCGGAATGAAAACTCCCAGAGATGTAAAATTGGTAAATATGGGAGAAATGATAAACACTGATTTTCCCGAGATGAACCCGGTGGTTACTCTTGATAATGCGCTGATGTTTTTTAGTTCCAGAAGGCCAAGAGGAGAGGAGGGAGGCAAGGAAATGATGGATGTAAAAACAGGAAAGCTGCAGGAAGATATTTATTTTACCTCAAAGGACGAAAACGGGAAATGGCACAAGCCACAACTGTTTAGGCATAGCAGCCCCACAAAAAACGAGGCTCCTCTTTGTATTTCATCTGATGGAAAAACCCTTTATTTCAGGAGAGAAGAAAATGGAGCAAGCAATTTGTTTGAAACAATATTTGAACAGGGAGTTTGGACAAAACCTGTTTTGATTCCCGGGGTTAATTCACCATTTAATGAAAACGGTTTGAGCGTTTCCTCAGATGGGAAAACATTGTTTTTTGTAAGCGACAGAAAAGACGGGTTTGGAAATTCCGATATTTATTATTGTACCAAAAAGGCAAATGGAAAATGGGGTTCACCTAAAAACATTGGCGAAAAAATAAATTCTCCTTTCAACGAAGTTTCCCCCTTTCTCCATCCCAATGGAAAAATGCTTTTTTACAGTTCAAACGGATATAAAAATAAAGGCCTCGGAGGTTTTGATGTTTACTATTCTGAGCTGGCCGACAATGGAACCTGGGGTGACCCGCAAAATATGGGGTATCCCATAAATAATTCGAGGGATAATTTGAACTTTTACATTACAGGAGGAGGAATTAGATACTGTGCCGGAATAAATGATAAACGCAATGGATTTGACCTTTTTCAGATTGAGGGGGGCGGTTTTGATGTTGAAAATATTGAGGTAGGCTCGGAGGTGGTAACGATTACCAAAGAAATGGCTGTTACAGATGTAATGGAAGTTGAAAAAGAAGTAACAAAAGAAGTAGAAGTAGTTGAAATGGTAGAAACACAGGTAGAGGTTACAAAGGAAGTTGAAGTGGTTGATTTAAGTGCACTGGAAGGGTTGCAGATGGAAGCCGAAAAAAGGCTTGAGTTTGAAAAGGCATCTGCAGAAAAGGCAAAGGCAGAGGCTGAGATTGTAAAAGCACAGGCCGAAATTGCTTCTGCCGAACGTGCAAAAGCAAATGTTGAAATTGCCCGGGCAAATGAAGAAATTGCAAAAGCCAATGCCGAAAAAATTAAAGCTCAGGCCATAATTTCAGCGGCCGAAAAAGTTAAGGCAGAGGCTGAAGTTTTAAAAGCCCAGGCAATTATTTCGGAGGCCGATAAAATATGTGCCGAGGCAGAATTGCTTAAGGCAAAAGCAAAAATTTCAGATGCTGAAAAAGCAAAGTCGGATGCAGAAAAAGCAAAGGCCGAACTTGCCGCTGCAAAAATTTTTAAGAAGAAGGCAAAAGAAAAAGCAAAAGTGGCTGAGGCCGAAAAAGCAAAATTTGAGGCTGAGAAAGCTGCCTCAGATAAAGCCATTGCAGAAACTCAGGCAATAATTGCTTCCGCAGAAAAAGCGAAATCAATGGCCGAAACTGAAAAAGCAGAAGCTGAAAAAGCAAAGGCAAATGCAGAAGTGGCAGCGGCTCAAAAAGCAGATGCCGAGGCCGAGTTAGTAAAGGCCAATGCCGAATTAGCGAAAGCCGAAGCCCTGAAAATGGAAGCCCAGGTTAAAATTGAGCAGGCCGCAGCAGAAAAAGCAAAGCAGGATGCAATTATTGCAGCAGCCGCCAAATCTAAAGAAGATGCTTCAAAAGCAAAATCAGAATTAGAAATGGCACTGGCCGAAAAAACTTCAAAAGAAGCAGGAGCACAAGGTGAAAAGGCTGCAGCCGAAAGAGCCAAAACAGAGGCACAAAAGGCCGAGTCCGAAAAATTGAGAGAGGAAGCAAGAGTAAAAGCTGAAGAATTAAATTTAGAAAAATCCAAAATCGAAGCACAAAAAGCTGCCGACTTAAAGGGTAAAGCGGAGGCCGATGCTGAAAAGGAGAAGGCCGCCACTGCTGCCATTGTTGCAAGTAAGGAAAAATCATTGGCCGAATCGGTAAAAGCTAAGGCGGATTCTGATAAATTATCTTCCGAAAAAGAAATTGCAAATGCTGGTATGGAAAAAGCAAAAGCAGAAGCCATAAAAGCCAGTGCCGAAAAGGCAAAATCTGAGGCCGAGGCCGCAATAATAAAATTTGAAGCCGAAAAATCGATTGCAGAAAAAGAAAAAACTGAAGCCGGAATAAAAATTGCGCAAGCAAATGCCGAAAAGGCAAAGGCGGAATTGGAAAAAGCCAATGCATTAAAATCAAAAGCTGAAGCTGAAGCCAATGCTGCAAAAGCAAAGGCAGAAGAAGCAAAAGCCCTGGCAGAAAAAGCAAGGGCCGAGGCTGAAATTGCAAAAGCAAATGCCGCTAAAGCTAAGGAGGAGGCCGACAGGGCTAAAGCAGAAATGGAAAAAACTAAAATTCAGGAGAAGAAAAAATAATTCCGGAGAAAATTAGGAATAAATTTTTTCAACTTAATTCTTCAAAAATTTATTATTGCACTCAGGTACCCGCTTGTTCCTCCGGAGATATTTTTAAAAACCAGGCCTTCCAGATTGTTGCTTCCCGCTGCTAAGGATAGCTTTTTAAGTTTCAAGGCTGCTTCTACTCCGAAACCGAATTTCCCATATCCCCCCTCTGAAAAAAGAGTACTTAGCGAAACAATTTTTGAAATTTTATACCCCGATTTTAAAAGAAAGTATGGATGGTAGTTTGCTTTTATCCTGTAAGCCAGCCCAAGTCCAAAAGAAAATTTATTCCAATCAACCAGCCACGATCCTTTTAAAACAGCAGGCAGATAACTTAAATATTTTGAATTTGTCTTCAGCGAATTAATGTTTTCGGTTAATGAATCGGGTGAAATGGATTTTAATACAGAATCATTTAATAAAAAAATATCAGAAATGTTAATGCCGCTGAATTGAAGGGTTGTGTCGGCCTTATAAAAATTAGATTTATTATCCCACCGGATAAAGCCAAAGTCGTTCATTTCTACCGAAACCAGCGTATTATGCTCAATTAATTTTATAGGATAACCGGCAAATAGTGAAGTTGAAAATCCCCATCCGTTTATTGCACCGAATCCTTTATTTGAGGGGTTGGTATATCTTCCCTCTCCCCTAAAATCCAATGCGATTTTTTCACCATTTTCATCCGTAAAAAATCGAACCCGGTTGAGTTGTGCTAAATAGTTTTCCTCTCCTTTTAGTAAAGAAAAGGATATCCCGTAACTTAATTTTTTTTCATTTGAATGAATAATTCCCAGCTGCAATTGCTGATAACGCAAGTAGTTTAACGATGTATTATCCAGAAAAGCTGTATCACCTTTAAATTTTTGATTGCCATAAAAAGCAAGGTCGAATAAATCTTTTGGAAATCGAGCATCAAAGTGGGTGCGGTCTGCAATTCTTATAAAATAGTTCCATGATGAATTAATTTCACTTTCCGTGGCAACTGAATCATTTCGGCAGTTGAGTTTTTGCGAAAAAAATAGTCCGTAATTTCCGTCCGCACCAATCCTGTTACTGGTAGAAAGTTTATCAGAAATTAGATTTTTACCCTCCTCAGTAATTTTTCCGTTTTTATTAAACTGATAAAAAAAATTGTTTTTTAAATCGGGAGAATTAAGGGAGGCATCTCCGGAAATTCCGGCAGAAAAGTCGGCACCATTTTTCGGACAAAATGAAAAAAAAGGAAAACTAAATTCTGTTTGTGCAAGTAAAATCTTAAAATGAAAAAAAATAATAAGGAAAATAAAAATACGTGGAAAGGCGGCATCAACCATTCTTCTTTTTATGAGGAGATGTTTCAAATGGTTAATTATTTTCAACGTGATAATTTATTTCGGCAACCACTTTAATATCTACTTCGTAATGGCTGTAAATTTTAATAAAATTTTGTTGGGGAGAAGTGGAAAATAATAATTTCACCATGAGTTTTTTTCCAGCTTTAAGGCTCTCTATTTTCTTCTGGTCAACAGGAATTGTAATTTTTGAAAAAGTCTTTCCTTCGGAAACAAAGGCTGAGTTTAAAATGGCCGGTTGAATGACCGAGCCTGCGGAAAAAAGAGAATCGTAAATCTGAAGGGATTCGTTCAATAAATACAGTTGTGGTTTTGCCTCAAAAGGATAGCCATTGTAAATATCAAGAATAATATTTCCACCGGTGATGTTTTTGATGACTCCATTTTCCTCCTGATCTTTTTCTTTTGCCTGAAAATTAATATCCACTGTGTCGGCAAGAACAAGGCTATTTGCCATAAAGCAAAGTGGAATTTCGGCATCTAGCGAAACATTTATCCCATTTCCATAATAAACAAAATCATTGCTGTTCGAAATATTTCCCAGGGGATTTAATGTAATTAGGGCCCCGGCCGAAATGCTGTCGGGAAAAATTTCAATGAGCTGGTCGGCATTTGAATTTGAATTATTCATTAAAATTTCATACTCCGAAAAAGTAATCCCCGGGTAAACCGGTGAGTTGTTTTTGGACCCCCTGTTAATGTTAATTGATTTTCCGATGATTGATCCGGTAAGGGAAATGTTTTCTCCGGTAGAAATTTTGCCGGATAGAATCTGATTAAGCAAAAATTGAATATCCACCCCAATTCCGTTTTTTACTTTAAGTTTTAAATTGAAATACTTCAGGTCGAAGGACCCTCCTATGATGTTATGCAATTTTTTTACTGATTTATTTTCCGGTTTAACCTCCACTACATTTTGTCCGAAATATCCCTGGGCGTATTCGGGAACAATTTTTTTAAAAGAATTAAAAATTCTAACACTGTCGGTTGATGTGATGAGTGTGGTTTCCAGTGTAATTGCCTTAAAATTACTTACTATGGTATTAAAGCTGTTACCAACTAATCCTTTGAGGTCAATATTATATCCTGTTAAATCGTATGATTTGGTAATAATGGTGGGGCTTCCGGGGCCTGCAGCCGGCAATGTATCAATTATTGAAAGTGGGTTTCCCAAAGAATCAATGGCAAGCGGCATTTGATAAAACAAAACAGTTTTTCCCTGGAAAGTGCTACGCAATTCTACTTCAACAGAACCGGAGCGGATGATGGCTTTGGTCAATTCAACCCCTTTTAAATCGTACCGGGTATTTTGCGTTTGGTTAATGATAATTGAATTGGCAGGGTATTGAAATCCTCCTCCGCAAAACAAACATTTAAAAGATTGAAAGGCCGAGGTGTCGGGAATCTGAAATAGTGAATCAAAATTCAGTTTATAGAGATCTCCGCTATATACCAGGGATAAGGAATTATCGGGGTTTATCTTTAGCACCGAATCTTTAATAAGATTGGTGATTTTTAAAGTAGTGTTTGCCACGGGAAATATCAGCCCCACATCCCATTGGGGGAATTCGATTTTTTTCCTGCAGGAAATAGCAACTGAAATAATAATTCCGATGGCAATAATTTTTTTCACGGCATCAATTAGGATTGTAAAA
>JAHEZO010000015.1 GCA_023250995.1 Flavobacteriales bacterium | reverse complement strand
TAAATTTTTTTTCAACCCCGTTTTCAAATAAAATTGTAAGTACAGGTAACCCTTCTTCATTAAACCAATGCCACTCCCCATCCTTAACCCCGGTAATGTATTTTCCTTCTATTTTTTTTTTCCCGTTTGGATAATAATACACATGCTTCCCATCAGGAAAACCATCTACAAACTTTCCCAAAAAGCTCAATGGACTATTTTTATCAAAATTTCCGGTGGTTAGATAATATTCTTTCCAACCGCCATCCTTTTTTCCGGCTTTATAATTTCCTTCTTCCCGGTTGTCTCCGGCTTCATAAAACCAGAACCCTTCCTTTTCACCCCCCTCGTATTCTCCTTTTGAAATTACTTTGCCGGTATCATCATATTCTGTAACCATTCCATCTTCCAGCCCATTTAAAAAAAATTCTTCCCTCCAGATATTACCGTTTTCATAAAACCACATCCATTTCCCTTCGGGTTTTTCGGATTTACCGTATTTTCCAAATTGTTCTTTTTTCCCATTTTTATAAAAAAAACTCCAGTCGCCAATCCTTTGTCCCTCTTTATACTCCCCCTCGGCCCTTAAAATGCTGTCACCATAAAATTCCTTCCATTTTCCCTCTTTTATACCTTTTTCATCCATTATTCCTTCCCCTAATTTTCTTCCGTCTTTAAACACTTCAGAATTAATAATTACTCCCTCCGGAGAATATTCCCTGAAAATCCCCTCGGGCACTCCGCTTTTAAAACTTTTAATGTTTTTTATTGCTGCATTATCATAATATTCTGTCTTAATGTCAAGTTTCATCAGCTCTTCAGCATTCTTTTCCACCTCGCCTTGATTATACTTCACCGTATTAAGGGTTAATCCCCTTCTATCATATTCCCTCCAATACCCTTGTTTTTTTCCATCCACATAATCACCTTCAAAATGAACCATTAATTCTTCGCCCACAGTATTAACTCCTCCTTCAGATATGGATGGAGGCAAGGGATAAAACTCTTTCCATTTGCCTTGTTTAAGCCCGGCATTATCCTTCCGGTTTATTTTCTCCAGTCCTTTCTGAATTCCGTTTTTATATTCAAAAATTGAAATAATTAATCCATCTTTTGAATATTCCCAGGCCGTACCGTTTTCCAAATCATCTTTAAAAAAAACTTTTTTTTGTTTCTCTCCTTCAGGATAAAAATAAAAAGAATACCCCTGCCTTAAATTTTCAACATAATTTTCTTCTGAAATAACCAAACCTTCTTTTGAAAAACCTATGCTTGGCCCGTTTTTTTTATTGTTTTTAAAACTTATTTCGCTGGTTTGAATTCCCTGGTCGCTATAGAATTTCCAAATGCTGTCAAGCACAAAGTTTTTTCTGTTTCCTTCAGATTTTAATTTCCCGGTTTCGAAATATGTTTTCCAGTAACCATCCGGTTTCCCTTCCCTCATGGGTCCCTCACTTGAAAGAATTCCGTTTTCGAAATAAAATTTATTGTAACCATCGGGATTGATAATGTTGTTTTGACCGGCAATGATAAAGGGAAAGAAGATTGAAAAAACGAAGCAATATTTTTTATTTAATAACAACACTTTTTATATTTTTTTTAAATAATTTAATATGATAATGAATATAATAGCCGGTTGATGAAGTGTAAAACTTTTTTCTTTTTTTGTTGTATGTTTTACTTATAATAAATTATTAACATGGTTCTGACAATAAATAAAAATCAGATACTTTATTATCAACAGTTTAATAAGGATATTCACATCATGTTAATTAGTTTAATTATTGTTTTTTATTAATAAGTTTTTGAAAAAAACACAAAAAAACTGTTAAAAAAATGTTTTTGTTTTTTAATAACTCTTTAAAAGTATTTTTTAAAAATCAATTTTATTTACAGTTAAAAAAACAAAAAAAGTTGTTGTGGTTTTATTAACAAAAATACTCAATATTAACAAACGGAATGTTAACTGCAGCTGAACGGGTTTAATAATGGGTTGATTAAGTATTTAAGCGAAAAACTTCAAAATTCCGGCAAAAAACCCCGATGGAGCTTATTTACATAAATTTGCATCCATAAACAAAATAGATGTAAAATTATTTATTCATGAAAACAGACCATTTTCAATCACCCGATTATTTTTTAATGGATGAATTGCTCAGTGAAGAGCATAAATTAATAAGGGAAACAACGCGTGCCTGGGTTAAAAAAGAAATATCACCCATTATAGAAGAGTATTATGAAAAAGCGGAGTTTCCAAATCATATTTTAAAGGGGCTGGCGGAAGTTGGAGTGTTCGGCCCATACATTCCCCAGAAGTATGGCGGGGCCGGCCTGGACCAGATTTCCTACGGACTTATGATGCAGGAGTTGGAGAGGGGAGATTCGGGAATCAGATCAACGGCCTCGGTGCAAAGTTCACTGGTGATGTATCCGATTTGGAAATATGGAAATGAAGACCAAAGAAAAAAATTTTTACCAAAGCTTGCTTCAGGGGAATGGATAGGTTGTTTCGGCCTCACCGAACCAGACCACGGATCGAACCCGGGAGGAATGGTAACAAATTTTAAAGATAAAGGAGACCATTATTTACTCAATGGCGCCAAAATGTGGATTTCAAATTCTCCCTTTGCACAAGTTGCCGTAGTGTGGGCAAAAAATGAAGAGGGAAGAATTTGGGGATTAGTAGTGGAAAGAGGAATGGAAGGATTTACCACTCCGGAAACCCATGGCAAATGGTCGCTGAGGGCATCGGCCACCGGAGAACTTGTTTTTGATAATGTAAAAGTTCCGAAAGAAAATCTTTTGCCCAACAAATCGGGTTTGGGAGCCCCATTGGGATGTCTTGATTCAGCCCGGTACGGAATAGCCTGGGGTGCCATTGGAGCGGCTATGGATTGCTATGATTCTGCATTGCGTTATTCCAAAGAAAGGATACAATTCGGAAAACCCATTGCCTCATTCCAACTCACCCAAAAAAAACTTGCCGAAATGATTACCGAAATCACCAAAGCCCAGCTTTTAACGTGGCGGCTTGGTGTTTTGAGAAACGAAGGGAGAGCCTCTTCAGGACAAATATCAATGGCAAAAAGAAACAATGTGAATATGGCTCTTCAAATTGCAAGAGAGGCCCGGCAGATACATGGTGCCATGGGCATAACAAGTGAGTACCCCATTATGCGCCACATGATGAATTTAGAATCGGTTATTACCTATGAAGGAACCCATGATATTCATTTGCTTATTACCGGAGCAGATATTACCGGAATAGAATCCTTTAAATAAATTACAATCCAAGCTCTTTTAGCTGTTCGGGGCTAATTTCGGAGGGAGCATCAATCATAATATCACGGGCGGCATTGTTTTTTGGAAAAGCAATATAATCCCTTATTGATTCGGAGCCGCCAAAGGTGGCACACAAACGGTCGAGCCCGAAGGCAATGCCACCGTGGGGAGGGGCACCGTATTCAAAAGCATTCATCAGAAACCCGAATTGCCTCATTGCTTCCGCCTCAGAAAAGCCAAGAATCTTAAACATTTTTTGCTGCAATTCTTTATTGTGAATTCTTATCGAACCACCACCTAACTCAACTCCGTTTATAACCAAATCATAGGCATTTGCCCTAAGACCTGAAAGGTTTGGAGTATCCAAAAGATGGAAGTCTTCTTTTTTAGGAGAAGTAAATGGATGATGCATGGCAAACCAACGTTGAGACATTTCATTCCATTCGAGCAAAGGGAAATCATAAACCCAGAGAGGAGAAAAAACTTCTGGCTTCCGCAATCCAAGCTGATTGCCCATTTCCAGGCGGAGTTCACTTAAAGCTTTATGTGTTTGGTTTTTTCCACCTGCAAGAATTAACATCAGGTCGCCCGGACCTGCATAAAATAGGTCGGCCCATTTTTTCAATATACTTTCATTAAAAAATTTATCCACCGATGATTTTATGGTTCCGTCTTCATGGTATTTTACATAAACCAACCCCTTTGCTCCAATCTGAGGGCGTTTAACAAACTCTGTTAATTCATCTAATTGTTTGCGCGAATAATTTGCACATCCTTTGGCACAAATCCCAACCACCATTTCGGATTCATCAAAGGCCTTAAAACCAGGCCCGCCCAGGGTTTCACTAAAGGGAATATTTCCTTTTCCTTCTGGCCGGGGACTTTTCAGTTCAATAAATTTCATTTCAAACCTGGTATCGGGTTTATCGCAACCATAATTTTTCATTGCATCTCCATAGCTCATTCGCGGAAAATCCCCCAAATCAATTCCTTTAATATTTTTAAAAAGATGTTTGGTTAATCCTTCAAAAGTGTTGAGAATGTCGTCTTGTTCAATAAAGGCCATTTCACAATCAATCTGAGTAAATTCCGGTTGACGGTCGGCTCTTAAATCTTCATCCCTGAAACAACGCACTATCTGAAAGTACCGGTCGTACCCAGAAACCATAAGAATTTGCTTAAATGTTTGTGGCGACTGTGGTAATGCGTAAAACTGTTTTGGGTGAACACGGGATGGAACCACAAAATCCCTGGCTCCCTCCGGAGTGGATTTTATGAGAAAGGGAGTTTCAATTTCAATAAAACTAATTGAATCGAGATATTTGCGTGTTTCAATGGTTACCCTGTGTCGTAGTTCAAGATTTTTTTTAAGTGGATTTCTCCGCAAATCCAGATACCTGTATTGCATCCGCAGCTCTTCTCCCCCGTCAGTTACATCCTCAATGGTAAATGGGGGTGTGACGGAAGGGTTAAGAATATTAATTTCAAAAGCCTGAATTTCAATTTCACCCGTTGAAAGATTTGCGTTTTTATTGCTGCGTTCAACAACAATTCCTTTTACCTGAATAACAAATTCTCTCCCAAGCGATTGAGCTTTTTCAAAAATTGCGGAGGGCTTTTCATCAGGGTTATTTTCAGAAGGATTTAAAACAAGTTGGATAATTCCATAACGGTCGCGGAGGTCAATAAATACCATTCCGCCTAAATTTCGGGTGCGTTGTACCCAACCGCAAAGAGTTACTTCATTTCCAGAATTGGCAATATTTAACTCACCGCAGGTATGTGTTCGAAGCATAGAAATAAATTAAAAACACAACTAATGTCATGTTAAGATAAACAGAAATATTAGTTTTTCCCGCAGATTGCGCAGATTCTCTCTGATGTTTTCTGCGAATATTTGCGTTATCTGCGGGAGATTTTTTAAGGCATTTTGAAATTAAATTAACATTAATAATTGCCGGGCGGTGAAAGTAAAAAATCCGGAAGGATTAAGAGCATATTTAATATGCAAACGATTTTATAAAATGTTTTCGGGTATAAAATTTATTGTTATCTGATCGTAATTTAAAAACATACATTGACTGGGCCAGAGAAGAAATATCAATTTGTAAATTTTTTACTCCTTTTAAAAAAACCATTCGTTCGCTCTTGGCCACATGTCCGTTCATATCTACAATGGAGTAGGTGGCGTCCATATCCTCGGAGGAATTAATTACAAACTCAATTTTATCCACAGCGGGGTTGGGTAACGTGTTAATAATTTCAAGTCCTTCAAAATTTACCGAAACAGTTTTTAAAATGGTTGTGGTTCCATTAAAATCAGTTTGCTTTAACCGGTAATAAGTTACTCCGGTTAACAGGTTTGGGTCGTTGGTACTGTATTCATTAACAGTTGAACTTACCCCGGCCCCTTTTACGGTATCGAGCAGAGAAAAATTTATGCAGTCGGATGATTTTTCAAGCGTAAAATAATCATTCAGGTACTCGCTTGCGGTCTTCCATTTTAGGGTTACCTGCGAGTTTTCAATAGTGGCCTCCAAATAAACTAACTCTACCGGCAGGGGATTGTCTCCTCCGGGCCTGGCTCCCAGGGAAAATTTACTGAAGGAGGTAAAATTACCGGATTCAATTTCACCCGATTTATCGGTGGAAGGACTGGAACAACTTGCAACATTGGTCGGAGTGCCTCCTATATCCGACCAGGACCCGGATCCATTATCCTTTGCAATACCCAGTTTGCTTTCATCCCTTACCACATCATCATGCCCCTGGCATGAAAAGAACATCTTGATTTTGGCACTGGTTAAATTGGCTGCGCTGCTTCTTGAGATATCGTAATAATGAGCATAAGAAACATGGTCAAAATCTGATGGGGAAAGGATAAAGCCCAAATCATTTGCGTTCCCGGATTTTAATTCCGCAGTATAAGTATAGGCCGTAGCGGCACCGTGAGTAAGAGTTAAAATAGCAGGCCGCCAGTCAATGCCATCTCCAAGGGGCAGATTTAAAACAGTATTTGCCGTGGTGGATGACATAGTGTACTTAAAAGGCCCATCTACAAAACTATTTGCATCCCCTGTGTTTACTGTTACGGCTTCATCAGTAATGGTAAGAAAATTGGTAGATGTTGTGTTAATTATTCCATCCGTCATTGTTAAATCTCCAACACTTGAGGTTCCGATATCTATGGGTACATTTAATGTTAGATTGCCCGACCCCGTGGTGGCCATGGTTAATCGTTTAATAATAGGTTTGGTTCCAACATCCCCTGAAAAAACCTGATTGCCGCTCCCATCAATTATTACCCTGCCTGTTCCGGCACCCGATAAACCAAAGGTAATTGCCACTGCAGTTCCTGTAGTGGAAATGTTTCCGGAAAAATTCGAAGAAACTGCATAGGCTGGGTTTAATGCACCACCCACTCCCATTTGAAGGAAGGTAACATTTCCGTTAAAATCATCTGCTGTGGAGGTGGCCAGGTACAAAGCCCCGGAGGTGCCGTTATTTGTAAAAGTGGTAGCACCATTAAAAGTATTTCCTCCAATAGAATTATTGGAGGAACCACTTCCGGTTTTAGTAAAGGAGGTAGTCCCGTTAAAAGTAGCCCCATCTAAAAGAAGCTGAGGAGCAGTACAAGTCATGGTTTCAAAAGAAGAGCCGGTTTGAAACTGAAGAGTAGTGGTGGTGCCTGTTAGAGTAATATTTTGTGCAGAGGAAGAAGTAAATTTGCGAAACCTAAGGGTGCCTGAGGGAAAAGCATCAATAACTAAATTCTTTCCCGAGGCCAGAGTGGCTGCCGTTGGGGTTGAATTGGCGCCAAACTGAATGCTGCCGGTACTTGAATTATCAAAATGAATATCACCGTTAAATTGAGTTGCAGAGCCGCCACTTCCGTTATCAGCAACGCTAAGAGAAAGGGTGCCGGAATTTATAAAAGTAACATTGGCAGCGAAAATATCACCTGTGGCGGTTTCAAGGGAAAGGGTGGCCCCGCTGCTGTTTTTTATAGTGGTGGTATTATTAAAAGTGTTTCCTCCGGTGCAGTTATTACCCGTAGCCCCGTTTTTTTCAATGGAGGTTACCCCATTAAATGTAGATCCGGCAATTCCAATTTGCGGACTAACCACGGTAAGATTATCGTTAAAGGTGCATCCGGTTTGGAATTGCAAAAGAGCTGTTCCTGTGAGTGTAAAACCCTGTGCAATTCCTAATGTTTGTGTAAAGTATCGGAAACGCAATTCTCCGGTAGTAAAGCCGGCACCGCCAACGTAAATTTTCTTTAAAGTGGCAAGTGTTCCCGAAGCTGTTGTTGCATTTTGGCCAAACCGCACGCCTCCCGAGGAGGAGCTGTTTACGTAAATATCACCGTTAAACTGGGTGCCGGCAGCAGTATAGGCCGGGTAAATTCCACCGGCCCCGGAATTGGTAAAGGTTACATCAGCGTTAAAAATATCTCCTGCGGAATTGCCCATTCTAAGCGATCCGGCCCCGCTGGCTGCAATGGTGGTGGTTCCGTTAAAAGTGGCTCCTCCGTTTCCGGTATCTGAAGTTCCTCCGGTTTTTTTAATCGTGGTGTTTCCGGCAAAGGACGATCCGTTTATCAGGATGGTTGTGCAGGTAATGTCTACAATCGCACTGGCGGAAAAGGCGGTCCCGCTAAAAGTCGCCGAGGTTCCTGCGGTGGCTTTTATTGTGCCATTAATTATTGAGCCCGAGGTAAAGGTTGCAGTACCCGAAAAAGTCAGAGTAAATCCACCAAGGTCTAGAGTTCCTGCCGAAATGGTCAGGTTGGTTATTGAACGGTCCATATCCAGAACCACCGTTTGGGCAGTGTTTATAGTAACATTATCAGAAGTGGATGGAACCCCGTTGGGAGACCAGTTAGTACTAGTACTCCAAAGGGTGGTTGTTCCGGCCCAAACATAAGGAGTGGCGTTGGAATTATTGATTTGAAAAAACAAAAACAATGTTGCTAGAAAAATTAGCAACGATTTGGGGCTGAAAGAAAGAAAATTCATAAAAAGCGAATGGATTTGCGAAAAGAAATTTCCTTAATAATTCCAACGAAGTAAGAAAATTTTACGAACCATCGAACCACAAAAAACTTATTCCGGGCATCTAATTCGATACTTCATTGGGGGATTTTTATCACATAAATTAAATATTTTTTCCAAAAAATTATTGTTTCCTGCCCACTTCATACCAATCGGTACCATCATAAACAAGGGTTAAAGTATTGCCGGATGCTGCCACAAAATCAATACTTCCGTTTAAAAAAATAGCTCCGGCCCCACCCGCATTATGTTTAACGGTTATTATTCCACCCAGTCTTAATACTACCATGCTTCCTGCGGTCCATTCTGTGGTGGTAATATTATTTATGGTTGTTGTTCCGGTAATATCAAAGAAATTCCCATCACTTCCCAAGGTAATGGTTGAAGCACTTGCCACATTAGAACCTTTTGCACCTAAAATTCTTCCGTCAAAACGCGAGTTGCCCGATTCAACATGGAGAGATAAAGCAGGATTGGTAAATGTAACATTTGTAGATGCAACAGGGGGACCTTCAATTGCAAAAGCGGCAGCATCTGTAACTGTTCTAACATTTGTGGCAGAGGTTAAAGTAGAAACACCAATCCGCGCCTCATTGTAAATATCAAGGGTAGCAGTTTGATTACCTAAATTATGGTTGTCGCCAAAAACTATCAAACCTACATCGGCCGTAACGTTTCCAATTCCATCAGCAATTTCGGGTACGCCAACGGCCATTCCCCCGTTAATTTGGGTTCCGTATCCTGTTAAGCCATTAATAAATAAAGCAAGAGAATTATCAAAGGAGGCATTTGTTCCGGCAACTGGCATTCCGTTAATGTTCATTGTTTGTGCATTTCCAATACTGGATGCCCCGGCAAATGAATAGGTCGGAGGTTTTATTACAAAAGCTCTCTGGTCATCAGTGATATTTCCAGTGGAAAATTGAACGGTTCTGTTTAAGTCAAATAAAACATCAATTGCCTCTGTACTTGCCGTAAGGGTTGTATGTGCCCCCCCGGTAAATTTCACCAGGTTTGGAGAACCTGAGGAACTTGCCGGTTGCACCACATGCAATGTTCCTGCGACACTTCCGCTAATGTTACCTATCTGAACACCCGCACTTCCCACTCTCATTCTGTCAAGTAATCCGCCCCCTGAAGTACTCTGTGGTGAAAAAAACAATCCACCTTCTTCGCTTCCTCCGGTAGCGGTAATCCACCTGGTGGAAAGTTGTCCCGCATCGGTGAGGGTTCCGCTTGCATTTTCCAGGCGTTGCAATAAACCGGCACCAAATCCGGCAGCTGCTGTTCCGGTGCTGGTATGGTCTATTCTTAAAAGGTTTGTGGTGGTGGCGGTGGAGGCATCGTCAATGGATAAATGCAATTTGGTGCCAGGGGAGGCGGTACCTATTCCAACCAGGCCGGCATTGCTGATTCTCATTTTTTCATCCGTGGATGCGAAGCCGGTAGTATTAAAAATAATTCCGCCTGAAGAAGCTGTTGCTAAAAACAAATTATTGTTAAATGTTGCCACCCCACCACTCCCTGCAAAAAATGGATAATCCGTATTTCCGGAGCCAACGGCCAATAAATAACTGTTGTTTACATCGGCCTGGGCTGAAAAACCGCAAAGGGCAGAGGTTCCGGTGCTCGGGTTTGTTACTTGAGGAAATATGCCGGTATTTGAATTTTTATATATTTCAACATAAGAATTTGGGCTTGAGGTACCAATACCCAAGACATTTGAACTTGTGCTGGTCATGAAGCGGGCAACTTCAGTGTTATTTGTTTTCACCACAAAATCAACATTATCGGTGGTGCCAATAAAATCGGTGGAAAGATTGGTTCCCGAATTTCCGGTAATACCCCAATTGGTTCCAGAAGATAATCTTGTCCAGGTGGGAGAAGCCGGAGTTCCTGAGTTATAATAATAGCCGGGCGTGTTATCTGTTTGATAAATAATTAAGGAAGTTGCAGGAGAGGAAAGGCTTCCTCGCTGGGCCTGGGTAAGCCTGGGAATCAAAAGTCCTTTATTTGTAAAATCCACATCTAAACCAGCAGAGGCATCTCCGGAAGCACCGGATGAATTGACCACTACATTTTGGGTGAAAGAATAAGTTATAAAAAAGAAAATTCCCAAAAAAAGCAATAAAGTAGATTTCATATCTTTTTTTGTTTTTATTCTATAATAAAATAATTAAATGAGGGAGTTGCTCCTCCACCAGAAAAAGTCAGAACAAAAGTTGTAGTTGTTGATGAAACAAAAGATTGACATGCCTGTGCGGAGGCATTAGCAGCATTAGCCATTACCGTAGGCGCAATAGTGTAAGCTGTATTAAATGTAATTGTTAAAACAGTATTTGTTCCGTTGTTTGTGCCGGTGGTTGTAATGTTGCCTTTGGTATCTGTTGAGCCGGCAGTAACTGCAGAGGCTGTAATTCCATTTTGGGTTGTAACGGCAATGGTTGGTGCGGTGGTTTGTTCACTTCGGATATGGCCGTTTTTAAAATGGATTAGGGAGGAAGGGGCAGAGGTTCCTATGCCAAGATTTCCGGTGGAAGTAATTCTCATTCTTTCTTCGGAAGAAGTTAATCCATTGGTATTAAAAAAAATATCACCGGCATCCATGGTGGCCAAAACTAAATTATTAGAAAGGGCCGACATTCCAACATTTCCGGCTAAATGAGATTCGCTATAACCCGTACTTAATACACCGAAAAACCCTGAATTCACATCGCTTTCTATTGAAATTCCAGCGGAAGACATACTCCCTGCATTAGTATTTGTAATATGTAGGTTTGTGGCATCATTAACATTCTTCATAAAATGCACAAAATCCTGAGGAGAGGAGGTTCCTATTGCTACGAAACCGTCCGCCTGAATCCTGGCAACTTCAGCATTGTTGGTTTTAAAAACCAGATCCTGATTATCTGAGGTTCCAATAAAATCGGTGCCCGGGGTTGTAGTTGCATTTCCTGCAAGAGTCCAGCTTGTGCCACTTGAGGCGGTGCTTAAAAACCGGCTCCATATGGGAGTTCCCGGAGTGCCGGAGTTAAAATAATAGCCCGAGGTATTATTGGTTTGATAAATTAAGAGAGAGGTGGCCGGAGAAGAAAGTGCATCCCGTTGGGCCTGGGTCATTCTTGGAACAAGTAACCCTTTATTGGTAAAATCAACATCTAATCCGGCTGAGGCATCCCCTGAAGCTCCGGATGAGTTTACCACCACATTTTGAGAAAAAGAAAATTTAACCAGAACAAAAATTCCAAATAAAAAAAAGAAAAGTTTCCTCATAGCCATTTTTGTTTTTATTCAATAATTATGTAATTAAATGAAGGGGTTGCACCTCCACCTGCAAAATTTAAAACAAAAGTTGTGGTTGTTGAAGTTATGAAATGTGTGCAAGCCTGAGCATTTGCATTTGCAGAGTTTATTACAACAGTTGGCGCCACGGTATAGGCGGCATTGAAAGTAATTGTAAGACCTGTATTTGTTCCATTGTTTGTTCCTGTGGTGGTAATGTTTCCTTTGGTATCGGTAGAGCCGGCTGTAACGGAAGCAGCAGTAATTCCATTTTGAGTGGTTACGGCAATGGTGGGGGCTGTTGTTTGTTCGCTTTTAATATGTCCGTTTACAGCGGAGCTGGTTCCTTTGATGTGGAGACGGGCAGTCGGGGCGGAAATTCCAATTCCAATGTTACCGGTGCTTACGGTAGTTCCGGTACCGTCTACATTGGTTGCAAAAATTAAATTTCCGAGGGAAAGCTGGTTGCTGGTGGTGGCCACAGGGGCATCAATATTATAGCCGATAATTATATTTTTACCTCCCGAGGAAATATTGTCGCCTGCCTGATACCCGAATAATACATTGCCCGCTCCTGTGACAAGGTTCCCTGCCGAATATCCTACCACAGTATTTTCCGAATTTGTTGAACAAGTAAAAAGGGAAGATTTTCCTATGGCCACTGTGGAGCCACCGGAAGTCAAATTATATCCTGCATAATGACCGATAATTGAATTATCGCTTCCGCTGGTTAAGGAAAGGCCTGCGGAATTTCCTATAATGGCATTATTTGTAAAGCTTGATCCGCTTGCCCCGAATCCTGCGTTAACCCCAACGATGGCATTATATCCCGCGGTGCTAAAAAATCCCGAACCATTTCCAACGAATACATTTTCGGCACCTGAAACGTTTTGGTTTCCGGATGCTCTTCCAATAAAAGTGTTATAACTTCCTCCTGCATTAGTGTTCCCGGCATAAGCACCTAAGAAGGTATTGTACTCCCCTGTGTTATTGGAAAAGCCGCATTCATCACCTAAAAAAGTGTTGTCATCTCCTCCGGCATTTGAAAAACCTGCATTACTTCCAATAAAAGTATTTCTCAACCCACCCCCAACAGTATTTGAATAGCCTGCACGGTAACCTAAAAAAGCATTGGTTTGGTCATCGGAATGAAGGTAGAGCAAATCTGTTCCCCCTGAACTAATTAATTTAACAATGGGACTTGTAGAATTGCTTTGAGTGGAAAAAGCCTGAACAATCAATTGAGGTTTATCTGCACTTCCTTTTACATAAAGTTTTGAAGTTGGAGTGGAAGTTCCAATACCAACATTTCCATCTGTTTTAAATCTTACCACCTCGGCTCCGCTGGTTTTAAAAACAAGGGCCTGGGCGTCTGTGGTTCCAACAAAATTTGTCCCCGGGCTGGTACCGCTGTTTCCTGTAACCGACCAACTGGCTGCTGCCCCGGGGGCAATCCATGATAAAGTTCCTGAGGCATTGGAGGAAAGCAGGTAGCCGCTTGCGGCAGCATCAGCTAGTGGGAACGTATAAGTTACGCTTGCTGTGCTTACTCCTGCCTGCAAGGTAACAGTGTTCGCATTGGTAGAGTTAAAAAACTTTAATTGTCCGGTAACGGAAGAGCTTGTGCCAAGCTGTGCCGTACCATGTACATGTAAAAGTGAGGCAGGGGTCGTTGTGCCAATTCCCAAGTTTCCGGAGGCATTCAACCTCATTCTTTCTGTTCCTCCTGTGGAAAAGCCCAATAAATCGGCACCGGAGTTTAATATGCCGGTATTGGGGTCGCCAGTAAAGGAATAGGAGGGCAGGGCGGCAGAACCTGCTATTCCCAAAGCATTCCCCGAGGAATTAATTTGAAATAAATCACCGCTGCCCACGGTAAATAAAGCTGCGGGGGAGGCATCTCCAACCCCGGTATTTCCGCTGCTGTTTATTCTGAAAACTTCAGCAGCATTGGTTTTTATTACAAAATCCTGCGCATCGGTGGTTCCGATAAAATCGGTTCCGGGTGAAGTGCTTGCATTTCCCCTCAGCGTCCAGGCATCGTTATTTCCTGATGCAAACCTTGTCCAGTTGGGACTTGCTCCGGTACCTGCATTAAAGTAATAGCCGGGAACAACATTATTTGGCGATGATCCGGCAGTAGCTGTATTGTAAACCAGCAGACCGGTTGCGGGAGTGGAAATGGGACCGGCAGCATTACGCGCGGTTAGTGCAACTCTAGGAACAAGCAAACCTTTATCTGTAAAATCAACATCCAAACCCGCAGAAGCATCACCTGCAGCACCCGAAGAATTTACAACAACATTTTGAGCTTTTAAAAAATTATTCCCCCAAAAAATAATTAGCAAAATGAAAAAACAACTTTTCATGGTATAGGGGAAAAATTATTTTATCAATACTTTTTGACTTAGGTTTTGCTGATCGGTAACAATGTGAAGGAGATAAATTCCGCGGGAGTAATTACCCACATTGAGTTCAATTTTATTTTTAAAAACGGAATATTTTTTTTCGGGAACGATATTTTGGCCAAGCATATCATAGAGTGAAATGGAGGCATTGGTAACGGCCGGCAAATCAAAATTAATATTCACCTTTCCGTTCTGGGAGGTGATATACATTTGATTTTTTAAAGGGATGGAAGGATTTAAGTCGGAAAGAATGTTTAAGTAATCGGAACAGCTTATCGAATCGTTTTTTAATAAATGGAGTGAAAACCGGGGAGATAAGGTTGTATCGGCAAGGAAAAAAGCATAAGCAGTATCGTTTCTGAAATCGGTAATGGTTCCTGTCTGATTATCTTCAAGAAGAACACAAAAATTTGAAGGGATATCATCCAAGCCAGTTAATGAAACAGAGCAGTTTTGAGAGGTATGGGTTTTTGTTCTGATAGGGAAAATGGTATTTGAAGTAAGCTCGGGATATGAGTTAACACACATATCAAACGATTCGTTGCTAACAGTGCTAATTCCCGGGGGAATCGGGCTAAGTGTAAATAATTTAAAAGCATCTTTGTCTCCTTCAAAACCTGTGGTTGCATTGGGCATAAAACGGATGAGAGCTTCATCAGAAAAGCCGGTTTGGCCCGAAATTTTTAACCTAAGGGAGATTTCTCCTGGCGGAATTTGTTTTAAAAACGCAACGTCATTGGAAACTTTTACTGCCTCGGTGTGAGTTAAGGCAGGTGAAGAGGCACTTGTTTGAACCCAGAAGCCCTGCATGGAGGGAATATACCGGGTTCCGCCATTGGTATTTGCCCCGCCCACGGTATAACTGGCAAAATTGTTATTCGCATCATTCCAGGTATATTTTGTTAAATTCATATTATCTCTGGCAGTCCACCCTGAGGAGGCATCCCAATCAATGGTAGAGGGGAATAAATTGCAGACAATATTCCATCCATCTTCTGTTGCGGGCTGGCCTGCATCATCGTTATAAGTTACCGGTAAAGAGCGGGTACCGGTATAAGGAGGGCCTGTCAAATCAATCGTTTTTGTGATGGAAGCACCCAGGGCATCGCCAATCCATGCAAGGTAACCCTGTCCTTCAACAAGTGCATCTGTGGTGTTGGAAGGTGTTACAAAGCCGGTATTTTTATCGCCTGCGGTTGCTTCATTGTAGGATTTTACTGAAATAAAAGTGCTGGTTGGTTGTTCGGTTCCCGTAAAACCGCTCATGGTGAATTCGGTGTTCCAATCCTCAATATCCCCCTTTGCTGAAGCAGAATAACCTACAGGAGACCCAAGCATCCGCCAGCCATCATTGCCGGTAATGTAACGCTGCATGGTTATTTCGGAACCAACGGCAAAAGAACCTCCGGTAATCTGGGCAACCCTTGCCGTTCCACTAACATCTGAAATTAGGGTAAAAATTTTTCCTACGGTAGAAAATGCTCCCGATGTAAGGGTAAGGGTACCTTTTAATTTTTCATCAGCCGAGAGGGAAACCCCACCACTTGAGTTATTTATTGTAATGTTATTAAAGGTGGTGGGGGTAGTAGTGCCGCCAATGGTTTGTGCGGCCCCTCCATTAAAAACCACCGTGCTTGTACCCGAAGTAAAAGTGCCGTCATTGGCCCAGTTACCTGCCACATTATAAGTTCCGTTTCCGCTAAGGGTTCCCGAATTATTTAAATTGGCAGAAAGTGTTACTGTGCCTGCATTTGCTACAGTTCCGCTGGTAATTTTCAGGTAATCGGCCTTAAAAGTAGTGGTGGAAGAAATTTGCGTAAAAGCTCCGTTGTTGTGCCAGTACTGAGCGTTTGATGAAAAACAGAGAAATACAAAAAACAATGAAAAATAGTTTTTCATAGAGTGGAAATCCAATAAAATCAATACTTCCGGAAATTTTACTTAGAGCAAAGATTAATTAAAAAATTTAAATTACCAAACTTTGTTTGGTTGATCCTAAGTTCGTTCGGCAGGAATTTCGGCAAGGGTTTCGGGAAGTTTTTTTTCTCCGAAGAATTTTTTTTGAAAAAATATGATTAAAGAAACGCCAATAGTAATGGATGAATCGGCCACGTTGAAAACCGGCCTGAAGAAAAGAAAGGATTCAGAACCCCAAACCGGAAACCAGGAGGGAAAATGACCTTCAATCAAAGGAAAATAAAGCATGTCAACCACTCTTCCGTGAAGAAAAGTGGCATATCCCCCGTCAGTGGGAAAAAGGGTTGCAATATCATGATAGCTCTCATTGAAAAGAAGGCCGTAAAAAGCACTGTCGAGAATATTTCCTAAAGCACCGGCCAGTATTAATGCGATGCTGATTAGAAAACCCTGGTGGGCTTTATTTTGTGCCAGGCTAAAAAGATAATAGCCAATGCCGGCTACTGCTACTATGCGGAAAATGCTTAAGAAAAGTTTCCCGTTTTCTCCTGCAAATTCCAACCCGAATGCCATTCCGTTATTTTCGGTAAAATGGATGATGAACCAATTTCCTAAAACATGCAATTCTTCTCCCAGCAGCATATGGGTTTTTACCCAACACTTAAGGGATTGGTCAAGGAGAAGAACAAAAAAAACAACCAGTAGGGATTTTTTCAAATTAAAATTGTTTCTGTTTGGCTTCAATGCTCAGGGTGGCATGGGGAACCACTCTCAATCGCTCTTTAGGAATAAGGGTTCCGGTAACCCTGCAAATTCCATAAGATTTATTTTCAATGCGCATAAGAGCATCTTCGAGGTGCTTAATAAACTTTTGCTGGCGGGAGGCAAGCTGGGCGGTTTCTTCTTTTGTCAATACATCCGATCCATCTTCCATCAGCTTAAAAGTTGGGGAGGTATCATCCGTTCCGTGATCGTCCAGGTGCGACATGCTTGAACGAAGGAGGTCTAAATCCCTTTTTGCTTCGGATAATTTATCCAGAATAATTCCTTTAAATTCAACAAGGTCTTTATCGCTGTATCTCAAATTAAGACCATTCCCGTTTCCATTAACGGAGGTAGTTTTTTTCTCTTTCACAGGTGCTGTGGGTTTAAGGGTTTTGTTTGTTTCAGGCAATTTTTTTATTTCAGCCTTTGCCTTTGATATTACCGGCTTGGTAACTTTTGTTTTATTTACTGTTTTTGAAGCTTTTTTGCTTTTTGGGGAAGAAGCTACTTTAATAACTTTTGAGTTAACCGATTTCTTTTGAAACTTCTTTGCAACCTTTGATTTATTTTTTTTTGCATGGGCATTGACTTTTTGTTTGGCCGGAGAACTTTTCTTGGCACCGGTTTTTTTGGCTTTTCCCTTTACACTTTTTGCGGGTTTTTTTGCTGCCTTGGTTTTGGATTTCTTTGCCATAATAAATTGTTTAGAGCTTAATTAAACTTTTCAATTGAAATCAGGGTTTCAACCCCATCTTCCACCTCTACTTCTGAAGAAGAAGCATCATTTGAGTTAATTTTTTCCACCAGATTTAAGGAGGAGGCCAGAGTTTCAGAGCAAATGTATTCTAAGTTGTTGTTTATGGCCGAATCAATCAATTTATTGCTTTGAATCGTTAACAAAATTTTATCGGTTACTTCAAAACCATTGTCTTTTCTTAAGTTTTGAATTTTATTTACAATTTCTCTTGCAATTCCTTCCTCTTTCAATTGTTCATTAATTGTTATGTCCAGCGCCAGAGTAATTTTCCCTTCGTTCGCAATTTTCCAACCCGCACCCAGGCTACGGGACTGCGAAAGTATTTCAAAATCTGAAATTTGCAAATCTATTTTTTGCCCATCAACAATTAATTGGCAAGAGCCTAAAGATTCCAGAGCCAGAATATTTTCCTGTGAAAATTTATTTACTTCGGCAGAAATTCCTTTCATTAACCTGCCGTATTTTGGCCCGATGGTTTTGAAATTCGGCTTTATTTTTTTTTCAATAACTTCTGTGTTTACGGAAATAACATCCAATTGTTTCACATTAACTTCCGACAAAATAAGCTCCTTAACGGCAAGAAGTTTTTTCTCAAATTCGGGGCTTATTGAAGGAACCAGAATTTTTTGCAAAGGCTGTCGGACTTTTATTTTCTCCTTTTTTCTGATTCCTAAAACAAGGGATGAAATGGTTTGGGCAATTTCCATTTTTTCTTCTAACTCAATGTTTATCAAAGAGGAGTCAAACGCAGGAAATTCTGAAAGGTGAACAGACAAAGTTGGAGAAAAAATAGCATCAGAAACAGAAAACAAATCGCGGAATAAGTGTTCGCAATAAAAGGGCGCAATGGGTGAAGAGAGCCGGGCAACCACTTCAAGACATTCCCAAAGGGTATAATATGCAGCCATTTTATCTGTGGAAAAATCCCCTTTCCAAAACCTCCTTCGGTTCAATCGAACATACCAATTACTAAGTTTATCAACAACAAATTTTTCAATCTGCCGTCCGGCCTGGGTAGGTTCGTAGTTTTCGTAATTTTCTTCAACCGCTTTAATAAGGTGATTTAATTCGGAAAGAATCCATAGGTCCATTTCAGTTAAACCTTTGTTTTTTCCAACAGGGGAAGAAATTTTTCCATTGGTTCCTCCAAACTCAGGTCTGAAACCATCAATATTTGCATAAAGTGCAAAAAATGCGTAAGTGTTGTAGATGGCCCGAAAAAACTTTTTTTGAACCTCTGCAATTCCTTCTGCATCGAATTTAAGGTTATCCCAGGGCTGGGAATTTGTAATTAAATACCATCGGGTTGCATCAGGGCCAAATTTTTCTATGGTTTCAAAAGGGTTAACCACATTACCCAGCCGCTTGCTCATTTTTTGTCCGTTTTTATCGAGCACCAGGCCATTGCTGAGCACATTTTTGAAAGCTACTGAATCAAAACACAAGGTGGAAATTGCATGAAGGGTATAAAACCATCCGCGGGTCTGGTCTACCCCTTCGGCAATAAAATCTGCGGGAAAAGAATCAACACCGGAAGGATGACCTGCTGAGAGGGGTTCTTTTTCTCCCATAAAATGATTTTGTGCATAAGGCATTGCCCCGCTATCGAACCATACATCAATTAAATCGAGTTCGCGTTTCATGGGTTTTCCTGAGGGAGAGACTAAAATAATATTATCCACAGAAGGCCGGTGTAAATCAAATTCCTTTGCCTGACCAGGTTCTCCGGAACCAGGTTTATTTACCGGATTAAATTTCATAAAACCTTTGGCAATGGATTTTTCAATTTCGGAGCGAAGCTCTTCTTTTGAGCCAATGCAGAGTTCTTCTTTGCCATCCTCGGTTCGCCAGATCGGAAGGGGAATTCCCCAATATCTTGATCGGGATAAATTCCAGTCCTGAAGGTTATTCAGCCATTCGCCAAAACGTCCCGAGCCTGTATGTTCCGGCTTCCAGTTGATGGTGCGGTTAAGCTCAATCATTCTGTCTTTGGCCGCGGTAGTTTTAACAAACCACGAATCAAGCGGATAGTATAAGATGGGTTTATCGGTACGCCAGCAGTGCGGATAATTGTGCTCGTACAGTTCTTTTTTAAAAAGTTTTCCCTCTTCCTGAAGTTTAAGCGTTATTCTTTTATCAATACTTAAATATTCTTTTAATTCTTTAATTTTTCCTTTAGATTCAAGATTTTTTTTCTGTTTCTTGAATTCAATTTCCTTTTCTGTTTCTGAAAGAAATTCTTCTTTAACGAATTCTCCAGCGAAGCCCCAAACATCATCCTGCATTTCTTTTACAAACCTTCCCTGGCGGTCAACCAGCGGAGTTGAATCACCCTTTTCATCTTTAACCAGAATTCCTGAAACTCCGTTTTGTTTGGCCACCCGCATATCATCGGCCCCAAATGTAGGAGCAATATGAACAATGCCTGTACCTTCTGAAGTAGAAACAAAATCACCGGCAATTATTTCGAAACATTTCCCTTGCGGTTTAACAAAGGGGAGGAGTTGCTCATATTTAATAGAAACAAGTTCTTGCCCAACCATCTCATCAACTACCGAAAAAGGAATTTCTTTGCTGCCTTTAGAATAATTTTCAAACGTGAGAGCAGCGTTTTTTTGGGGAAAGAAAGCCGGCATTAAATCAAGGGCAAGCACAACATGTATTATTTCCCCGGAGTATTGATTAATAGTTTTTACTAAAACGTAAGAGATTTTTGCCCCAACAGCCAGTGCAGTATTTGAGGGCAAGGTCCAGGGGGTGGTTGTCCAGGCCAAAAAGTAAACATTTTCTGTTTCAGAATGCAGGTTTTTATAAATGGTTTTATTCAGGAGGGAACCGGAATTTTTTTTATCCATTTTAAACATGGCCACGGCAGTATTATCCTTTACCATTTTATAACACCCGGGTAAATTCAGCTCATGAGAACTCAACCCTGTTCCTGCTGCGGGAGAAAAGGGCTGAATGGCATAACCTTTATAAAGGAGTTTTTTAACGTAAAGCATTTTTAATAAATGCCAAACGGATTCAATATATTCATTTTGGTAGGTTACATAGGGATTGTTCAGGTCGACCCAATAGCCCATTTTTTTTGTAAGGTCATCCCAAACATTTTTGTATTTCATTACAGCTTTCCGGCACTCCAAATTGTAGTCAGCAATAGAAATTTTTTTGCCGATATCCTCTTTGGTAATTCCCAATTCTTTTTCAACCGCCAGTTCAACCGGAAGGCCATGGGTATCCCAACCTGCTTTTCGTTTTACCTGAAAACCTTTAAGGGTTTTATACCTGCAGAACAAATCTTTAATTGTGCGCGACATAACGTGATGAATGCCGGGCATTCCATTTGCAGAGGGGGGGCCTTCGTAAAAAACAAAGGATTTGTTCCCTTCTTTTTGAATTACGCTTTTTTGAAAAACCTCGTTCTTTTCCCACCAATCAAGAATTTTATTTGCAATGACAGGCAGGTTAAGATTTTCGTATTCTGGAAATTTTGAAGTCATTATTTAGTCACCGGTGGTTCCATTTCGGAAAGTTTCCGGATTTTTAAAAAGAGTGCAAATGTAGAAAAAATAAATGTTCAAATCGGAACATTTTGTAAATTCGCGGTTCTTTTAAAAATCCCTGAAATAAGAATATAAAAAAACAGCAATAATAAAATGGACATTACACAGGAAAAAACAGACGAGCTTAATGCCATATTAAAAGTGAAAGTGGGCCCTGCCGATTACCGCGAAACAGTGGATAAGATTTTAAGGGATTACCGCAAAAAGGCAGCTATTCCCGGGTTCAGGCCGGGGATGGTTCCCATTGGAATGATAAAAAAAATGTACGGCAGAGGGGTGATGGCGGATGAAATTAATAAATTACTGCATAATTCACTGTACGATTATCTCGAAAAAAACAATGTTGGCGTTTTAGGAAACCCGCTTCCCAAGGAAAAGGATGAAAAAATTGATTTCGATACGCAGGAAGAATTTGAGTTTTTATACGAAATGGGACTATCACCACAGTTCAGTGTAAACATTTCAGCTAAAGAAAAATTTTCAAAATATACTGTTGTTATTGAGGATAAGCTGATAGAAAAGCAAATAAAGGATCTTGCAAAAAGGTACGGGAAAGTATCTCAACCCGAAATGGCCGGGGAAGACGACATGCTGATAGGGGAGTTTACTGAACTAAATAAAGAGGGGGGCTTAGCCGAGAAGGGGATAAAACACTCTTCTACCATTTATATTGACGGAGTTTCGGATGAAAAAGCAAAAAAAGCTTTAATCGGGTTAAAAAAGGACGATACGGTAATCGTTGATCCAAAAAAACTTTGCAAAAACGGCATCGAGCTTGGAAAGTTATTGGGAATTGATAAAAAAGCTGCCGAAGAATTAAAATCAAAATTCGAATTTAAGGTAGGCTCGGTTTATCACGTTATCCCTTCGGAATTAAATCAGGAATTGTTTGATAAATTATATGGCAAGGATTCGATAAAATCTGTCGAAGAGTTCAGAAATAAAGTGGTGGAGGGTTTAAAAAAATCTTTGGAAGCTGACAGCGAATGGAAATTTATGCAGGATGTGAAAGATTATTTTTTGGAAAAATTAAACCTTTCATTGCCTGATGGATTTTTGAAAAAGTGGCTAATTGCCATCAATAAAGAAGTTACTGAAGAACAAATTGAAAAAGAATATGACTTATATGCCCTTGATTTACGCTGGCAGTTAATTGAAAACAACATAATAAAGGAAAACAACATTAAGGTGAGCCATGAGGAGGTTCTGGAATCGGTAAAAAGCAATATTAAAAATTACTTTATTCAGTATGGAATCGGAGCCCCGGAAGAAGAGCGGCTGAATGAGCTGGCGGAGCAAACCCTTAAAGAAGACAAAAATTCGCGCAAATATTATGAAACCCTTTACAGCGAAAAAATAATTGCCCTTTTTAAAAGCAATTTTACTATTAAGAACAAAGAAGTTACTTTTGAGGAGTTTACCGATCTGGTTGAAAAAAAGCAAAAAACCGGATTGCTTGGCGGCCTTAAAAACCTAATGAAGTTTTAATTCAACCCGACAAAAAACCGAAACAAATGAAAAACGAATTTAAAAAATACGCCACCAGGCACCTGGGAATAAACAGCATCAGGGTGGAGAAATACATTACAACTGCCGATAATTATATTTCACCTACCATTATTGAGGAAAGGCAGTTAAATGTTGCCTCTATGGATGTGTTTTCGCGGCTTATGATGGACCGGATAATTTTTCTGGGCTTACCCATTGACGATTATGTTGCCAATATTGTTCAGGCACAATTGCTTTTTCTTGAATCGGCCGATGCAAAGAAGGATATTCAGATTTATATTAACAGTCCGGGAGGATCCGTTTATGCCGGCCTTGGAATTTACGATACAATGCAATATATTTCTTCGGACGTTGCCACTATCTGCACCGGAATTGCGGCCTCGATGGCTGCAGTACTTCTTTGTGCCGGTCAAAAAGGAAAGCGCACCGCACTCAAACATTCAAGGGTGATGATACACCAACCCATGGGAGGGGCTGAAGGCCAGGCATCAGATATTGAAATTACCGCCCGCGAAATTGCAAAACTGAAAAAGGAACTTTATGAAATAATTGCACATCATAGCGGGCAGGAGTATGAAAAAGTTTGGAAGGATGGAGACCGGGACCATTGGATGATAGCCGATGAAGCCAAAGAATATGGGATGCTTGACGAAATACTTGTAAGGAATAAAGGAAACTAATAATGGCAAAAGAAAATTATACCATAAAATGTTCTTTTTGCGGAAGGGACAAAAAAGAAGCCAGCATACTCATTGCCGGACAAACAGGCCATATCTGTGAAAACTGCGTTAAGCAGGCCCAGGTTATAGTGAATGAAGAGCTTTCGGCAAGGCAGCCATCACACGGGGTTGCAAAATTCACCATTCCCAAGCCTATTGAAATAAAAAAACATCTGGATGAATATGTTATTGGACAGGAGGAGGCAAAAAAAGTTTTAGCTGTGGCGGTTTATAATCATTACAAAAGAATAAATCAAAAGGTAAAGGACGATGTGGAGATTGAAAAATCAAATGTTGTGCTGGTAGGAGAAACAGGAACAGGAAAAACACTTTTAGCGCGCACCATTGCTAAAATTCTGAACGTTCCATTTTGCATTGCAGATGCAACCGTATTAACCGAGGCCGGTTATGTGGGCGAGGATGTTGAAAGTATTTTAAGCCGGTTACTCCAGGCCGCTAATTTTGATGTTTCACTGGCAGAAAAGGGAATTGTTTTTATTGACGAAATTGATAAAATATCGCGCAAAGGAGATAACCCATCCATTACCCGGGATGTTTCGGGGGAGGGAGTTCAGCAGGGTCTTCTGAAATTACTTGAAGGGGCGGTAGTAAACGTTCCGCCCCAGGGAGGAAGAAAACATCCTGAGCAAAAATTAATTTCAATTAACACACAAAATATTCTTTTTATTGCCGGAGGAGCTTTTGGTGGGATAGATAGGATTATTGCAAGGAGATTAAATACCAAGGCGATTGGCTATGCCTCCGGAAAAGACCGTGAAAAAACCAATCAGGAAAATCTTCTAAAATTTATCGCCCCGCAGGATTTGAGGTCTTTCGGACTGATTCCAGAATTAATTGGGCGGCTGCCTGTGATATCGCACCTCGACCAACTGGATAAATCCGCCCTGCTTAGGATTTTAATGGAGCCCAAAAACTCACTTATCAAGCAATATGTTCGTTTGTTCGATATGGAGGAGATCAGTCTCACTTTTGAAAAAAACACGCTGGATTTTATTGTTGAAAAAGCAATTGAATTTAAACTGGGGGCCAGGGGCCTGCGGTCAATTTGCGAAACCATCATGGTGGATGCAATGTTCGAACTTCCATCAGAAAAGAAAACAACTTCTTTCAGGATTACCCTTGATTATGCAGAGGAAAAACTTCGAAAATCGGCCATCAATAAACTGAAGGCAGCGTAAAAATAAAATTATTTGATTTCCATTTTATCTTTTACAATCTTTCCCTCCTTATAAAGCCGGTCCATCGTAATCATTCCGTTTTTATTGAATTGTTTCCACTCCCCGTTTGGTTTTCCTTTTTTAAAGTCTGTTTCGCTCTGAATGGCACCACCGGGGTACCATACGGTTGCCTTTCCTTCGGCAATTCCATTTTTCAAATATTCCTCTCTCATTTTTTGACCTTTCTCACCGGTTTTACATTCCGGACAGGCAAAGTAATAGGTCCATTTTCCATCGGGTTTTTCTTTCATAAAATTCCCGGCACTTTCCAGGCCTCCGGTCTCGTGATAAAATTCCCAGAAACCCTGTTTTTTCCCTTTTAAATATTTGCCCCTCTCACGTAATTTTCCATCCGGGAACCAAAAGGCCCAACTCTCTTCTTTTAATCCATTAAGGATTTTACCTTCATAATTTTTGTTCCCGTTCGGGTACCAGCCATTCCAGCTTCCTTCCATCAAACCGTTTTTATAAAATCCTTCGTCTTTCTTTTTTCCATCCTCATACCAGCTTGTCCATAACCCGTCTTCCTTCCCGTTCAGATAATTTCCTTCCTGAAGCACATGCCCGGGGTTTCCGTTTTCTTTTTTTTCAAACCAGGTGGTCCATTTTCCGTTTTTCAAATCGTTGACAAAAAAACCTTCTTTCCATTTATCGCCCGATTTATAAAGAAAAATCCAAAGGCTGTCGCGTTTTCCCTCCTTAAAATAACCGGTTGACTCTTTTTCTCCCGAGGAGTAATAATAAATCCAAAAACCATGTTGTAAGTCTTCCTTAAATTCTCCTTCGTAATCCAAATTTCCGTTTTCGCGATGCATTACCCATTTTCCTTCTTTTTTTCCTTTCAAGTAGTTGCCCGAAGCTTCGGGCTTTTCATTCTGAAAATACTGGATGAACTCTCCCTCAAGCTCCCATTGGCTATAGGTTGATTTTTTAAAAAGTTTTCCGTTTGGATGCCAAAAAGTCCAGCTCCCCTCCTTCATTCCCCGCAAATACTTTCCCTCCTCTTTTTTATTTCCGTTTTTATACCAGGCCGCAAAAGCTCCTGACCGAATGCTGTCGGAATACTCACATTCTTCTGATATTGTTTTCGAATTTTCATAATACTCAACATGCTTACCCGCCCCGTTAATCACATTTTGATTTCCTGAAATATCCCAGCTGTTTACCAATTTTGACTGGCCGTTTAAAAACATAACCTCTTTATATTTTTTCGAAGGTTGGGGAAAATAATAGGTCCACAACCCGGTTTTAACTTTTTCGTCATAATACCCTGTAATTTTAAGGTTTCCATCTTTTCCATCACCACAGGCAGAACAAGGGTACCACTCTGTGTAAATGCTGTCGGGTAAATTTCTTTTAAAAAAACCTTCGTTTTGTCGCCCTCCATTTTCATAAAATATGGTAACCCTTCCGTTAAATTTTCCATTTGAATAATTGGATATTTCTTTAATTTTACCCTGTTCATCGGGTTTGCATTTTTGGCATTCATACCAGAATTTCCATTCTCCCTCTTCAAGCCCGTTTACAAACTTCCCTTCACTTTTTTTTTGTTTTTGTTTTTTATCAAAATAATTTACAAAATTTTGAACAGGTTGAGAATGTATTTTTGATGAGATTAAGGCAAACAACAGGAGGGGAAAACACAAATGAAAAATAGCGGAGATATTTTTTGTGGCCATTTTTTTAAATATTTTTTTTTAGAAAATCTAAGAAGCTGTCTAAATTTAATCTTAAATTTTTATTATGGGCTATTTTTCGATATGCTTCGTTGTCGTTTTTGCTTATAGTCGCTCTGCTATTAGCTTCAAACTCCGCCTCGCCCATCAAAAATTATTCTCATAAAAATTCTTAAACCTTAAATTTAGACAGCGTCTAAGGGAAAAGTTAAGAAAGTTTTAGATACCGCAAAAGTATGTTTTTGGGCCGATTAAATTCCAACCGTAAATCATTTACAATACTTTTCAATAAGAGTTTTTGAATTTTCGTAACCAAGTTTTAATGCAGCTTTCCAATCGGTGCATGCTTTTTCGGGCATATTGTTTTCATAATAAAGTAATCCTCGGTTGTGGTAGGGAAATGAATACGAGGGGTCAAGTTCAATAGATTTTGATAAGTCGCGCATGGCACCCTCATTATCTTTTTTTAAAAACAGTACCCAGCCACGGTTATTTAGTGCCGAAGAGTATTCGGGGTCAATTCCAATGGCACTATTATAGGCCCAAAGTGCATCATCAAGGCGGTTCAGGTAGTTGTAAGTTACTCCAATATAATTGAAAACTTCGGCATTTTGTGGCGATATTTTTAATGCGTTTAAAAAATCTTTAAGGGCAAGAGAATAATTTCCAATATCGTTCAAAACAGCACCCCTTTTTATGTAATATTTTGATTCTGCCGGATTAATTTCTATTGCTTCCGATAAATCTTTAATTGCGTTTTCTAATCCACCGGAGTGATAATGAGTTAATGCCCGGTTGAAAAATAACATCGGATCGCTTCTTTTAAGATTTATTGCATAATTATAATCCGAAATGGCCTTATCATATTGGCCCGTTGCATCATAGGCCAGAGCCCGGTTATTTATGGCAAAAGAAAAATCGGGTCTTATTTTAATTGCATTGGAATAGCAAGCGATTGCTTCCCTTTGCCTTCCTTCATCGGCTTCCGCTATACCCAGGTTATTCCAAGCGAAGGCAATTGTAGAATCTTTGCTCAGAACATCCTTAAAAAAAACAATGCTGTTTTTCCAGGTTTTACTGCGACTGATTGAATAAAAAGACAATGAAAGCAAAATTCCGGTGAACAGAAAAACCAAAAATTTTTTTCGCGAAGATTTTTCAAATTGCTTTTCAACATAAAACCCAACTAATAATAAAAGCCCGCAATACGGAATATAAGTATAGCGGTCGGCCGCAACAACAACCCCACCAATGGGTGAAAGAAAATGAAGCACCATGCCCAGGTTGAGGATAAAAAAGCCAATGCAGAAAAAAACAAATCTGCGCTCTCCCTTCAACTTTTTTATAAAAACAAAAGCGGGCATCGCCATAGCTATTAATAGTGGAAGTGAAAAATAATATTCGGCTGGCAGGAATCCGTTTTTTAATTCAGGGTAAGGATAAACTGCCGATAAATTAAAAGGAGCGATAAATTTAATGAGATAAAACAGAAGAGAATGGACACCCAGAAATATTCGGAAAAAAAAGGGAAATTGTTCGGCAATAATGGTCCCCTTTGAAAAATGCAAATAAATGGATAGGGCCGGAATTGCGAGGAAGAATAATTTTTCGAACAAGGCTATTTTCCAGGATTTTCTTTGAAAATAATAATCTAATAATAATAAAACGGCAGGAAGTGGGAGAGCGCTCCATTTTGAAAACAAGGATAGGCCATAGAACAAAAAACAAAGGATGATAAAGTGAAATTTAAAATTGCTTTTCAGATATTTCACATAAAAAATTAACGAAAGCAGATAAAAAAATGAAAATAATACATCTTTTCTTTCGGCAGCCCAGGCAACCGATTCAACATGCATTGGGTGGATGGCAAAAAGGAGTGCCGTGATGAGTGAAACATTTTTTTTGAGAGTTAGCTGATATGAAAAAAAATATACAAGGGATACATTGGCAAGGTGCAACATCACCGAAGTAAGATGAAACCCCAGAGGGTTTGCATCCCAAAAAAAATAATCAATGGCCAATGATAATTCCATTACAGGTAAAAACCCATTATAATGGAGTTGTGAAAAAATATTTCCCAATCCTTCTAAAGAAAGGTTGCGGATGAGAGGATTTTCAGTGATATATTCAGTGTCATCCCAGTTAATAAAACCATTGAAAAGTGAAAAGGAAAAAACCGCTCCGGAGAAAAGGAGCACTCCCGGAAGGGAAAATATTTTTGAAGAATTTTTTTTTATTTTATCGAGTTAAAATTATTCAAAAAGGCGATGAGATTTCCTGAAACCATACGGAATGAATTGAGGGGCTGATTTCTCTTTTTGATATTATTATTGCCCGCATTTGGGAATCAAAAATAAAAACATATTCCGAAGAGGTTAAATAAACCCTTGTAAAAGGTCCGGTAGTATAGGATTGTGAAAATTCAAATTGATTCTGATGGCCCAGAAATTCATTTATCCCTTCATGGTCGGGTTGGACAGTAATTAAAGAATCGGATAAATCGAGGGTAATAATGTTTGGGGAAATGGTAGAAGTCTGCTCTCTGGTTCCGTAGTTGTTTATTTTAATTTTTGATGATTTAAAGGTTTGAATCCCTGTTTGGGCATTTCCTCCTGAAATAAAAACGAGAAAAAAGCAAGTGAATAAAAAAAAAGCAGAGGAAAAGAACCCGTTTTTTAATATTATTATAGGGGATGGGGAAACACTAATTTTTAACAAATTCGTCATTTTACAAGAGTTACATATCCCTGCACAGGCGGATGGATTTTATCATCTAACCCAACGGCTGAAATCACATAAAAATAAACCCCCTCGGGAACTTCATTTCCACCTTCGGTCCTTCCGTCCCAAAAGCCATTGGCCATATCCGTCCACGAATAAATTTTTTCACCCCAGCGGTTAAAAATATTTGCTTCCATAGATTTTATGGAAACATTTTTAATATAGAAAACATCATTTTTCCCGTCTCCGTTGGGAGAGAAAAAATTAGGAATTTCCCATTTATCAAGGGTAATAATTATTTGAGATGTATCACGGCAGGTATCATTAGAAACAATAAGATGTACTGTGTAAATTCCACTATCCTGGTAAGTAAAGGTGGGATTTTTCAAAACCGAAGTATGTGAGCTGTCGCCAAAATCCCAAAAGTAATAGTAAATGTTTCCCATGCTGGAATCGGTAAAAACAACATCCATTGGGGGTGTTCCGAACATCGGGCTTGCCGAGAATAATGCTTCAACCGAGCTAATAGTAACTTTAATGGTTATTGAATCGCGGCAGCCAAGTTTATCTGTTACCACAACTTTATAAAACCCCGAGTCCAGATTTGAGGCGGTACTTCCAGTTTGCAAGTTCTTGTCGTTCCACAGGTATTGCAGGGGAAGATTCACATTTTTTACAGAGTCAACAGTGGCTGAACTTTTGAATCCGCTGCAAACAGAATCGGGGGCAGAAGCAAAAATCTCCATTTCGGGAGGCTCCTTAACTTCAACCGAATCAATTTTTGAACACCCGTTAATATCCGTAACAGTTACCAGGTAAAAACCGGCTTTTAAGGTGTCTGCCGTTCTAACTGTGTCACCGTTACTCCAAATAAATGAATAGGGAGAGGTGCCTCCGATGGAGGTAATTGTGGCAGTCCCATTCCTATCTAAATAGCAAGTGGTGGTGGTACTTCCGCCTATGGTGTTAATTACCAGGGGAACGTTAAGTGTAATGCTTGCGGTTCCCACACAGGAGTTGCTGTCGGTTCCCGTAACCGTATATGTAGTGGTTCCGGGTGGATCTGCTACTACCGAAGATCCGGTTGTGGGGTTTAATCCGGAGGTGGGTAGCCAGGTGTAAAAATCCGCACCCGTTGCGGTTAATGTTGTTGATTGTCCACTGCATGGAATTCGAACGGGGAGGTTAATTGAAACCAAAGGTTGTGGGTTTACAGTGACTTCATCCACATTAACACAGTTACCGGCATCAGTTACTATTACAAGATAGGTTACAGAGGAAGAAACCGTTGCT
>JAHEZO010000276.1 GCA_023250995.1 Flavobacteriales bacterium | reverse complement strand
ATCTCCCATTTATGTTTTTAATATAATCCAGGGCGTCTTCGGTAATGGACCGGTGAATTCCCTTAAATGGTTCGTTCAGCAAAACATTTTTTTCAGTAATTTCTATTGCTTTTTTTGAACTATCCAATGAATCAACTTCGAGTGCCCCTGCTTTTAGGGAATAAACTGAAAATCCACCGGTATAGCAAAATGCATTTAGAACCTTTTTGTTTGCAACATAGAAAGAAAGCAATTTCCTGTTTTCCCGCTGATCAATAAAAAATCCCGTTTTTTGGCCCAGTTCCCAATCTACAAAAAATTTACAACCGTTTTCAAAAACAATTTTATCGGGCTCAGATTTTAAAAACAAATACCCATTCTCCGCTTTAATGTTTTCCCTTTCTGGAATTGTTTCGGAGCTTTTATCATATACAGCAATTAATCTTTCGCCTAAAATATTTTTTAAAATTTCGCAGAGCTCCTTTCTAATTAAATAAAAGCCAATGGAATGGGTTTGAATTACAGCTGTTCCATTATAAAAATCAATGATCAATCCGGGCGTTCCATCTCCTTCGGCATTTATAAGACGGAAAACATTTGTTTGGGGTGGTTGGCCATCAATTTTAGATAAAATTTCAAAGCCAAGGAGTTTCCTGAAACTAATTGACTCATTAATTTTATTTGTCCAGAAAATGGAATCAATTTCAACCCTGTCAAAAGAGAGAATTCTCACCGCAATTGAACCATGCTGATAGTGGCCGGTGGCAAGGTATTTATTCTGATTGTTTACCACCTCAACCACATCGCCATCCTTCAGGATAATATCTTTCCCCTGAGGACTGATGATTTTTTTTATGGCACCCGAGAAAACCCAGAGGTGTTTTCTTCTTAACGACTCTTCTTTGCCGGGATGGAGAATAACTTTAGGATAATTCATAGGCAACTTACAAAAAATTGATGCGCGGGCAAAAATACCATATTAAACGGGCGAATTGCGGTTCTTTCATTTTAACATTTAATTTTGCAATCTTCAAACCATTCCAATTTAAAACTTACCCTAAACAATATAAATAATGAAAAAGTTTTATTTTATTTCTGCGGCCTTAATGGCTGCCCAAACCTTAATTTTTGCTCAAACCAAAACCCCGGCTTCTGTTATTGATGCGTTTAAAAACAAGTTTCCAAATGCAACCGTTGTAAAGTGGGACAAAGAAAATGCCCATGAATACGAAGCTTCTTTTACATGGAATGGTTCAAAGTTTTCTTCCAACTTTAGCGATATGGGAGAATGGCTGGAAACTGAAAGTGCAATTACATTTGACCAGCTTCCCGAAAAAGTGAAGCAAACATTTAACAAGGGGCATAAGGAAGAAAAAATTAAAGCAGTTGCCAAAATTGAAAATTCAAAGGGTCAAACCAAATACGAAGTGGAAGTAAAGAAAATGGAAAAAACCATTGAACTCTTTTACAATACGGATGGAACAGAATTGAAAGATTAATATGAAAAAATGTGAACCAAAAAATAATTTTATTTAACCTATTAATCACCTTTAGTCTTTCCCTTTTTTCTCAAAATTATGTTAAAGTAATTATAAAGGACACAGCCTCCGGTGAACCATTATTTGGGGCTGCCATAATAGAAAATGGGACAACAAACGGGGCTTATACAGACGAGAAAGGGAAGGCAGAGTTTTCGGTTTCCAAATCGGGAGAGGTACGCTTTACAGTAAAATACGTAGGTTACGCGGGCAAAGATTATGTTATTGCCATCCCTCAAAAAGAAAGTTTTACCACTTTGTTTTTATCCTCCGAGGGACAGCAATTGGAAGAAGTAACTATTTCATCAGTAAGAACAAATTCGCGAATTGAGGAAATTCCAACCAGGATAGAAGTACTTGGGAACGATGACCTAAGTGAGGAAAACGGAATAAAACCGGGAAATATTATTAGTTTGCTTGGCGACATAGCCGGGATTCAGATGCAGCAAATCTCGGCAAGTACAGGAAATGTGTATGCAAGAATCCAGGGATTAAATGGCAGATATACCCAGCTGCTCAGGGATGGAATGCCATTGTTTGGTGGCCTTGCAGGAAGTTTTGGTATAATGCAGATACCTCCTTTGGATTTGAAACAAATTGAAATTATCAAAGGGTCGGTTTCAACCCTTTACGGAGCCGGAGCCATTGGAGGAATAATAAATCTTGTAAGCAAAGACCCATCCTATGAACCCGAATTAAGCTTTACCCTCAACCAATCCACTTTACACGAAAGCAACTTGAACGGCTACCTTGCGATGCGAAAAAAAAATATTGGATTTACTCTTTTCGAAGGACAAAGCTTTCAAAAAGAAATTGACATTGACAAAGACGGGCTAAGCGATGTTCCAAAATCAGAAACCACCGTTATTCATCCCAAATTAATATTTTATTTCAATCCAAAATCAGAATTATCACTTAGTTATTCGGGCACAATGGATAAAAGAACAGGTGGAGACCTCCGTTATTTTATTTCTCCCGAAAATGATTCGCTATACCATATCCGAAGCACTATCAACCGAAATAATTCGGATGCAAAATGGATTTATGATTTTTCGAAAAAAAATAAACTGACTTTAAAATTCAGCCAAAGCCATTTCACTCAAAAACTCGAAACAAAATTTTACAATGCAGATGTATCGCAAACAATTTTTGCTTCGGAAATATCATTAATTCAACAATGGCCGAAAATGGATTTTGTGGAAGGTTTAAACTTTAACGGTGATGCAATCGGACCCGTTCTGGGCATTGAAAAATATAAATATCAAACCCTGGGGGCATTTATTCAAAATACCTTTAGAATAAATGAAAAGTTCATTTTGGAGAGCGGGCTAAGAAATGATTACCATTCAAAATTTGGTTTCTTCACCCTTCCTCGCACATCCATTTTATACAAAATAAACAGCCATTATTCCGCAAGGATAAATGGAGGGATGGGGTATATTATTCCTAATACGGTAACCTATGTAAACCCCGAAACTGAATTGAATATTATTTCAACCAACATGGTTTTAAAACCAGAAACTTCCAAAGGAATAAATGCAGATATAAATTATCACAGGTTGCTGATGAAAAAATTAGATATTACTTTCAACCAGGCATTTTTTCTTACCACCATATCTCAACCCATTTACGACAGTTCATCCGTTAACAACCGCATTTCATTAACCAATGCCGGAAAGGATCTTCAAACAAATGGATTGCAAACTTACTCAAGGCTTAAGTTCAACCAGGCTGAACTGTACCTGGGTTATGTTTTCACAAGCGTAACAAAAAAGTACGATAAAAAATATCCATATTTAACTGTAACTCCAAAATATAATTTTTCGTCCACTTTTTTTTATGAACCTGATGAAGAAATCAGGTTTGGATTCGAAAGTTCTTTAATTGCAGGACAGTTGGATCAAAACTACAACCCGGTAAAAAATTATTTTCTTTTTGCAGCAATGGCTCAATACAGCTTTTGGAAAATGACCATGATTTTAAACTGCGAAAATCTTTTTGACTTCAGGCAAAATAAATTTGAGAAAATTTATGATGGGAGCATTAACAACCCCGGGTTTCATAAACTTTGGGCACCCATTGACGGCAGAGTAATTAATTTTTCGGTTAAATGGAAATTATGAAATTTATGTTTCATATTTTTATCAAAAACCTGTACGGCCGAAGGGCATCTTCCTTTGCATAATCCACTCCAATCCTTGGCCCGGAAATTATTTCATTTTCATTTATTTTAATATTCCTGTCCTCGAGCCAGATTTTATTTCCAGTTAAATTTTCACCGGTATGAGAGGTTCGAATTCCCAGAGCTTGAGAAACAGTAGCGGGTCCTCCGGAAATTTTATTTGAATTTAATTCTTTAAGATAGGTTAATGGGAGTTTTCTTCTTTTGAGAATTATAGAAATTCCATCAAGTGGTT
>JAHEZO010000275.1 GCA_023250995.1 Flavobacteriales bacterium | reverse complement strand
AGCTGGTCGCCTTCCACTGGACTGAGCAGTACCTCCATTGCAAACCCCGTGGCCGGGCCGGCCGATACCACAACTTATTATGCAATTATTACTGATTCCAAAGGGTGTCAGGGAACGGATTCCGTTTTGGTAATGGTTAACCATTTTTTACCCACGGCAAATTTTTCTGCAAATACAGTTTGTAATAATGATTCAACCGATTTTAATGATTTGACCACTATTTCAGTTGATTCAATTATTACCTGGAGCTGGAATTTTAATAACGGAGAATCTTTTTCAACAGACACGAATCCATCCTATGTTTTTACATCTGCTGGAAATAATAATGTTATATTGGTTGTAACATCAAATTCCGGTTGTAAAGATTCAGTTTCAATTCCGGTTTTGGTTTATCCCCTTCCTGTTGCAAATGCAGGTTCCGATACAGGAGTTTGTATTGGAAAACCAGCCCCATTGCAGGCATCCGGAGGGATTTCCTATTCCTGGATTGCCGATCCCACTCTTAATAGCACAACCATTTCGAACCCCGTGGCCTCTACAACGGTTACAAATTCATATTTTGTAATAGTTACTGATGTAAATAATTGCATTGATACCGATACCGTGGTGGTAAATATAAATCAATTACCTCCGGCTGATGCGGGGTTGGATAAACAGATTTGTTTGGGCGACAGCACCCAGCTCAATGCAACAGGAGGAATTATTTTTGCCTGGGAAACCAGTAATTCATTAAGCGATACCTCCATATCAAACCCATTTGGAAAACCCTCAGACACTACTGAGTATTTTGTAAATGTTACGGATAATAACGGATGCATGAACCTTGATTCGGTTACCATAACCGTAAACCCGAATCTGCCGTTGGCTGATTTTACCGCAGGAACCGTTTGTCAGAAAGATTCTACCCCGTTTAACGACCTTTCAACCATTACAGGGGATATTATTGTTCAGTGGCTATGGGATTTTAACGATGCCGGTTCAACCTCGGTTAATACCGACCCCTATTATACTTTTTCTTCAAGCGGGAATTTTAATGTGTCTCTTCAGGTTACAACCAATACCGGGTGTAAAGATTCCATTGTAAAAAATGTGGTTGTAAATCAACTTCCGCCTGTAAGTGCCGGGAATGACACAGCTATTTGTTTCGGAAAAACAGTTCCACTGCAGGCCACGGGTGGAATTTCCTGTGCATGGAATACTAATTCCACCCTCACTGATACATCAGTTTATAATCCTACGGCTTCTCCTCAGGTGACCACCGATTATGTTGTTACTGTTGCGGATATAATTAACTGTAAAAATTCCGATACTGTCAGTGTAATTGTAAACCAGCTTCCGGCTGTTAATGCCACCCCCGATACCCAAATTTGTTTTGGCTCTGCCATTTTATTAAGTTCGGAGGGAGGAGAAAGCTATTCCTGGAACCCTGCGGCCACATTAAACAATCCGGATACCTCGAATCCAATAGCTTCTCCGTTGGACACCACCCAATATATTGTTACAGTTACCGATTCCAACGGATGCATCAATAAAGACACGGTGATAATTACCGTTAATCCGAATTTTCCGGTGGCTGATTTCAGTGCTACCACAGTTTGTGAAGAGTTTGCCACAGATTTTACTGATTTATCTTCCATCATGGGTGATCAGATTGTTCAATGGGAATGGAATTTCGGCAATTCAAATTCAAGCAATCAGCAAAGCCCATCTTATACATATCCACAGGATGGTGATTATTTGGTTCAACTCGTTATCACCACCAATAAAAACTGCACGGATACCATTTCCGACAGCGTTTTTGTAAATTCAAAACCAAAGGCCAATTTCAGTGTAACAAGTAATTGCTGGGGAGAAACCACTCAATTTAATGATTCAACAAAAATAAACACCGGAAATATTTCAAGCTGGCTGTGGAATTTTGGCGACAATACCGCAAATCTTGCTGTTCCTGATCCTCCTCATAAATATGCAAGCATTGGAATTTTTGATGTGAAATTGATTGTGCAGTCTGATAAGGGATGTAAGGATACCATTCAAAAGCAGGTGCAGGTTTTTCCAAAACCCTTTCCCCAATTCTCTTTTGATACCGTTTGCTTTAAGGAAGCAACCTTGTTTAAAGATCTTTCCACCGTTGATCCGTCCGTTTCAATTACCTCCTGGGATTGGATCTTTGGTGATACCGTTGGCCTTTCACCGGACACCAATCCAACGTATACCTATTCTTATCCGGGTTCATATTTTGTAAAGTTGATTGTGGCTACAGGTGATACCGCACATTGCGCTGATTCAATTACTCGTGTGATTACAGTAAACCCTCTTCCTGATCCAAAATGCGGAGCCAGCCCGTTGGAAACCGATACCCGAGAACCGGAGGTAAAATTCAACTCAGGACCAGCCACTACCTATAACTGGGATTTTGGAGGGATGGGCAGTTCCAATCAAGAAGACCCCAGCTTTTCTTTCTCCGACAGTGGAAATTTTGCAGTTATTCTTACAGTTACCAATGAGTTTGGGTGCAGCGACACCTGCAGAGTGGATATTAAGATAAACCCTTACAGGCATATGGAAGTCCCCAATGCATTTACACCAAACCCCGGGGGCCCCAATGGAGGGGATTATTCAGGAAGCGGTTATAGTAACGATGTTTTTTTTCCGGTTACAAGATTTGTGGTTGAATATAAACTGATGATATTTGACCGCTGGGGGGAATTGATTTTTGTGTCAGAAAATGTAAAAATCGGCTGGGACGGTTATTATAAAGGGAAACTTTGCCAGCAGGATGTGTATGTTTGGAAAATTATGGCAACATTTGACAATGGAGATAAATATTCCAGTGCAGGGGATGTTACACTTTTAAGATAAAATTTTTACATGATGAAAACATTGAGATTTTTTATTGTGATATTTTTTGGTTTGGTTTTTATTCAAACCCGTGCCCAGGGAAAATTCACCAAAGAAGAAAAAGCCAGATTAAAAGAAGCGAATTTTTATTTCAAAATAACGGATTATCTGAATGCATTAAAACTATACCGTGAGCTTTATATGGTCGACAGTATTTCGCCCGATTTGAATTATAAAATTGGAATTTGTTTGTTCAATGCGGGAGAAGAAAAAAAGGATTCTGAAAAATATTTCAAAATAGCAAATAATGCAGGGAATAAGGAAGCCGGCTTTTACCTTGCCCAATGTTATCACTTGCAAAATAAATTTGATAATGCCATTGAATTGTATAATAAATACCTTGCATCCAAAGGGAAAAAGGATTTTGATACCTCTGAAATCCACAGACAAATAGGAATTTCTCAGAGGGCCAAAGAAATGGTTAGAAATCCTGTGGATGTTAAAATTGAAAACCTGGGGAACAATGTAAATTCTCAATATCCGGAATATGTACCCTTAATAAACGGGGATGAATCCGTTCTTATTTTTACTTCGAGAAGGATGGGGAGTACCGGAGGTTTATTAGACCCCTACAACCGGTTTTTTGAGGATGTTTATGTTTCAAAAATGGAAAATGGCAAGTGGACTTTTCCCGAAAGCATTTCCCCTGCAATAAATACTGCTACACATGATGCCTGTGTAAGTCTTTCCTCCGATGGTTCAACCATGATTTTATTCAGAACAAACCAGAACCTTACCAGCGGTGATTTGTACCTAACCATGTTGGAAGGGGAAAATTGGGTTGTTCCGCAACTGCTGGGAGAATACATTAATTCGGAATACAATGAACCGAGTGCTTCGATGAGTGAAGATGGCAAAACAATTTATTTTTCGAGCGACCGGCCCGGAGGTTATGGGGGCAAAGATATTTACCGCATTGTAAGATTTAATAATGGCGATTGGTCTTTGCCGCAAAATTTAGGGCCAACTATAAATACCAGGCAGGATGAGGATGCACCCTTTATTCACCCGGATGAAGTTACACTTTATTTCAGTTCAAAAGGGCACGCAACTATGGGTGGTT
>JAHEZO010000274.1 GCA_023250995.1 Flavobacteriales bacterium | reverse complement strand
CCGGATATGGCCGGCAATAAAAAAGAGCAGGAAGATTTTTATGAAGCAAATCATGAAGATGCCGAAACGCTGAAAGCTGCCGCTCTGGCCAATGCCAATGTTTCTACCGCAGATTTTGACTGGACAACAGTGGGTAAAAAAAGCGATATTTATTCCTCTGACGAAAGAGTTCAAATGGAAAAGGAATACGATGCCACACTTACATCCATTCTCGAACATCAGGTTCTTGACGGGACGGTGGTGAGCAAAAATAAAAAGGAAGTGGTGGTAAACATCGGATATAAATCGGATGGTGTTATTCCCACTTCCGAATTCCGATACAACAGCGATTTAAAACCCGGAGATACAGTTGAAGTTTATGTAGAAATTCAGGAAGACAAAAACGGACAGCTGATTCTTTCTCATGCAAAAGCACGAACGCTGCGCGCATGGGAGCGGGTGAATAAGGCTCTTGCAACAGAGGAAATTGTTCAGGGATTGGTAAAATGCAGAACTAAAGGAGGGCTGATTGTGGATGTTTTTGGAATTGAAGCTTTCCTTCCCGGTTCCCAAATTGATGTTAAACCCATTCGCGATTATGATATTTATGTAAATAAAACCATGGAGTTTAAGGTGGTAAAAATAAACCAGGAATTCCGGAATATTGTTGTTTCTCATAAAGCCCTTATTGAGGCTGAACTTGAATTGCAAAAGATTCAGATTATGTCGAAACTTGAAAAAGGTCAGGTTCTGGAGGGAACAGTAAAAAATATTACGTCCTATGGAGTGTTTATGGATTTGGGAGGAGTAGACGGATTAATTCATATTACTGATTTATCCTGGGGTAGAATTAACCATCCTGAAGAAATTGTTAAACTGGATCAGAAAATAAATGTGGTAATTCTCGATTTTGATGATGCAAAGAAAAGGATAGCATTGGGATTAAAACAGTTATCAAAACATCCCTGGGAAGCACTCGATCAGACTCTGAAAATAGGAGATACCATCAAGGGGAAAGTTGTTGTTATTGCCGATTATGGTGCATTTGTGGAGGTTGCTCCGGGAGTAGAGGGATTAATTCACGTTTCTGAAATGTCATGGTCACAGCACCTGAGAACAGCCCATGAATTTTTTAAAGTAGGCGACCAGGTTGATGCCGTGGTAATGACGCTCGACAGGGAAGAAAGAAAAATGTCCCTAAGCACAAGAAGATTAAAACCCGATCCATGGGAGAGTATTGATGAAAGATTTCCGGCCCTATCTAAACATAAAGGAAGAGTTACAAATATTTCGAATTTCGGAGTGTTTGTTGAACTTGCCGAGGGAATTGACGGCCTTGTTCACATTTCAGATTTATCATGGTCTAAAAAAATTAACCACCCCACTGAATTTACCAAGGTAAATAATGAGATGGAAGTGGTAATTCTCGAAATTGATAAAACCCAGCGAAGATTAAGTCTTGGCCACAAACAAATTGAAGAAAATCCATGGGAAGTATTCGAAACAATTTTCACCGTGGGTTCCCTTCATCAGGGATCGGTGGTTACCAAAAACGACAAAGGAGCCATTATACGTCTGCCCTATGATGTTGAAGGATTTGCCCCTGATAAACATACCGTTAAAGCGGATGGTACAAAGCCGGAGGTTGGGGATACTCTTGAGGTTATGGTGATTGAATTCAGCAAGGATGCCAAGAAAATAATTCTTTCGCATGCAAGGATTCATGAAAAGGCCGCTGAGGATACAGAGGTCCTGGAGGACAAGAAAAAAATTTCGAAACAAAAATCAACAAGGAAGGCAATAAAGCAGATTTCGAAAAACCTTGAAAAAACCACTTTGGGCGACATTGATGCATTATCCAATCTGAAATCGGAAATGGAGGAAGCCGATAAAAAGGTGGAAGAGCAAAAAAGTGAAAATGCAAAAGAGGAGGAAAATGCAGAATAATAAACCGATTTATCGGGTAGCAGAAACAAGTCCCGATATTCAATTATTTTTATTGCAAAATGAAAATCCCTTCCGAATTTCCGGAGGGGATTTTTTTTCCATTATATTTGTATCCCAAAAAGAATGAAACCCAGAGTAGTTTTAAATAGCGTTCGTTTCCAGATTACCCTCAAACGCCTTTGCTACCAAATCATCGAAAACCACAATGATTTTTCAAATTCAGTTTTAATTGGGCTTCAGCCAAGGGGAATTTATGTAGCCCGGAGAATTCAAAAATATCTTACCGAAATAACCGGAATTAAAAATATCCCTGTGGGCGACCTGGACATTACCTTTCACCGGGACGATTTTCGGAGAAGAGAAAATCCACTTACTCCTTCTTCTACAAACATCAATTTTTTGATTGAAAACAAAGACGTGATTTTGTTTGATGATGTGCTTTTTACAGGAAGAACCATAAGGGCAGGCATGGATGCACTGATGGCTTTTGGCAGGCCCCGGAAAGTGGAACTCCTGGTTTTGGTTGACAGAAGATTTAGCCGTCAGTTGCCCATTGACCCTGATTATACCGGTAAAACGGTTGATTCCGTTGCATCTGAAAAAGTAAAAGTTTGCTGGAAGGAAACAGATGGAAAAGACGAGGTGGTTTTATTTACGGAAAGGTAGGGGGGGTAAGGTATAGGGTAGTAGGTAGTGGGTAGTGGGAAGAGGGATTAAGGTTTAGAGTTTAGAGTATAGGGAAATACCAGATTTATTTTAAACAAAATTTGTAAAGACAAGAAAGGGAAGGGAGAACTTGAATTGGAGGTAAAGGGTTAATAGAAAGGTATAAGAATTCAGAAATTTGAAGAAATACAACTTCGAACATTACATTGGTAAAATGTTTCAAGAGTAATCAAAATTTAAATAAATTCAGGTTGCCCGGACTTACGACTTACGACTTACAACTTACGACTAAAATTTTAATTAAAAACAGGCATTAATCCCGGACAATGAAAAGCAGTTTAAGTGTAAATCACCTTTTGGGAATAAAAGAAATAAACAAAGATGATATTGAATTGATTTTAAAAACGGCTGAACATTTTAAAGAAATCATTAACCGCCCGATAAAAAAAGTTCCTTCACTCAGAGATATTACCATTGCCAATTTGTTTTTTGAAAATTCAACCAGAACAAAACTTTCCTTTGAGCTGGCCGAAAAACGTCTTTCAGCAGATGTAATAAATTTTTCTTCTTCTTCCTCCTCTGTAAAAAAAGGAGAGACCCTCATTGATACCGTTAACAATATTCTGGCAATGAAAGTGGATATGGTAGTGATGAGACATCCCTCACCCGGAGCGGCCGTTTTTCTTTCAAAGAATGTTAAATCAATTATTATTAATGCCGGTGATGGCACCCATGAGCATCCCACCCAGGCCCTGTTAGATGCCTATTCAATAAAACAAAAACATGGTAATATCCGGGGAAAAAAAGTTGTAATTGTTGGTGATATAATGCATTCGAGGGTTGCACTTTCAAATATTTTTTGTCTGCAAAAATGTGGAGCCGAAGTGATGGTATGCGGACCGGCCACCCTGATCCCAAAATTTATTTATCAGCTCGGTGTTAAAGTAGAGATTAACCTGATGAAGGCATTGCAATGGTGTGATGTAGCCAACATTTTAAGAATTCAATTGGAACGACTGGATAATTATGAAGGAAGCAATTCAAATTATTTCCCCTCTTTGAGGGAATATACAATGCAATATGGGATAAACCTGGATATTCTTAATTCCCTCGGGAAAAAAATTACCATTATGCACCCCGGCCCCATAAACCGGGGAGTGGAAATTACCAGCGATGCTGCCGATTCAGAACATTCTATCATTCTCGAGCAAGTTGAAAACGGGGTTGCAATAAGAATGGCAGTTATATACCTGCTGGCAGGAAAGGCCGGCCAGGTTTAATAATTTTAGTATTTTTGACCCCTCTTAAAAACAATCAAACATTTTAAAGGAAACCATTATGAAAAAATTTTTACTTGGATCAACCTGTATATTAGCTCTGGGAATTAC
>JAHEZO010000273.1 GCA_023250995.1 Flavobacteriales bacterium | reverse complement strand
GTCCAATGCTTTCTTCACCAAAAAAAAAAGACCGTTTTCAATGAAAAATCATAATCATCCAAAGAAAAGGAGGGAACTCCTTCCATAGAATTATTTTCCGGCTTCGGCATGGTGGCAATTATTTTATACCCCAATTTTTTTAAATTACTTAAACATTCAATAGAATTCTTATAAAATTTCAAATCAATCCATTTATTAGCGCCCATCACTATTCCCTCATTGGGTTTAAATAAATTTTCCTTTTCAATTACATGTAAATCCTGTATCCCGAAGCATTCGCAACTTCTTACCACCGCACTGGCATTGTGGGGCTGGTAGATGTTTTCGAGAGCTACCGTGAAATGGCGGGTTCGTTCAGAAACTATCTTTAAAAATAATTCCTTTCTTCTTGGGGTTATGTGATTTTCAAGATATTGCAGAAGTGTTTCGCTGGGCATGAAAAATAATATACAACCTTAAATTATTCCTTAAAAAAACCGGTTTTTGATTCAGGGTAAAATTAATTTATTTTTTTAATGGTGATATTCAATAATAATTACTTTTGGCGGCTTATTTAAAAAATTTAAACCCAAACCTATTGTTTTATGCACTACACTTATTTGTTATTGCTAACAGGCCTCACCGACCTTGTAAATTCAAGTCCGGTAAGAATTGAATTTATCCTTTTTGCCCTCACTCTTCTGGGAGTGGCTTTGTTTCACAACCAAACCATGAAGGTTGCCCTAACTGGGTTATTTTCAATTTTGGTTTTCAAATTGATATTTGTGAGTGATTTTAACATTGTTCATCATATCATAGGTGGTGATGGGCATCCCGGGGAATGGAGCACTTTGCTTAACTTATTAGGTTTATTATTCGGGTTTGCCATTCTTGCAAAACATTTTGAAGAATCGGGAATTCCCCAAAAACTTCCGGAATACCTTCCAAACGATTGGAAAGGCGGATTTGTACTCCTTGTATTAATTTGTGTTATTTCTTCCTTCCTTGATAATATCGCTGCGGCAATGATTGGAGGAACGGTTGCATTTGTGGTTTTTAAAGGGAAAGTTCATATAGGGTATTTGGCTGCAATTGTTGCTGCAAGTAATGCCGGTGGAGCGGGTAGTGTTGTTGGTGACACCACCACCACTATGATGTGGATTGATGGGGTAAACGCACTGGATGTTACCCATGCCTTTGTTGCTTCAGCAGCAGCAATACTAATTTTTGGAATTATTGCTGCAAAACAGCAGGATAAATATCAAAGGATTAGCAAAGATGCTCCGGTGGAGGGCGTAACCATTGATTGGAAAAAAATTGCTGTGGTGGCCTTAATTCTTGCGGGTGCTATTATAACCAATTGGACTTTAGATTTTCCGGCAGCCGGAGTATGGGCTGCTATTTTAATTGGAGCTGCTTTTACTAAAACCCCATGGCAGGAAGTTCCGAATGCAGTGAAAGGAACAATTTTTCTTCTTTCTCTTGTGCTTTGTGCTTCCATGATGCCGGTAAATGAATTGCCTGCTGCATCCTGGCATACGGCATTTTCCCTTGGTTTTGTATCTGCCGTTTTTGAAACATTCCGCTTACAAAATTATGCCTTGAACAAGGGGGTTATGATTGGGGTGTACTTGCATTTTCAGTTGGTTTTGGTGGTTCAATGATATGGTTTGGTTCCTCCGCTGGTGTTGCTCTTTCAAACATGTATCCTGCGGCTAAATCAACGGTTAATTATATTAAAGGAGGATGGCATGTAACTTTCGCTTACATAGTATCATTCTTTATTATGCTTAGTTTGGTTGGCTGGCATCCACATCCTCCACATAAAAAAGGAATGGAAAAAGCTGCCACCGAAGAAACAGTTACCGGAACCCCCTCCGGGGAAGAAGCAAAATAACGGAAGGCAAATTTATTTTTTGCCCGTATTTGAATTTTATTACATTTACCGCTAAATAAAAATTTTAAAAGATGCATGGTAAAAAAGCGGGAAGACCGCCAACAAGGCCAGTAGTTTTCAGGGATGGTTTCTATATTGTTGTCCGCAACAAAACCTCAGATCCCAACTCTGGAATTAAAATAAGAAAAGATACCAAAGAGGAGATGCTGGAGGCCGTAAAGATGTACAGCAAATCCAAAATCGTTGTTGTGCTTGGCGAGTATAAAAACGGAAAACCCTATATTCCTTCTAAATCAAAATAATTTAGGATGAGGTTTGTTTTTATACCCTAAAACATCCTGTTTTCCTCTTATTTTTAAAAAAAATGTAGTTTTGCGGTTTTAAAAAAAGTCTACAATGAAAAACATTTTTGGAAAAATTTTATTCCCGCTGGTATTAATAATTATTGGAATAACCTTGGTTTACCTTGCTTATTCTACCGATCAAAACTGGCAATTTAAATTTGCTGCTTTTTTTGTATTTATTTCATCTGTGGTTTTTTTACTTAATGTTTTAGATAATGTTAAAAAAAATATAAGGATTGGAATTTTTATTTTGCTTGGCCTTTCGGCTTTAGGCCTTTCTTTCCTTAATTACCGTTCAATAAAGGACCCTATTGATTTCGGGAAGGAAAAAGACCGTAGATATGCTGTAGTGGTGCAAAGGTTGAAAGATATCCGGGTAGCCCAACTGGCAATAAAAGGAGTTCACGGTAAATATGCAGGAAATTTTGATGATTTGCTAAAGTTTATTCAGACTGATTCAATTCCTGTAATTAAAGCCATCGGTACGGTTCCTGATTCGCTTACCGAAGAGCAGGCTCTAAAAAAAGGGCTCGTGAAACGGGATACCAGTTATGTAATTGCGAAGGATTCAATTTTCTCTCCCTATTATTTAAAGGAAAGAGGAAACTCTTTTTCCATTGATTCCATTCCTTTTATTCCATTTGGAAATGGTTCAAGATTTGAAATCAATTCGGGGGAAATTGAACGCAACAAGGTTAAAGTACAGGTTTTTGAAGTAGTTGCCCGAAAAACAGCCATTCTGAACGACCTCGATCCAACACTTACCCGGGGTGAAATTGACCTTAAAGTGGGTTCTATGATCGACCCCAATACAAGCGGTAACTGGGGAGAGTAGTTTTTTATAAGAAGCCAATCCTTGGACCTTCACTTCCGCTTTTTTAAGATTGGCCGCAAAAAAATTTTTTAAAATTAGATTTTTTTAAGCCATCCGTCCATTTTCTTAAAAATTGAATACCGAGAACAAATCCTCCGACTTTCTTCTCCTTGATAAAGGCTTTGATAAGGAACATTCCACTCATTGTCATTTGGCCCTGGTTGGAAATTTCCAAAGCCTATATTACGGGGTATTCGATTTAATTAATAACCGGTTGGTTGCACTAGGAGATTATAATTTTAAAAATGTTTCTCCTGAAATTTCATTAAATATTGCCGGAGGTAGAAATTCAACAGAATTCGATATTTTTTCTTCCCGGTTTAAAGAACAGGTTTTCCGCTCCCCTGTGGTTGGATTAAAATTCAAATCGGTTTCAATCGGATTGAACACAGAAAAATGTACTCTTGTTCCATCCCCCCTTTTTGACGAAAACAGGAAACAGGAAATTTTTGAATTTAATTTTTCCGGTAGCGTTACTTCTGCAAATTCAGATTTTTTGCAGGAAGCGGAAATATTTTGCCTTTATGAAGCGCCCGAATCCCTTAATGAATTATATAAAAATGTTTTTCCAAATGTAAAGGTTGCACATTATTCTTCCTCCCTTTTAGAATCACTTTATATTGAAAATAAATTTAAATCTGAGTTGAAAGTTTATCTTCATTTTTTTCAAAACAATCAAGCAGGAAAAAATTCTTTTTTTGAAATAATAATTTTTAACCAGGGCAAACTTCTTTTTTTCAATTCCTTTTATTATCATGAAAAAGAGGATATTGTTTATTATTTGCTTTTTGTGCTCGACCAGCTTCAGATAAATCCAGCGAAAATAATTCTTACTTTGCTCGGAAATATACAGAAATCGGATGAAGCAGTTAAACTCATGAGTGAAT
>JAHEZO010000124.1 GCA_023250995.1 Flavobacteriales bacterium | reverse complement strand
AGTAAAGGAAGGTTCTTTGTTTTTGAAAAGATTTGTTTTATTTAAATATCTGTATAATCCTTGGATTGTTTTTATTAAATAACTGATGTTACGCACATCTCTATTACAAATTACAAATTACAAATAACAATAATCAAATTGCAAATAAATTCCAATGACCAATAAAGAAAATTCTAAACCGCTAAAGAAGATTATTTCGACAATTATCGAAAAATCAAGATAGCAGACAATTTGAAAGTTGAAATTTTGATATTGATTATTATTTGTATTTTGAAATTTGTATTTTGGAAATTAATGTTTTTTCGTAACTTCAGTTACATAAGTTAAAAAATCCATGCCCAAAATTTCTCCTCCGGTGGAAATATTAAAAATTGACATTCACACGCATATTCTCCCCCGGGAGATTCCGTACTGGAAAAAAAAGTTTGGTTACGGAGGTTTTATTCAGCTCAATCACTATAAACCCTGCTGTGCCAAAATGATGCGTGATGACGGGAAATTTTTCAGGGATGTGGAGGAAAATTGCTGGTCGCCCGAAACAAGAATAGCTGACTGTAAAAATGCGGGAGTACATGTGCAGGTTCTGTCCACGGTGCCCGTAATGTTTAATTACTGGGCCACCCCCCCACATGGTCTTGAAACTTCTTGTTTCCTAAACGACCACATTGCCGGCATAATTCTGAAATATCCTAAAAAATTTATTGGCCTGGGAACAGTGCCATTGCAGGAACCCGGACTGGCCATTAAAGAACTTGAACGGTGTAAAAAAATTGGATTGGCAGGGGTGCAAATAGGGTCAAACATAAATCAGGAAAATCTGGGAGAAAAAAAGTTTTTTGATTTTTTCTCCTCATGCGAAAAACTGAACATGGCGGTTTTTGTTCATCCATGGGAAATGATGGGGGAGAAACACATGCAAAAATACTGGCTGCCCTGGCTGGTGGGTATGCCGGCCGAAGTATCAAGAGCCATTTGCTCTCTAATCTTTTCGGGTGTTCTGGAAAAGCTGCCCCATTTGAGGATTGCCTTTGCCCATGGGGGTGGTTCCTTTCCTTCTACCCTTGGAAGAATTGAGCATGGCTTTAACATGCGGCCAGATTTATGCGGAGTGGACAATCCTGTATCGCCAAAAAAATATCTGAAAAAAATTTTCTACGATTCTTTGGTTCATGAGCCATTGATGCTGGAATATTTAATAAAATTAGTTGGCACCGAAAGAATTGCCCTCGGCTCCGATTATCCTTTTCCTTTAGGTGAAATTACCCCGGGAGAGTTAATAGAATCGATGAAACTAGCGACAACCGAAAAAGAAAATCTCTTATCGGGATCCGCCCTTCAATGGCTCAAGTTGGAAAAAAATTCCTTTTTGTAAACAAAAAATATTTCCCGAAAAACGAATGAATCAGGCAAAAACGGTTTTTGAAAACCATCTTTCTTTTGCAAAGGGGTTGGATCAAAAAGACTCCCTTAAAAAATACCGTGAATTATTTCATTTTCCAAAAGATTCAAAAGGAAATCATCTTATTTACCTCTGCGGAAATTCACTTGGACTGCAACCCAAAAGCGCCAAATCATACATTGATCAGGAGCTGGATGATTGGGCCAGGTTAGGCGTAGAAGGTCATTTTCATGCCAAACACCCATGGATGCCGTATCACGAAATTCTTACTCAAAAAATGGCCGGAGTAGTAAATGCAAAACCCGTGGAGGTGGTGGTTATGAATTCGCTTACCGTGAACCTCCATCTTATGATGGTTTCTTTTTACAGGCCTACCATGTTAAAAAACAAAATTGTTATTGAACAAAATGCTTTTCCCTCCGACCAGTATGCAGTAAAATCCCAAATTCATTTTCATGGTTATTCATTAGAAAATTCCTTATTGGAAATTTCACCGGAACCGAATGAAAATTGGATAAGGACAGAAAATATTTTAAAAATTATTGAAGAGCAGGGAGATTCTATTGCCTTGCTTTTGCTGGGAGGCGTAAATTATTACACCGGACAGGCTTTTCAAATGAAACTCATTACCGAAGCGGCCCATAAAAAAAATATTTTGGTTGGATTCGACCTGGCTCATGCTGCCGGAAATATTGAGCTACGGCTTCATGACTGGAATGTAGATTTTGCAGTGTGGTGCAGTTATAAATACCTCAACAGCGGACCGGGCGGCATAGCAGGGTGCTTTGTGCATGAACACTTTGCAATGGATGGAGAAATGCCAAGGTTTGCCGGTTGGTGGGGACACAGAAAAGAAACACGTTTTTCAATGCCCTCATCTTTTAGTCCAATTAATGGAGCCGAAGGGTGGCAATTGAGCAATCCCCCGATACTAACTATGGCAAGCTTAAAGGCATCGCTCGATATTTTTGATGAAGCGGGAATGGAAAACTTATGTAATAAAAGTCGCCTTCTCACAGGGTTTATGGAGTTTTTGCTGGATGATTTGCAAAACAGTTCGATTGAAATCATAACACCAAAAGATCCTGAGCAGAGGGGAGCACAATTATCAATAAGAGTAAAAAACAGCAACAAAGAACTATTTACCGGGTTGATAAAAAAAGGGGTTATATGCGATTGGCGGGAGCCGGATGTTATCAGGGCCGCCCCGGTTCCTCTTTACAATTCTTTTGAAGATGTTTTTTTGTTTGTTGATGCTTTAAAAAAGGCGGGGGTGTAAGAAAGCATGGGAAGTTACGACAACAAATTACGAACCAAATTACAAACCATCGAAGTAAGAAAGATTTCCTGAAAGGGGTAAAAATGGAAAGCTGATGGCACTGACTGGTTTTGGTTTAGCATGATTTTTTTGTTTGCTTTCAGAGTGTTATCAAATTATCTTTGTTTATCAAAATCATCTGAGTTATCAGCGTTCAATTGTGGTTCTCATAAAAAAATATTCAACAAGGAGAAACAGCGGACACGAAGTTGCAAAGAGAATTCATTGTGAAAATGGGAGGGTGGGTGAAAATCCTTTGTCCCCCGGATGTTAAAATTTTTTTCCTGATATATTTACTGTTATATGCGGTTTAAACCTGTTATTTTAATTCTTAGCAACCTTTTTTTCACTAAATGGATCAACCCTCAAGAGTTAGTGGGCTTTTCCGTTCATGGATCATGGTTGCAGGAAGGAAGAAATTAAAATAAAAGTCCAAATGGTATAAATTCCACACTTTTTTTATCCTCCTCCGCAATATCCCAATTCGCATCTTTTCACCATATTTGCCTTCCAAAATATATTTTTTCTTTTTTCGTTTGCCCCTTTTCTCATTCTGTTCAACTTGAAAAAACAAAAATTCGTCCGGTCATTTTTTTCTTTTTCGGGCACAATTAATTTTATGGGTGTTGTTGCCCCGGGTTTGTTTTTCCTTTTTATTTTTTCCTCCTGTTCACAGCAAAAAAACAACTGGCAGAACAGGGCCTATCATAGCACCACCACCCGTTATAATATCTATTTTAACGGAAACGAAAGTTTTAAGGAGGGGATTTTTAACATTGAGTCGGGCAACAAGGATGATTACACCAAAATTCTCCCGGTATTTATTTATGGTGATGAAAGTTCGGCTAAAAGCGCCTACTCCCAAATGGATAATGTGATAAAAAAATCTTCAAAGGCAGTGCAACGACATTCCATGTACATTAAAGAAGTGGAGTACAACGACTGGATTGATGACTGCTATATGCTGGTTGGGAAAGCCGAGTTTTACAAACGGGAATATCATAAAGCATTACAAACCTTTGAGTATGTTGCCAAAGATTTTAAACACAAAGAGATAAAACATGATGCCTTACTTTGGATGGTTCGTTCTTACATTGAATTAAAAGATTTTGATAATGCCAATAAATATTTAAGCATTCTTACAGCAGATTTAAAAGCTACGGATACCGGCATTGCTCAATCTTTGAAGGCCGAGGAAGAATTAAAATTAAAAAATGAAGAGAGCAAATTAAAAGAAGAAAATAAAACGAAAAAAAAGACGGATAATAAAGGTAAAAAACCCGCCACCTCAAAAAAGCCTACCGCAGCAGAACAAAAGAAAAAAGCTTTGGCCGAAAACCATGTTTTCCCCAAGCGGCTCAAAGCCGATTATTTTGGAGTTTATGCCGATTTTTATATAAGGCAGGAAAATTATCCCCAGGCCATTTCGGAGCTAACTAATAGTATTTCTTTTACCAAAAAGAAAAAAAGAAAGGTGCGGCTGCTGTTTATCATGGCGCAGCTTTATCAGAAAGAAGGAAACTACCCGATGGCCACCCGATATTATTCGCAGGTGTTAAAAATGAGGCCCACATATGAAATGGAATTTTATGCCCAGATAAACCGGGCCATGGCCTTTGATGTGGGGGCAGGCAACAGCGCAGGAATTAAAAAGGAGCTTCTGAAAATGATGAAAGATGAAAAAAACAAAGAATTTTTCGATCAGATTTATTATGCACTGGCTGATATAGAATTTAAAGAGGGAAACCAGGAAAAAGGGATAGAATATCTTAAGCTTTCGGCCCAAAAAAGCACCTCCAATAACAATCAGAAAGGCCGCACTTTTTTACGCCTGGCCGAACTTTATTTTTCAAAAAAACAATATCAGCCGGCACAAACCTATTACGACAGCACCATTGCGTTTCTGAATAAAGATCACGATGATTATTCCGCCATTGTTTCGAAAAGAAACAGTTTAACCAAGCTTGTAAAAAATATTTTAATTATTGAAAGGGAAGATAGTTTGCAGGCACTTGCGGGCCTGTCAGAAAAGGAAAGGAATAAAAAAATCGATGGCATCATTCAAAAGGTTACTGAGGAGGAAGAACAGCAAAAGTTTGAAACCCAGCAAAACGCCCTGCTTCCGCAAATAAAAAATCCGCCTCAGCAGGGTGCTGCTTCCGGAAGTGAATGGTACTTTTATAATCCATCCACACTTGGTTTTGGTTTTTCAGAATTTAAAAAAGTATGGGGCGACAGAATTGGTGAAGATAACTGGAGAAGGAAAAATAAAAACATTGCCTCAGCAGGATCTTCCGAGGAAGAGCTTGTTGAACTGGAAGAAAAAGACACGTCAAAGGCAAACGCAAAAGACCGGAATTATTATCTTAAAAATATTCCTCTGGATAAAGAAAAAATGAATAGATCAATGAATAAATCGGCTGAAGCTTATTTTGACCTGGGGCTGGTTTACCGCGAACAATTTGAAGATAACGAGCAGGCAAAAAAAACATTCGAAAAACTCATCTCCAAATTTGATACCTGCCGCTTTGTTTTACCTTCCTGTTATCAGCTTTACAAAATTTATTCGGAAGAAAACAACAATGAAAGGGCAGAATATTACAAGAATAAAATTTTAAAAGAGTTTCCTGCAAGTGAATATGCGAAAATCATAGTAAACCCCGATTATTTTATTGATATTCAAAACGAAAAATCAAAAGCGGAGAATCTTTATAAAGAGTCTTTTCAACTGTTTAAAGAGCAACAATACCCCTTGGTAATTTCCAAATGTATTGGCTCCGATTCCCTTTTCCCCAAAAACCAGTTTGCACAAAAATTTCACTTCCTTAAAGCCCTTTCAGTAGGCAAATCACAGGATTTGACTTCCTTCGAAAGTGCTCTTAAAGAGGTTGTAGCTCTACACCCAAAAGATGATGTGGCGGCTGAAGCACAAAGAATTCTTGATTTGATGAAACAAAAACCTCCCGGCTTAAACCCCGATTCTGCTGCCCCTTTGTACCGGTTTAAACCTGAATCAAAGCATAGCTTTGTGCTCATTATTCCCATGAATGAGGATGCAAACAAAATTAAAATTTCAATTTCCGATTTTAACGGCAATTTCTTTTCGCTTGCCAACCTTGCCGTCAGCGATGCCCTTCTCGACAATAATTATCAAATGATTTCAATAAAGTATTTTGATGATATGCCTTCAGCCGTTAATTATTTTAAAACATTTAAATCAGATATCGGCCAGCTAAAAGAAATTAATTCCAAAGGCTTTTCGCTTTTTGTAATTTCTTACGAAAATTTTGCTGTTTTTTATAACCAGAAAAAAGTGGAGGATTACCTTGATTTTTTTACAAAAAACTATCCTGTTAACTAAAATTTTTTTCTTTTATTTTCCGGTATTATTTTTTCCGGTGCACGATATTTTTGGTGGCAATTCAAAAAAAGCGGTTACACAGATTTTGTTTTCCGATACCGCGGGTATTATTAAAAAAAATGCCCGTTTTGGCGGGGGAATTTATTTCGGGTTTAGTAAATTGATAAATTTTGACGGGTTAAATATGGGAATAAATTATTGTTATTATCCTGTGGATTATTTCGGATTAGGGATGAAGTATTCTTTTTTTCAATACAAAAAAAGAGTGAAATTTGAAAAAAAAATAATTTTCCGTGAAATAATCACCAGAGGATATTACGGACCCTCTGCTAGTGTTAAAATTCCTTTATGGAATAAAGAATTCAATTTCCTTTCAAATCTTTCAGCCGGTTTTATTTTTTATGATGATTTTTCAGCGGCTCTTGATTTTAACAGATCCGTTTCTGTTGTCGGGGGTGCAGGTTCTTTCGATGTAGGAATTGATTTTAAAACTCCCAACGAAAGTCACCTTGTATTTATGGTTTCTTTAATTACGGCTGCAGTAAATAAATACGAAATAATGAATGTTCTTGACATCCAAACGGAGACGCATCCCGGGTTAATTCCCAGAATGGATTTTTCTTTCGGAATTGGTTTCTAAAAATTAAAACTTTAATGTTTGTGCGATTCAGATTTTGCCGAATGAATTTTTGTAATATTGTACTCCAACTTTTTTATGGATCATAAAACAGCCGGCTCAAGCCAAACATTAAAACAGGATGCCCTCGATTATCACTCCGAGGGTAAACCCGGAAAAATAGAAGTTCTTCCCACTAAACCTTACAGTTCGCAACGCGATTTATCCCTGGCCTACTCACCCGGAGTAGCTGAACCCTGCTTAAAAATTGCCGAAAATAAAGAAGACGTTTATAAATATACCGCCAAAGGAAACCTTGTGGCAGTAATATCAAATGGTACAGCAGTTCTCGGCTTGGGAGATATTGGCCCCGAAGCATCAAAACCCGTAATGGAAGGGAAGGGCGTTTTGTTTAAAATATTTGCCGATATTGATGTTTTCGACATTGAGGTTGATGCAAAGGATGTGGATAGTTTTTGCAAAACCGTAAAAGCAATTGCCCCCACTTTTGGAGGAATAAATCTCGAAGACATTAAAGCCCCCGAAGCCTTTGAAATTGAAAAGCGCTTGAAAAATGAATTGCAGATTCCGGTGATGCATGATGACCAGCATGGTACTGCAATCATTTCAGGTGCGGCATTGATAAATGCTTTGGAAATAGCAGGGAAAAAAATTGATCGGGTTAAAATTGTGATAAACGGAGCAGGATCGGCTGCCATTTCCTGCGCAAAATTGTATCTCCTCCTGGGGGCAAAAAAGGAAAATATTTTAATGCTCGACAGCAAAGGGCTTTTGACAAAAACCAGGAAAGACCTGGATGAACAAAAACAATTTTTTGCTGTAGAGACAAGGCATGCCTTGTCTCTACAGCATGCCTTGTCTCTACAGCATGCCTTGTCTCTACAGGACGCCCTCGCTGGGGCCGATGTTTTTCTGGGGTTATCCAAAGGAAACATTTTATCCAAAGAAATGATTCTTACCATGGCAAAAAATCCCGTGGTGTTTGCCCTGGCTAATCCAAACCCCGAAATTCCTTATGAAGAGGCGGTGGCCTCCCGGCCGGATATTATCATTGCAACTGGCCGTTCCGACCACCCGAACCAGGTAAATAATGTTTTGGGGTTCCCGTTTATTTTTCGCGGGGCACTTGATGTAAGAGCCACCTGCATAAACGAGGAAATGAAACTTGCCGCTGTATACGCCATTGCTAATTTGGCCAAGGAGCATGTTCCGGAAGCAGTGAACGAGGCGTACGGAGCCAAAAACCTGACCTTCGGAAAAGAATACATTTTACCAAAGCCTTTAGACCACCGCTTGTTAACCACAGTGGCCCCTGCCGTGGCAAAGGCCGCAGTTGATTCGGGAGTGGCTAATCCCGCTTTCAGCGAAACCAACTGGGATGCTTATAGAGAGGAGCTGATTAAAAGAATGGGCTCTGATGATAAGTTGATGAGGCAGTTGGTTCAGAAAGCGAAACAAAATCCCAAAAGAGTGGCATTTGCCGAGGCGGAAAAATATAAAATTTTAAAAACCGCTGAAATTGTAAAAGATGAAGGCATTGCCATCCCGATATTGCTGGGAAGAAAAGAAAAAATAATTGGGCTGATAAAAGAATTCAACCTGGACCTGCAGAACGTATTAATCATTGACCCCAAAAGCGATGACCAGGAAGAACTCAGAAATAATTTTGGCGACTCATTATTTGAAACCCGCAAACGGAGGGGGTTTTCTCTTTTTGAGGCTCGGAAAGTTATGCGCGAAAGAAATTATTTTGGCGCTGCCATGGTAAAGGCGGGAATGGCGGATGCACTCATTTCGGGGCTTACAAGAAATTATCCAAGTACCATCCGCCCCGCTCTTCATGTTATCGGGAAAGCAGAAGGTTCAGGTGTTATTGCCGGTATGTATATTATGATTAGTAAAAAGGGGGTATTGTTTTTTGCCGATACCACTATTAACAAAACCCCAACAGCCGAGGAGTTGGTGGAAATAACTGTTCTTACGGCAAAAGCCGTTCAGCAGTTTAACATCAAGCCAAGAATTGCCATGCTTTCATATTCCAATTTTGGTTCTTCCGATGGGGAGGATGCCATCCTGGTTAGAAAAGCGGTTGAAATTTTACACAAAAAATATCCCGAAATAGTGGTGGATGGAGAGATTCAGGCCAATTTTGCTCTCAATAATTCATTGATGGCTGAGATGTTCCCGTTTTCGGTTCTTGCAAAGCAAAAAACGAATACATTGATTTTCCCAAATCTTTCGTCCGGAAATATTGCCTATAAATTGACGCAGGCACTGGATGCTGCCGAAGCTATTGGACCTGTTTTGCTTGGCATGAAAAAATCGGTTCATATCCTTCAGCTGGGAAGTTCGGTGAGAGAAATTGTGAACATGGTAACCATTGCGGTTAATGATGCTCAGAATAAATAATTAGCCGATAAATCGCCAAATAACAAAATCCCACGAAATTTTTTTTTATTCAGATATGATAACCCAGATTGAAGGAAAGCTCGTTGAAAAAAACCCTGCCTATGTGGTCATTGACTGCTCCGGCCTTGGTTATTTGGTAAATGTTTCGTTGAATACCTATTCAAAAATTTCTACAGTTAATCCGGGAGAGAAATGTAAACTTTTTACTCATTTATCCATTCAGGAAAACGTGCATACCGGAGAAACAGTTCAATCATTGTATGGTTTTTTTGATGTACAGGAAAGAATTCTGTTTCGGAATCTGGTTTCGGTTTCGGGCATTAGCTCGAGCAAGGCAAAAATGATTTTATCCACCCTTTCGCCTGCCGAAACACAAAAAGCCATTTTGATAGGAGATGTAAGAACCTTATCAACAGTTAAGGGAATTGGCCCCAAGGTGGCAGAGAGGATTATAGCCGAGCTTAGAAGTAAGCTGGGCAAGGAAGAATTCGGTTCTGATAATTTTTCTGCATATCCCGCAGGAAATAAAAACAAGGAAGAAGCTTTATTTGCCCTTACTTCCTTGGGTTTTGATAAAATTTCAATTCAGAAGGTACTGCGAAAGGTTGCTGAAGAAAAAGGGGTGGATATTTCTGTGGAGGAGCTGGTAAAAACTTCACTGAAGCATTTGTAAACGTTCCCGGCTTGTCTCAATTTGTCACCCGGGCTTTTATTTTTTTACCAATTACTCACCGACCTGTTAAAGATATCCTGCACGAGCTGTGAATTTATTTCACGCAACAATTGATCTTCCACCGAAGAAAGTCCTTTGGATTGATCAAAATCGGCAAATCGCGAAAATTTAGTTTCGAAATTCTGGGTAGTGTTTTTCGTATTAACAAAACGGATGTTAACCCCAACAGTTAAGCGGGTAAGTGCGGCTGTCTGATTTCCCTGAATGGCCACGGGTTGAACGCTGTAATCGGTAATTTCTCCCTCAAATTGCAAATCGCCATAATTATCCACCAGGTTTAATTGAGTTTGCTTTAAAAAAATGTCCCGAAGCCCTTCCGTAAACAACTGGCTAAAGGTAGGCTTGGCAAGAGGGGCAAAACTGGGAAAATATTTTACTGATACTGTTTTTACATCGGGAGCAATGGAGGCCCCTGTAAAAGAATATTTTATTTTGCAGGAAGAAAGCGCAAAAAGAAGAAAAAACACAAAGCCTGAAAAGAAAGAAATTTGAAAATATTTCAGACCTTTAAAGTGCGGCCCGAAATTTTTTATCCCTGAAAAACGGAAATACTTCTTATCGAATAAACGGGTAATCATCATCGGCATAAACATCCTTATATAATTCTGAAGGATCGGGGAAAGGCGAATCTTCGGCAAACCTAACGGATTCTTCTACTGTTTCCATAACCTTATGGTGCGTTGCTTCAATCCATTTTTCATCGGCATATTTTTCTTTTTTTATGGTGGAGAGAATCATTTCAAGCGGATCTCTTGCTTTATAGGCCTCTACCTCTTCTTTAGTGCGGTACTTTGCCGGGTCGCTCATGGAATGGCCTTTATACCGGTAAGTATTAATTTCCAGTAGGGTGGGCCCTTCCCCGTTTTGTGCTCTTAAAGAAGATTCAGTCACGGCTTCATGAACGGCCTCGCAGCTCATTCCATCCACCGGGAATGAAGGCATGTCGTAAGCCCTACCTACATGAAACAACTCCGTTACGTTGGATGTCCGTTTTACAGAAGTTCCCATGGCATATTGATTATTCTCAATGCAAAATACCACCGGCAGTTTCCACATCATGGCCATGTTGAATGTTTCGTGCAATATTCCCTGCCTCATTGCACCATCACCCATA
>JAHEZO010000272.1 GCA_023250995.1 Flavobacteriales bacterium | reverse complement strand
AATCACTCAAAGCGATATGGCCTCCATTGGCGATACCATTTACATTGCAAAAGATACCACTCCTAACACTATTACAATTGGAGGCACTGGCATGCAAACCTGGAATTTCACTTCCCTTCAAATGGATATGATGGATGTAAATGCTTTTGTTGATCCATCCACCACTTTTGCAGATACAAGTTTTCCAAATTCAACTATTGCAATGGATGTTAACAACGGAACCCAGGTAAATTACGGTACCCTGAGCTCAGGCCAGTTTCAGATTGATGGTTTTTGGGGCGACCCCCTCGGAGTTGGAGTTCCGGTTGCAATTCCTTTCAATCCTCCAAGCAAGGTGATAAAATTTCCTTCGGTACTTAACAATTCTTTTCAGGACACATCACACTTTAATTTTATTTTTTCTGATCCGCAATTACTTCAGTTTGGTATTGACGCAATAAAAATTGCCCATTATGGGTACGCAACACGCAAAATGGATGCCTATGGGTTAATGGTGACTCCGGCTGATTCATTTAACACTATTCGCCAATATTCAGTTGAACAGTTATTAGACAGTATTTATATGCATCCCATTGGAGGAAACTGGTTATTGGTTCCTGCTAATTTATTGCCTGCCGGAATGGGTTTTACCAATAACCCGAATTTTGATACTACCTATTCTTATGCCTGGTATGCTAACGGGGAAGGAATGGCTGTAGCCCAGGCCATGGTAGATTCACCGGGGGGAATGGTGACTTCGGCAAGTTTTAAAATTTCAGATAAGGTGGTTGCAGGTCTTTTTTCGGCAACCAACATCAGTTGCAACGGCAATTGTGACGGGAGTGCAACTGTAAGTGCAATAAGCGGGTATTCACCCTACTCATATTTGTGGGATTCCGGAACCGGAAATCAAACCGGTGCCTCGGTAGATTCTCTATGTGCGGGAACATACACCGTTACAATTACTGATAATGTTGGAAATAAATCATCGGCCTCCGTTACTATATCAGCACCTGCCGTTCTCACGGCAACTAAGGGAGGCTCGGATGCTCAGTGCCCCTCCTGTACCAATGGTTCTGCTTATGCAAATGGAGCAGGGGGAACTGCTCCTTACTTTTTTAGCTGGTCGAACGGACAGAGCATTGACTCCATTGTAAACCTTGCCCCAGGCACTTATTCTGTTACTATAACCGATTACAACGGATGCAGCACGGTAGATTCAGTTGTGGTTGGATTTTGGGCAACAGGGATTAAAGATGGAATGATATCCGGAAATGGGTTCAGGGTATTCCCAAATCCCTCTAACGGGAAAATTTTTGTTTCCTCTGAGATTAACGAATTAAAAACTTTAAAGGTTTTCAACCTTCTGGGTAAACTGATCGTATCAGAGGAAATTAATGGAATGAAATCGGGAGTTGACCTGACCAAATTTGGAGAGGGAATTTATTTCATTCAAATTGAAGGTCAAAATTCTATTGAAACTCAAAGAATAAATGTTGTAAAATAAGTTTAAAAATTACCATAAAAAGGCCTTTCTGAACTTTTCAGAAAGGCCTTTTTTGCAAAAAAATATGTAATCTAATGAACAAAAAATTAATCTTTCAGCTTTCACTTTTTGGTTTTGCAATGGCATTTGCCACCGTTTATTTTATCCCTTCCAAAATTGAACCCTTTTGCTGGCTTGCAATTTTTGGCCTTTGTGCTTATATAATTGCGAGGAATTGCAATGAAAAATATTTTTTAAACGGTTTGTTTGTAAGTTTATTAAATGCAGTTTGGATAACAGCAGCTCACATAATATTATTTGATTCGTACATTGCAAACCATCCACAAGAAGCCGAAATGATGGCAAAAATGCCCCTGCCCGACTCGCCAAGATTGATGATGCTTGCCACTGGCCCTATCGTGGGCTTAATCTCAGGAGTTGTTTTGGGGTTGTTTTCACTTTTAGCTTCAAAAATTTTTAAAAAGAAATAAAAACGGGGTAGCCAAAAACCGAAAAGAGTAGGCAAATCGAAAGTGCATTGCAGCACTTATAAAACCTCCAAAAGTTATGAAAAAGTTTATCGTAATCTATCATGCAAACAATGATGCAATGAAATTTATGGCCACCTCCACCCCTGAGCAAAGGAAAGAAGGAATGGAAGGCTGGATGGTTTGGGCGCAAAAATGTGGAAGCAAATTAGTGGATATGGGTGCACCCCTTATGGGAGGGCAAGTGCTTACTCCGGATGGCAAAAGCCAAAACAGCACAAAGGGGGTTAACGGTTTTTCTATCCTTCAGGCAGAAAACATGGAAGAAGCAAAATCACTTCTCAAGCATCACCCACATTTGGTTTGGAATGCAGGCTGTTCAATTGAAGTGCATGAAACCATGCCATTACCGGGTATGTAATTTTTGGAGATTTTAATTTTTCGAAATCACAAATTTGCCTTTCTCCAATATTTCGCCTTCCTTTTTCAAAGAAATAAAATATAGTCCGTTGGGTTGTTGAGAAAGGTCAATGCCAATTATGTTTTCATTTTCAGTTAAAGTACTTTCAAAAACCATTTCCCCCAAAAAATTAAAAACCATAATTGCGGCAGAGGGTGAAATAACCGGATATTGAATTCTGATTTTTCCATTGGAAGGATTTGGAAATATTTTGAAATCCATTAACCGATTTTGTCTATCATTCGTAAACGATACAGAATCCAGGGTGGAGCAAAATTCATTAAAAGCCAAAACGCTTCCGTACATATTTAACCTGCCTCCGGTACCCGTTAAGCCCTGTAGGGAGGAAAGTGTATCAACCCCTTCGAGAATAAATTTTTTCATAAGCAAAGCGGCACTGTCGGGGTAGATTTTTGCAATATTCATAAACGAATCACATGGGAGGGAGTACAATAAACCAATGGTTCCTGTTACATGAGGGGTAGCTCCCGAGGTGCCTCCGAATTTTGCATAGCTATTTCCTTTTGAAGTGGTGTAAGTATCTGTGCCCGGAGACCCCAAATCAATGGAAACAATTCCGAACCCGGCATCGGTTTCCTTAACATCATTATTTTTTGTGTTTGTTACGGCAATTAAAAAGTCGCTAGGGCAGGCGGTAGGCAAATCCCCTTTCACATCAATATTCCAGTTTTGGTTGGCGGTGGCACCGCAATTTAATATTCCGTATTTCCCGAGGGTATCATACATCGCACACCACAGTGGGGCCTGGGCGGGTTGGCCACCATCCTGTCCCCAGGAAGCGTTTGTGCTCACAACAAAAGCACCTTTGGCACCATTTGTCTGATTGTAAAGAATTCGGTTTTCTAGTACATAAGAATAAGCCGAAACAGCCTGTGCTTCATTGCCACCGCCAACCACAATCATTAACTTAACATTCCAGTTTACTCCGGCTACACCAATATTATTATCTCCTTTTGCTCCAACAATTCCTATTACTGAAGTTCCGTGGTATCCGCCAAAAAAACCGCCTCCCGAAATATCATCATTATTATTATCATCATTCCACCCTTTAAAATCATCCACATAACCGTTTTGATCATCATCAACACTGTTTCCGGGAATTTCATGAAAATTTTTCCAGAGATTGGGTTTTATGTCTGCATGGTTTGTGTCCACCCCATCATCAATAATAGCAACCACAATGGTATCACCATTTATTGTTAAACCACCGGTGGTAAAATCCCAGGCAAGGTCTGCATCAATATCGGCATCCGCCAATCCTCCATTTAATCCCGAATTTACATATTGCCATTGTTGTGAAAAGGAGGGATCATTCGGTGTTGTGGTACGATTTTTAAGAAGATGGTTTTTTTGAACTATAAGAATATTCCTGTCATTTTTTATTGAAAAAATCAAATCATCAATATTTATTTTGGTTTCGTTAAAGGAAATTAACCATATCCGGTTGTGGCGGCTTACCTGTTTTACAACTTTAATTTCAGTCGGAATATTATTTAAAAATCTGAAAGGTTCCAGAGTTTCTTCTATTTTAATTCCTTCCTTAATCTGAATAAGGAGT
>JAHEZO010000271.1 GCA_023250995.1 Flavobacteriales bacterium | reverse complement strand
TTTGTTGAATGTGCCTTTGAAAAAAAAAATTATTTACAGAAATGAAAGAAAAAGCAATTGGAACCCGCTAATTTAACCCAACTTTATAAAGGGTTCTGCCCTTTTTATGATTGCCAATCCATAAAATAACTTTGCCTTCCCCTGTTTCAATGCAACTGTTTCCATGCAACACGTTATTTTTATCATAATCCTGAAACAATCCTTCTTTGTAAATTACCTCACCAGATGATTTAACAACGGCCGAATAAAGGTTATTTCCACCCTTGTCTTTTTTTCTTTCCTCTTCGTAAAAAACAAATAAACTTCCATCGAATTCTGCAAAATAAGGGGTTGGCCTGTAACTTACATATTTGTGCCTCTTATTAATAATAGCGGAATATTTTAATTCGCCACTATCGCTTAATGAAAAAACCAAAAGTTCCTCGGCAAAATATTTTCGAAAGGTATTTTCTTCATCCTTTTGAAAGGAAGTTCCGATTTTGTGATCTGGAATTGAGGATTCATCTCTATTGCGTTCTGCGATAACAAAATAACCCCCTACACTATTTGGCAGGATTTTTAAAAATTCAAATTCATTAAGAAGAAATTTTTTCCTCACCGCGTGTTCAATGGCAATTTGCTTAATTAGTTCTTTGGTTGGATCAGGAGTATTAATTTCCTTGATTTCATATTTTCCATCTTTATTCCACAAGCATTTATTATAATATACGGTTGCTGGCAATTTTTTTTCATCCGTTTCGGGCAATTCAAATCCGGAAATTGATTTAATTCCTGATTGAATAAAATAATCTGGTTTATAAAGAAATTTGCCAAACTCTGTGGAAGCGATGCTATAAGTTTTGTAATCATATTTTGCGAATCGGTTTTTAAATATCTTTCCATTTTCAAAATTGTAACAATATATATTCTGAGTTTGGTTCATTCCGCTCATAATGAATTCATTAAAAAATAAATTGTTGCCATCGGTTTGTAAATAAGAAACCGCATTTTCTGAATCCCAGTCGGTAATTGGCACGTTTATTTTATTTATTTTCCCGGTACTTGGGTTAAAAATAAAACAATTAAATGTTTTTTTATCAGGGAAAGTCAACATAGCCTGGGGTTCCTTAAAAGAGGACTTTAATACTAATCTGCTTGACCGGTATTTTTCAGGAATTCCAGCCCTCATTGGAACAATTATTAAAGAAGAATTTTCTTTTCCACTTAAAAAACGATACAAATCGGTATTAGGTACAGATATTATTGTTTTATAATCCTCAACAATATTGCCCAACATATCTAATTTGCATTGCAGCAAATCTGATTTTACACCTGATTCGGTATCCCTAAAAAAATAAATAAACCCTCCCCCAACTGTAAAGAAATAATGGGATAACTTATCTCCATAACAATCCCCTTCCTCCTTGTAGGGGTATTCATAAACCACTTTTTCCCAAATCAGATTTAAATTGTTACCAAGTTTGGATAAGGAAATTTGCAATGTTTTTTTTGTATAAAAAAAATTTAAAAAAAAGTAATTATTGCTTTCTTTATCATAAATAATTTTTCCCGGCACCTTATCATTTTCCATGTTAGAATATGACCCTTCAATGGTTTGTGAAATGCCATTCTGCATGAATAGTTGGAATGAAATTAAAAGTAGAAAAAAAGAAATTTTTGATTTCATAATAAAATATTTTTGATGTTTTTTATTCGAAGATATTTAAATTGCATCTCAACTCCTCTTCTTATAATTAATTATCGCCCATCCGTTAAGAAAAACCGCAAAGCCAACTACCGCCAGCAGGTGATATTTTACATCGGCAAAGCCGCTTCCTTTCAAAACCACCATTCTCATTACGGCAATAAAATAGCTCAGCGGGTCGAGGCGGGCAATCACTTGTGCCCAGAGGGGCATGCTCTCAATTGGAGTAAATAATCCGCTCATCAGATTAAAAATCATAATAAAGAAAAAAGAAATTGACATGGCTTGCTGCTGGGTGGAAGAATAAGTTGAAATGAGCAAACCAAGCCCCAATACTGCCAAAAGGTAAATGGCCAGAAATGAATACAGCACTCCTATATTGCCTGCAGGAATAATCCCGTAAACCAGGCGGGCTATGATAAGGCCAATGGTAAATACCACCATTCCGATAACCCAAAAAGGTATAAGCTTGCCCAGTATAAAATGATATTTTTTAATCGGGGTAACATTAATCTGCTCAATGGTTCCTATTTCTTTTTCTTTTACAATGTTTAGGGAGCACATAATTCCGCCAATCATGGTTACCAGCATCACAAGAATTCCGGGCACCATAAAAATTTTGTAATTCATCATGGGGTTAAACCAGTTGGAGGCGGTTATCTCCATTACCGGACCCTGATTAAATCTGGCTGAAGGAATCCATTGCATCCTTATTTCTCCATTAAAATCATTAATAATGTTTCCCAGGTACGAACCGCCAAGTCCGGCTTTAACACCGTTGATTGCATTAACAGCAATAAAAACTTTTTGCTCTTTTTCGCGAACTAATTTTTTTTCAAACTGAGCCGGAATTTCCAATATCAGGTCTGCCTTATCGGTTTCAATCATTTTAAATGCATCTTCATATAATTCATAAGCCCCAACTAATTTAAAATATCCTGAAGAAGAAATTTTAGAAATAAGTTTTTGAGAATAGGAGGAATGGTCGTGGTCCACCACTGCCAGCAGTATATTTTTTACTTCAAAATTAGCAGCCCATGGAAGAACAAGAAGTTGAATTACCGGAGCAATCAGAATAGAGCGCATGAGGTTTTTATCCCTGAAAATCTGACGAAATTCTTTCTGAAGTAAAAACCGTATGGTTCTCATGAAAGGCGGATTTTAAAACTTTTCAAACTTATGGCCAGCAATGCCACCGTCATTCCTGCAAGAATCAAGGTTTCTTTCCAAATTGCCGAAAACCCCAACCCTTTTATCATAATGGATTTTATAATGATAAAATACCAGGTGGAGGGAACGATGTTGGAAATTAGTCGGAGCGGCAAAGGCATGCTTTCGATGGGGAACATAAAACCACTCAGGAGAAGTGTAGGAAGCATGGTGGCCATCATGGAGCCGAACATTGCTGTTTGCTGGGTTTGGGCTTTGATGGAGATTAGCAACCCGAGTGCCAAGGCGGTAATGATGAATAAAAGGCTTTCTGAATACAAAAGGAGGATGCTTCCTTTTACCGGTAAATTAAGCATAAAAACGCTGAGCAAAAGAATGGATGTAATATTTAATAATGAAATAAAAATATAAGGAACAAACTTTGCCAGAATAACCATGATGGGTTTAAAGGGAGAAACAAGAAGGATTTCCATGGTACCCATTTCCTTTTCACGAACGATGGAAATGGCAGTCATCATAACGCAAACAAGCATCATGATCATGGCCATCATGCCGGGCACAAAGGTGTGTTCGCCCCTAAGCTGCGGATTATACATCATGCGTATTTCAGGAGTGATGGAGTAGGGGAGAGGAGCTCCTTTCATCAGTTCCTTCTGATAATCCATAATTATGGATGAAAGATAATTTGTGAGGGTGGCGGCAGTGTTTATATCAGAGGCATCGGCAATAATTTGTATCTGAGCTTTGTTCTGATGAAATAGATCCGTTTGAAAATTTTCAGGAAAAACAAGAGCAGCTTTAATTTTTCCTTCTTTAAAGGCACTTTCAATTTCTTTATAATCCGAAACGTTTTTTTCAACCTCAAAATATCTGCTTGCTTCAATTTTATCAATTATTTTTCTTGAAGTTTCGTCTTTTGAAAAATCAGCAATGGCCAAACTTGCATTTTTAACTTCGTTGGTAAGAGCAAAACCAAAAAGAATTATTTGAGCCATGGGAAGGCCAAACAGCATAAGCAGGGTTTTCCTGTCGCGGAAAACGTGATAGAATTCTTTTCTGATAAAGGTGAAAAGTTGTTTCATTCAGGATAAATTTTTAACATTATTTTGCCCTGGGCCAACTACTTCTGCCAAATTTTTTTTCTCCATCTTCCATTTTCCA
>JAHEZO010000123.1 GCA_023250995.1 Flavobacteriales bacterium | reverse complement strand
AAATCACCATTAATAAAATGAAGTATTCTCCAATCAAGGATTTTATAATAGGAACTGTCCAGGTGAAATGTATCAAATCCTAAACTGTCGGGCAAAATTGTTCTCACATTTCTAATCCTTGCAAGAGAATCAAGGCCAAAAATTAATTTTAAAGAATAATTTTCCAGTCCTTCATAAATATTTATAGTAATAGTTGAATCGCCAGAAAAAGGAATGTCCGGGGTAAAGATATTTTCTGTTTGAGTTTGAAACATTCCCGTTAATCCGGCACCAGAAATAGTATAATTAGCATCATCTAAATCATTGGTATTAATTTTAATGACCGCATTATTTGAAAAGGCAAAAATTGCAGAATCAAACCAGAAGGTGAAAGGGAGGGTAAGTTTCACAAATGGAGAATCTTTTTCTATGCCACAAATTGAACTTTGCCATTTAAATTCTTCTGGCTTCCATTGGGCGATAGAATTAAAATCCTCATCTGAAAACCTGTCAAAATAAAAATTAACTCCAATAGAATCAGTTCCTGAAATTTTTGTTATCCGGTGATAATAAAAATTATTAATTCCATAAATCCCTGCTTTTCTTAATTTCTTATTGAAACCATCCTCATCAGGATTATTGTTGACCAACTTAACCCCAAATAATTTACGGTTCGTTGACGTTGGCTTTATCCCCACCGGCCTGTACCTTTCAGTCCCAACGGAAGATCCTACAGGGAATAAATATTCTTCAACTGTATTCATTGCCCTAACAAGTTTACCACCTGCATTGCTGCTTACAAAGCCTGTGGTTCTTAAAACTGAATTAGGTTTTGTATTGTTTATTGTTATGGCTAAAGCTCCCGTAGCAAATTCACGGTCGGATAGGTTAAAATTTCCATTTATTTCAGCATCCTTCTCCAACCCCTTTACCCCGCTTCCTCCCAGGCTAAGGTTATTAAACTTTGTTACCACATCCCCTTTTATTTTTTGGTTTCCCCCGGCCAGTTCAACGGTGCCTCCGTCAAATCCTGCAGGTGCATTTTCATCGGGGCAGTTTCCACTTTGGTTGTATTTTATAAGTAACAGGTCAATATTTTCAATGTCCTGTTGAAGGTTGCTCCCATTGGCCGCTCCGGTAACATAAACATTGTTTTGTGGGGAAAGTGCCAGGCCAAAACCAAAATCTGCTTTATTCTCCCCTGTGGTAAAGGTTTTCTTCCATTCAAGGGTTCCCGAATTATTAATCTTACCGGTTAGTATTTTAGAAAAAACTTCATTGTCATTACCGGTAAATTCATTGATTGTAAAATAAAGATTGCCGCTGTTATCCAAAAGAAAATTACTATGTAAATCGTTATCTTCCGTTTTCCCATCAATATCGGCAATTGCATTCCACAAAAGTTGCCCATCCTGATTATATTTATTCACAAATAATTTTGAGGAAGAATTATTTTCATTGTCCTTTGTCCAGGTAAAATATATTTCACCGGCATTATTTATTAGCAAACTCATAAGCCTGGGATAAACTAGGCCGGGAGTAACAGGGATAATATTCCAAATCAAATTTCCATTAGCATCATATTTTAACAATGAATTCCCGGAATGATAAGTTCCATCCTGATTTTGTACCGAATACTCTGTTGCAACAAAAACATTCCCTAATGCATCGGCAATAATTTTTTTTCCATATTCAGAATCCGCACCCGGTTGAATAAAATTCTTTTCCCAAACTTTTTGGCCTGCAGCATCATATTTGGATGTTATCATTTTGTTTTGCCAATTGGCTCCATCAAAAAATTGCATTCCTCCGGTTCCAAAATAATTTCCGGAGTTGTCAACCGTTGATGCGTCAATATAGAAGGAGCTACCAGGGTTATCTGAAACAGCAGTAACCTCCCATAATTTTTGACCAGCAGCATCAAATTTTACAATTATATTTTCGGAAGCAGAATTTGCCGGATTGGGGTGCTGGATTGTAAAGTAAGCATTGTTTACCTGATCTAATTGAAGCCCAATATTATCATACACATTTGAATATTGTGATTGCCATAATTCATTTCCCTCAGAATCAAATTTTACAATTTTAAGATTATCTACCGATTGGCTAACCCCATCGGGACCGATTAAGTGGGTTACATCTGTAAATGCAGTAAATAAATTCTGGTTGGAATCAAATTTATACATGGGAATTTTGGCATAGCCGGTGGGGCTGTTAATTGATTTTTCCCAAAGCAAATCTCCCTGCTCATTATATTTAAGGAAAGCGATTTTTTCCTGGCCGGTGGGGTTTTCTCCCTTAAATCCGGTTAAACCGGCAACAAAAACATTATTGCTTGCATCCACCGCAAAGCCTGCATCAAGCAAGGTATCGGAAGAATTTTTATACCGCACCCATTCCTGGCAGGCAGCATTTCCGGTTAGATCGGGACTGGAAATGTTTAATGTGCCGGTTTGAGAACAGTTATTGGCATCGGTAACTGTTACCGAATAATTTCCGGGTAATAAATTTGTCCGGTTATATACCACAGAGCCATCCGACCACACTATGGAATAAGGGGCGGTGGCATTATTCACGAGGAGGTTTACATTTTTGTTTTGAATTATGGCCGAAAGAGAAATGCTGCAGGAGGGACAAATATTTCCCTGAAGGTATTTTATAACTACAAGATTATAAAGGCCTGCCTCATTACCCTGTTGCGGAGCAGTTCCTGAAATCCCTGAAACATAAATATCGTTTTCAGGGGAAAGGGCTAAACCAAATCCAAAATTGCTTGAAATGGGTGATCCTTCAAAAGTTTTAGTCCACCCTAAAATTCCATTTTTATCATATTTAACAGAGAGTATTTTAGAATTGGTTTGAGTAAAAGAGGGGGTGGCTGTCCCTCCGGTGAAATAGCTGTTTCCCAAACCATCAACCTTAAAATTTTTAAAGCCCTGACTTAATATTTCGCCCTGAATTTCATACCTTGATCTCCAAAGGAGATTCCCGTTTGAATTATATTTTAAAACAATATAGGCCCCCGGGTTGCTGTTTTCAGCAGCGAAAACATAAATTTCATTTTGAGCATTTTGTGAAATATTCAGAGGGGATAAATCAACTGAAGGAGTTTCGGCAAAAGTGGTCCACAATTCATTGCCATTGGTATCGTATTTAATGGTACCGGTTTTTTTTATTCCCTCAGGAGAAAAACTTATTCCGGAAATAACCGGGTTCCCACTTCCATCAATCATCATTTTTCCGGCATCTTTCCCGCCCTCAATCCCTGAATAATTTTTTACCCATTGTTCCAATCCATCCAAATTATATTTTATAGTAATTATTGAGGATGAAAAAGTATTAGGATCAAATCCCCCTCCGTTTACAAACACATTTCCCGCATTATCCAGTGAGATGGAATTTACCGAATATTCTTGTCCGTTAATGGGAACCTCATATACCGCCACCCACAACTGGTTCCCGGAATCATCGAACTTGATGGTTTTAAATTTTACACCATTATTTTGGCCACCGGCATTATTTGTATTAACCGTTCCTGTTACATAAGAGTTTCCGGAAAGGTCGGTTTCAATTGCAGTAAGAGAAGTGGAAGGGTTGCCGGTTGAAAAATGAGCAGTCCAGAGCTCATTACCGGTGGGATCGAATTTTACTAACTTATCATCAGAAATAGTTTGCTGGGTTAAGTCGGGATTAGTGATAATCTGATTATTTCTGAACCCAACGAAAGCATTTCCGGAGGGATCAACTTTTAATACCGGAACAGAATTATAAATATCACTTGAAGGTCCGGGAATAGTTTTAAGCCATAATTGATCTCCTGCCTTGTTATATTTAATAAGAATAATATCTCCTTTGTCGTCCCCCTGAATTTTTGCAAGGCCTGCAACAAAAATATTTTCCTGTGCATCAATGGCAAATCCTACATCGCTGAGTGAATCGGCCGAATTATAATTTTTTACCCAACCGGTGCAAACACCGCTGGTATCCTCATTAACGGAAGAAGAAATTTGAAGGGTGTCTGCCCCGCTTAGAGGATCAGAATTCAATGAAATTTTACTGTTATTAATCCAGTCGCCTTTTAGTTCAACTAAACCGTAATTGCGGATGAAACCGGAGGTGTCAATAATCAAATCTCCATCAACGATTATTTTATTTCCATTAGGAACAATAAAATTCTCTCCCGAAACAGTTAGATCGGATTTCCAGTAAAAAACTCCTTTGTTTGTGATGAACCCCGAGGAAATGATAGCAGGGGAATTAAAAATTATTGAGTCTGATGGGGAGGAAGGACCGGTAAAGGTTCCTGCTGAAAAATAATTTACAAAATTTGATTGGCTTGCACCAATTTCAAAAACAACGGGAGTACCTGAACCGGCAAATCCTACATTGATTTTTCCCGAATAATTTGCTTGAATCAAAAAACCTGAAACAGAAGATGAGCTTGTAAAATCCAAATTACAAGAGTCATTGGAAATGCTTCCATTAAACAACACTGTATCTGATGGACATGGAACTCCTGAAGGGCTCCAGTTTTGAGGGCTTGACCATAAAAAAGTACCTCCTGCGTTGGTCCAGGTCCGGTACCCCGGAACAGGAACTGAAAAATTATAGTTGGCAGTGGATTGGCATGAGTTAATATCTGTAACCGTAAGTGAATAATCTCCTGGTTGTGAAACTGAAATTGTTTGAGTGGTTTCTCCATTAGACCATAAATAGGTTGAAGCAGCAGAACCGGAAAGATTTAAAGACCCTCCCTCACAAAAGTTTGTGGGCCCATCTGGAGTTATAGTGGCTACAGGAGAGGGATTAACTGAAATAGTTATAGGGGTTGATGCTGCTGTGCAGCCATTATTATCAGTGATGGTAATGGCATAGTCTCCGGATGTTGTTGCAGAAATATTTTGTGTTGGGGCCCCGTTTGACCATAAATAGGAAGCGGCCGAAGATGCTGAAAGTTGTACGCTTCCGCCCTCACAAAAACTTGTGGGGCCATCCGGAGTTATGGTGGCTACAGGAGGAGAATAAACTGAAATAGTTATAGGCGTTGATTCTGCCGTGCAGCCATTATTATCAGTGATGGTAACAGAATAGTCTCCGGATGTTGTTGCAGAAATATTTTGTGTTGGGGCCCCGTTTGACCATAAATAGGAAGTGGCCGGAGAAGCAGAAAGTTGAACGCTGCCTCCCTCACAAAAAGTTGTGGGGCCATCCGGAGATATGGTGGCTACTGGAGGAGAATAAACTGAAATAGTTATAGGCGTTGATTCTGCCGTGCAGCCATTATTATCAGTGATGGTAACAGCATAGTCTCCGGATGTTGTTGCAGAAATGATTTGAGTTGCAGCCCCGTTTGACCATAAATAGGAAGTGGCCGTTGATGCTGAAAGTTGTACGTTGCCACCTTCGCAAAAAGTTGTGGGACCATCCGGAGTTATGGTGGCTACCGGAGAAGGATAAACTGAAATAGTTATTGGCGTTGATGCTGCCGTGCAGCCATTATTATCAGTGATGGTAACAGCATAGTCTCCGGATGTTGTTGGAGAAATATTTTGTGTTGTGGCCCCGTTTGACCATAGATAGGAAGCGGCCGTAAATGCTGAAAGTTGTACGCTGCCTCCCTCACAAAAACTTGTTGTGCCGATTGGATTGATACCAGCAATCGGAGATTGGTTTACAGAAACAATCACGGCATCGCTGCTTGTACAGCCTCCAATACTTGTGACCACCACCGTATAAGTGGTGCTAACAGTAGGATTTGCAATTGGATTTGGAATTGTGGTGCCGCTTAATCCTGTTGATGGACTCCAACTGTAACTTACCCCTCCACTCGCATTTAGCTGGGTAGTCGAACCGGAACAAACAGTAACATCACTACCCGCATTTGCAAAAGATAAAGGATTTGGGCTGTTTAGGCAAAGGGTGAAATTCCCGATGGAAGCACTCCAGCTTGTTACATTAATAAAATAGGTGGTAGAGGAATTTAAATTCGGGATGGTTACAGATGCCGTTCCGATGCTGCCATTAAATTGTGCCGCAGGGCCGCAGGGAAAATAGGTTGCAGCAAGAGCAGGGTTTGAACAAATAGCAATACCGGGGCGGTACAGGTTTCCTAAACCGGCCGCATTTCCATCCACTTTAACATTTGCCGTAATGGATGTTGTTCCTGAAAACTTAAACCATATATTAGAATAATTGCTTGATCCCCAGCAAGGCGATTGGGCTCCATCGGGTGTTGCCCCTGCGTTTGAATATGCGTGATTAGAAGAGCAGTTATTAATTAAACAACTAACATCAATAGCCCCCTGATAATAATCGCTTGTTACTACATCACTAAGGCATAAGGTGAAATTACCCAAACTTGCGCTCCAGCTTGTAACATTGATAAAATATGTGGTTCCGGGAGTTAAATTAATTGCGGTAACGGTGGCGGTTCCAACACTGTTGTTTAATTGTGCAAGGGGGCCACAAGTAAGATAGGTAGAAGCAACCAGTGGATTGGTACAAATTCCAATCCCCGGCCGGTAAAGGTTTCCAAGTCCGGCAGCACTTCCATCTACTTTAACATCTGCCTTTATAAAGGTGGTGGCAGTTGCTGTAAATTTATACCATACATTCGAATAATTGCTTGATGACCAACATGGCGATTGAACACCATCAGGAGTTGCACCTGCATTGGAATAAGCATGGTTTTGGGAGCAATTATTCATCAAACTATTTACATCCACTGCTCCCTGATAATAATCATTGGTAATAACATCACTAAGGCAAAGAGTAAAGTTTCCGATGCTGCCACTCCAGCTTGTAACATTAATAAAATATGTTGTTCCGGGAGTTAAATTTATTGCAGTAATAATGGCTGTTCCGGTGCTGCTGTTTAATTGGGCTAACGGGCCGCAGGGAAGGTAGGTAGATGCAACCAGTGGATTTGTGCAAATTCCGATCCCCGGCCGGTAAAGGTTTCCAAGTCCGGCAGCACTTCCATCTACTTTAACATCTGCCTTTATAAAGGTGGTGGCAGTTGCTGTAAATTTATACCATACATTTGAATAATTGCTTGATGACCAACAGGGCGATTGTACACCATCAGGAGTTGCACCTGCATTGGAATAAGCATGGTTTTGGGAGCAATTATTCATCAAACTATTTACATCCACTGCTCCCTGATAATAATCATTGGTAATAACATCACTAAGGCAAAGAGTAAAGTTTCCGATGCTGCCACTCCAGCTTGTAACATTAATAAAATATGTTGTTCCGGGAGTTAAATTTATTGCAGTAATAATGGCTGTTCCGGTGCTGCTGTTTAATTGGGCTAACGGGCCGCAGGGAAGGTAGGTAGATGCAACCAGTGGATTTGTGCAAATTCCGATCCCCGGCCGGTAAAGGTTTCCAAGTCCGGCAGCACTTCCATCTACTTTAACATCTGCCTTTATAAAGGTGGTGGCAGTTGCCGTAAATTTATACCATACATTTGAATAATTGCTTGATGACCAGCAGGGCGATTGTACACCATCAGGAGTTGCACCTGCATTGGAATAAGCATGGTTTTGGGAGCAATTATTCATCAAACTATTAACATCCACTGCTCCCTGATAATAATCATTGGTGATAACATCACTGAGGCAAAGGGTAAATGAACCCGAAGCGGCACCGCCAACGTTTATGAAATAATCATTCCCGGGGATAAGACCCATAAAAGTGATGGTTGCAGTTCCAACACCTCCGTTAACATAAGGGGAAGGAGAGCAAGGCAAATATTTTAAATTAGCGGGATCATAAATTGAAATTCCGATTCTGAACAAATTTCCAAAACCTGAAATGTTTCCATCCACTTTGGCATCCGCTTTAATAAAGCCGGTAGAGGTGGCTTTGAATTTAAACCATACATTTTGGTTGGCACCCCAGGGGAAACATGAAGTTGATGGAACGGGGCCATCATTAGTTGCCTCCGAGGTGGTGAAGGCATGATTTGAGGAACACCAGGTTCCGGGGAGATTTAAGCTAAGATCAATTGCAGCGGAATAATTATCATTTGGGGGTGCTGAACAAAATCCATTAATCAATGGAGTAACAATAACAATTATGAAAAGGATGAGCCTTTTAAATTTCGAATTTTTATTAAAATTATTGTTTCGGATAAAAATCAAAATAAATCCTTTTGAAATCTGTTTAATAGGGGGATAAGCAAACTTAAAAAAATATGTTTGGGTTCAATTTTATAATTTTAAACAAATGGTTGATAATCAATTCAGGAATAAATTCAATTAACTATAAATCAAACATTTGAATTAGGTAATTATGTTGATAACTTGAAGACCATCCTGGTTCTCCATTAAAAAGAAAAAAATCAAAATAAATTTTCCAGGAAAAAATAAATTACTTTGAGGCAGGAAGGAATAAACAAAAATTATTTTCTAATTACTTTCACAGCTTTTCCCATCCGAACTTCAACCGAGTCTTTAAAAATTTTTACAATTTCAACAGATCCGGCCATTTCTCCTTCTTTTAATATTATTTCCTTTCCATTTACCTTAACCAGGGCAAGTTGTTTTGACGATTGCTGGTTTTTAATCATTCCACCATAAATCAGAGTGGGCCATTGCAGAACAATATCCTCTATTGGCAAAATAGCTGGTTTCTTAATAATCGAATTATTGCCATGATTTTCGCTTGCAGTTACATTTCCGAGGAAAGGGTCTCTGTAATTGGCAACAATTGAAAAAGTATCCTGCCCGGATGAAAAGGAATTACTTTTAGCCGTTACTACAATTTCATCCGGTAATTCCTGTTCTCTGAACTTATCAAAAAACAGTTTATACAAAACAGTTCCCCAAATCAATAATACCAGTGGTAGAAGTAGATATATGAATTTTTTATTTTTCACTTATTGAACAAAAAATTTGCGAAGTATAGAAAGGGAGCTTTTGTTTCCGGCAGCATCCATAGCCCTAATTCTCCAAAAATAAGCACCGGAATTTAAAGTGTCAACATTTCTGGATTGGCCAACCGTGAAATACTCTTTTTTTAATAAGGTGGCAGCGCTATCTGAAAAAATCCAAACACTATCAGAAACAACGGAACCGCTGTCGGGCAGTTGGGTCCAGGTAAAGTCCATTGAAGATCCATCCAGCGTATCATTGGCGGCAGGAGAAACAAGAAGTGGAACAGCGGGTGCGGTGGAATCAATAAAAAGTTTATTCTTACTGAAGAGAGTATTTGAAAGAGTATTCTGACCCCTTACGCCCCACTCATATTTTCCTTCAGGTAGACCAGTAACTGAAACAGAAGTATCCTGTAAAATGGTTACAGGGAATTTAAGGGAACCGTTAAAATCAGGCGATCTAAGTTCAAAACGATAATCATCCGAATTCAGCAGAGGGTACCAACGGAAAGTAATATTTGGATTTTTAGTGGCGAAATTATCTGCCGGGCCCGATAAAACTATTTCCTGCAAAGCCAGATCGGGTAAACTGTCGACAGTTAAACATCGGGTAGTATATTCAGTAAAGCTTGAATTATTAGATGCCCTTACCCTCCAGCAATAGCTACCGGGTTTCAGAGTATAGCTGAATTGGGTTGACGGAATAGGCGTGTCTACCACAAGTTGGGTTATATTATTAAAGTTTGGAGATCCGATTTCAAAACGGTATTCGCTGGCCCCCTTCACTTCATCCCAGGAGAAAACAATGGTCAGCAAGTTGGATTTTAAATTATCAGGAGGAGTTTGAAGTGAAATAGTGCTTTTTTCAAGATTCCTTTCAAAAATATCTTTGCAGGCTGGAAACAGAATTATTGCTGCTATAAAGAAAAGCAATTTATTTTTTTTCATAAAAATTTTTGTTTGAAGGATTAAAAAGGTCAGGATTTTTTAATATTCTGCAAGTACAGTGAAGCGGTAAGGATTAATTTTTTTGATTTTAAATCCTCTTTCGATTTAAAATAAACCGCAGCAACTTTTCCGGTTTTTTTAACTTGCTCCAATTGATAAATCAGCTTTAACAACTTTGAAAATCCACCTTCAACAACAATAATATTTGTTTCCACAATATAATCCTGTTCCCGGGATACCAGAGGTTGGGGAAATTCTTTCAGGACCAGATTGTTTTCATTGCAATAATGTGTAATTTGTTCCAGCAGTGCTTGTTGAACATCACCTCCGAATTTGCCCTCATTCCCAAGCCTGACAGTAATTTGTCCTAACTGCATTTTAAGTTCTGCAAGGCGCTTAGGTGCATTTTCAGCCACCAATAACTGTTGTTCTAAATTTGAGCAGAGTTTTACCAGTTCAATGGTTCTTTCAATTGAAAAATAATAAATCAAAACGGAAAACAAAAAAGTTCCGGCCAATAAAAGAATGTTCTTTTTTTTATAAGAAATTATTTTAATCATTTAATTTCACATTTATTTCAATCTGAAATTCGCCAAATTCCGATTGATTTTCCTGAGAATAATTTATTAGATTAACGTTTTGTATCCAATTTTCTCCTTTCAGGATTTTCACCCAATCATTAAATTCGGTGCTTTTAATGCACCTGCCCGAAATATGAATTGTATTGGGAATAAAATTTAATTCCTTTTTATCACCGGCAGTTTTTTTTTCAAGCGGGAAAACAAACATTTCAGATAAACGGATTTCTGCGGGAAGGTGGGAGGCAATGCGATCGGAAAAAAATGATGTTTTAGAGGATTCAAGCAAGCCCAAACGGTTTAAAAATATTTGCTTTTGCAATAATTCATTTTGAAGTGAAGATATTTTTGCAAGTTCATCTTTGCTTCTAAAAACGTTCATATTAAGTTCTTCGCTTTTGGTTTTAAAATGGCTGAAGAGAAAAAAATTAAACAGCAATAAAGTGAAAAAAAACATCAGAGCCCCCCATCCTGCTGAATAAAATAATTTTTTATGTTTGAATTCATTTTTCATTTCACCGATTCGGGGTACCGGAAAGTCTTTTTCATTTAAGATAAAATAGCTTAGACCGGAGGCAAAAGAATTAAGACATCTTTCATCAAGTATTTCTCCGGCTATTTCAATTTGTTCATTAGAGTTGCTGACCTCATA
>JAHEZO010000122.1 GCA_023250995.1 Flavobacteriales bacterium | reverse complement strand
TTTTAATAATTTCTCGATACAAATTCAAATTTGTATCCTTCATATAATTGAGGAGAGATTTTCTTTTACCTACCAGAGTGGTAAGAGCCCTTTGGGTTGAAAAGTCCTTCTTTTTTGTTTTAAGGTGTCCGGTAAGATGGTTAATCCTGTGGGTGAAAAGCGCTATCTGAGCTTCGGAAGCCCCGGTATTCTTTTCAGATTTGACCAAATCTTTAACAATTTTTGTTTTTGTTTCTTTTGTTAAGTACATAATTTAACTCTTTTGCTGCTCCGACCATTTCGAAGCGGATTTATATTTTTTTTAATTCGGGTGCGAATGTAGGATTTATTTTCGGATGAACAAAAGTAAATTTCGGGGTAAAAATATTTCCAAAATTATGGCCGGAAGGATTATCCGAAGTAATTTATTGCCAGATGCAATCCAAAACTAACCCCTATCCCAAGGAGGGCCCCCACCACAACTTCCATCGGGGTATGCCCAAGGAATTGCTTAAGGTGAATTTTTTTGAGGGTATGTCCTTCACTTATTAATTCTTTTATCAATTTGTTCAGCACCCGGGCTTGTTTGCTTGCCGCCTGCCTCACTCCGGCAGCATCATACATCACAATCCCCGCAATGCAGCAACTAACTGCAAAAAGGGAAGAATTCCATCCGTTTATTATTCCAACCGAGGAGGCCATTGCCATTACCGTTGAGCTATGACTGGAAGGCATTCTTCCTGTTGAGAACAAAATAGAGTAATTAAACACTCTGTTTTTAATGGCATAGGCAATGGCCTTGTACATTTGAGCCATCCAATTGGCCAAAAGCATGCTAATTCCAATTTCGAATCCGTTGGAATCAATTAATTTTAAAAATTCCATATTCAGATTAAGGAAACAAAAGTAATACAATGTTGCTAAGTTCAGAAGTATGATGAAATACCAACCTGAATTGTTCCGGTTTTTGAAGGAGGGTTACCCAGTAAATCCGTTGATTGTGAGAAACTGTAGTTAATTCTGAAAACCGAGGAACCCACCGGCCTGAAAGCAACCCCGGGAACAAAACCCCAAACGTGATCAGAAATATTTCCACCGGTCTCTTTAAATTTTCCCACGTTATAATCTACATAATTAAATCTCAGGGCGAGATTGAATTTTGCCTTCTCCCAACCAAAAACCTGTCCCTGAAAAACGGTTCCGGTTAAATCAACAAAAAAGCCCAATTGTTCCTTTCCAAAAATCTGGCTGTAAGTTTCGGGAATTTCAACCAACACTTTTACCACCTCTGAGTTAACACTTATCTTGTTGTTCAAAAAAGATGAATTAAAATCTACGGAGAAAACTTTTAATTCCCTTTTATTTTCAACAACTAAGCCATCCTTTCTCCATTGATTATACACCCCGTTCATATAAGAAAACCCAGCCTCCCCTACTTTCCTGTTCCTGAGCGCCACCTTCCCCGTAAACATAGGCAAACCGCTTTGGCTTTCCTCAAATTTTCCGGGATTAGATTTACCTGCCTGAAGTGAAGTGCGGTTTTGTGCATTGGAAATTATTTTTTCACCAAACCCATTGGTTAGATATGTTTCGTAGCCCAATACCCAATCTTTAATAAAGTATTTTCCGTGAAACCCGATACCCACATTTGATAATGTGGCGGGAAGAATAGTTACTGCGGAAAGGGGCCTGTCAATAAAATCCCATCTGGGGCCATCATGGTTCTGGTTAAACCCTCCGATAGGATTCAGTATAATCCCACCCTGTAAGTTCAACAACGGGTTTAATTCAAGATTAATTGCCGAATATTCCAGGTTAATTTCTTTGGCCCCATCTTCAAATTCTATTTCAGAAAGAAACCTGATTTTTTTTGCAATGGTTGAGGAAAGAAAAATTGTCATCCTCCTGAATTGAAATGAAAACCCTTCAGAAATTCCATTTGTGTTTTCATACCGGGTATTCGCCTCTAAATAACCCCCAATGGCAACGGGCATTTTTCCAAGAGATAAAAACGGACGGGAATAAACAGCATCCATGTTAAGTTTTTTCAGGCTTGTATCTGAGGGTTGACCCATTGTGGTTGTATCTAGCTGGGCCGAGGCATGAAAAAAAGCCAATCCCATCAGAAAAAATAAAATAATTTTTTCAGAGCTTAATAAATATTGTTTCATCTTTTATGGTAACATTAAAAGTTTGCAGGTTTTGTTCTGCCGGAGGATTTTGAACCCTTCCGGTATTTGTGAATTCGCTGCCATGGCAGGGGCATGTGAGAAATTCACCGTGGGGAACCAATTCACATCCTTTATGAGTACACTCTAAAAGCAGGGCCGAATATTTTTCTTCATTGTGCTTAAAAACATAAATCGGGAAGGGGTACTTTTCCGATTTTACCAAAACAAATTTTCTTTGTTTTGTCCTCCCCTTTCCAATTACGGTAAATTCACTTTTCGGGAGAGAAATTCCTTCGCCTTCCAAAATAAAGCGGGCGAAATACACAGAACTTGCGCACCCATCCGTAAGCAAAGAAATGAGACCCCCGCCCAAACAAGCAAACCCTACTCCTTTTATGAAATCTTTTCGATTCATTATAAAGAATTTAAAAATCTCAGAAGATCGTTGATTTCCGACTGAGAAAGGGACTGAAATTTTTCCTTACTTTTTTTTCCTTCACCCCCGTGAAACAAAATCGCTTCCTTAATGCTTTTAGCCCTTCCATCGTGCAAAAGAAAAAACTGTCCGCCCTGTGAAATGGGTGATAGACCCAGACCCCAAAGGGGGGGAGTTCTCCATTCCCCGGTTTTGGCATTTCCCTCGGTATAACTATCATCTAAATCATTACCCATATCATGTAAAAGCAAATCAGTGTAAGGATGAAATACTTTATTTGAAAGAGCGGCCACAGTGGAGTTTCCTGTTTTTAAAGATTCCCGATGGCAGTTTTCGCAACCAATCGAAATGAAAATGTTTTTTCCATTTTGAACTTCCGAATTTTGGGGATCCCGCTGTAAAGGAGCTTTTAAGGTTTGCAAATAAAAAACAACATTATTTACTGTATGGGTAGAAACTTCGGGGTCAATGACAAGTCCGGATAAAACATCTTTTGGTTCAAAGAATGATGTAATTCCCATATCCTGATTATAAGCATTAACGGTTTGATGCAACAATGAAAAAGCAGCTGCTTTTTTTCCAAACCTGTGGATGTATTTTCCGTTTCTGGAAATTGAATTTGGCCCGGGGGTCAGGTAAGAAGCCAAAACCTTCCAGTTCGGTACACCTGAAATTCCATCACCATCCAAATCTTCGGGATCGGCCATTGACAGGAGATCGGAATCAGAAACAAGTTCTAAAAAGCCCAAGCCGGTATTGGCAGGTGGAGTAAATTTTGCAGAGGAAGCACCACCGGGAATTTTTTCCGGAGTGTAGCCGGGCAAAGCCCTGTTTTGAAGCTGCGGCCCACCCTTATCCATAAATTTATTTCCAGTTGAATCCTTTTGGCCAAACCTTGTAAGAGTGGTAAAAGGGTGTCCTTTTCCATCCCCGGCATGACAACTTCCGCAGCTGGTGGCAACAAAAAGGGGGCCCAAACCGTTTTCAGAAGTAAAAACCTTATCGTTAAATTCTGCATCCCCCTTTAAAAACTGAATTTTTTGGGCAGCATTCAGGTCTTCCACCGGGCCATCCAATACCTCATCTGTCTTAGGGGCCACAGGCATAATTTTTTTGCAGGAATAATATAAAAAGGAGGAAATAAATAAAAACAATCCGAGGACAAAATATTTTTTCATATTATATTTTTTTGCAATGATACAATTTTATTTGATTCATCAAATTAAAATAATTAGAGTACCCTAATTTATTATTTTAGCCAAATAAACTATCTTTGTGAAAAAAAAGTCATGAGCTCACTTACGGAAGAAAATTATCTGAAAGCCATTTACAGGCTTTCTTTAATCCCCGAAACCAAAATAACTCTCACCGCAATTGCCGAAGAAATTAAAGTAAATGCAGCCTCAGCGGTTGACATGATTAAAAAACTTGGTGATAAAAATTTGATTCATTACAACAAAAAGCTGGGGGCAAGGCTTACGGCTAAAGGAAGTAAAATGGCATTGGACATTGTGAGAAAACACAGATTATGGGAGGTTTTTTTACTTGAGAAACTTAACTATTCCGGATGTGATACACGAAATAGCCGAACAACTGGAGCATATCAAACACAAGGAACTGGCAGACCGTCTGGAAAAATATTTAGGGTTTCCGAAATACGATCCGCACGGTGACCCAATACCAAAATCAAATGGTGAAGTTCCCCGAACCCCATATAAATTATTAAGCGAAGCAGAAAAAGGAAAATATTATCGTGTAACCGGGGTAAAAGATACTTCGCCACTTTTTCTTCAATATCTTCGCCAGTTATCCGTTCAGATAGGGACAAAAATTAAGGTGAATGAAAAAATTAATTTTGATGGTTCATTATTAATTCAATTGGGAAAATCAAGCAAAAAAACCGTTTCAAAAAAGTTTGCTGAAAGTTTGTTTATTTATTAAAGAATGTTTAACATTTTCGAATTTTGAATGCTTAAAAAAAAATCATTTTTTCTCTTTTCTTTATTATTGATTCTGGCCTTTTCCTGCCGAAAAGATATCATTACTCAGGATGCCGGGGCAAAACTTGAATTTTCGGAGGACACCATAATTTTCGATACGGTTTTTACAACCATAGGGTCCGTTACAAAATATCTGAAAGTATATAACCCCAACAAACGTCCGGTAAAAATTTCTTCCATTCGGATTGCCAGTGGAAACAATTCAAATTTCAGAATGAATGTGGACGGGGTTCCTGCTATACAGGCCAAAGATATTATTCTCCGGCCCGATGATTCAATTTTTGTATTTGTGGAAGTTACGGTAAACCCAAATAATGTAAACAATCCAATGGTAATATCGGATTCAATAATATTTGAAACAAACGGAAATTTACAGGATATTGATCTTGTTGCCTGGGGCCAGGATGCCAATTTTTACTATTACCCTGTTTTTGGAAACTATTCACTAAACAGCATAAAACCTCATGTAATTTACGGTTATGGATTTGTTGATTCGGCATCCACCCTTACTGTTGATGCGGGAGCAAAAATTTATTTTCATAAAAGTTCGGGGTTGATTGTCCTTTCTGAGGGAACATTAAAAATTACAGGGACCCTGGAAAAACCGGTTGTAATTCAGGGCGACCGGCTGGAATGGGATTATCACGATGTCCCGGGACAATGGGATATGATTTGGTTTTCAAACCTTAACAAAGGCGGTACTTCCAATGCACCGGGAAGTAAAAACAATGAGATAAATTATGCCATAATAAAAAACGGAAATATCGGTTTGAGAGTAGATACAAACGGGAGCGGGTGGAATGTGCCTACCCTCAAAATAAATAATTCCATTGTTGAAAATATGTCAGGGGTTGCACTTTTAGGAGAAGGAAGTTTTATTGAAGCAACGAATTGTGTTTTTGCCAATACCGGCCAATACACTGTTGCCCTGGCCTATGGAGGCAACTACAGGTTTTTGAATTGCACAATGGCCAATTACTGGAAATATGGTAAGCGTGATACTCCTTTATTATTAATAAATAATTATTACGAAACATCCACAGGAATAATTTCAAGGCCATTGGAAAAAGCCGAATTTATTAATTGCATTATTTACGGAGCAAACGAAAATGAAATCAAGCTTGATCAGAATTCAGGTTCCTTATTTGAACATAAATTCAGCTACTGCCTCCTAAAAACAGATATCAGTATTTCTGATGCAAATCATTTTACCGGAATTGTTCTTAACCCATCCTCAGTGACTGTAGATAACCAGCTTCACGATCCGGTATTTAATAATGCCGGGGAACTTGATTTTCATTTGTTTGGTTTATCCGCTGCAATAAATAAGGGAATCAGCGATTCAATTCCTTTGGACCTCGATGGTAAAACAAGAGACTCACAACCCGATATTGGGGCTTTTGAATATGTTCCCTAAAATCGGGTTTCAATTAATTTTTAATTTTGTTTTATTAATAATAAAATGACCACACAAATAACCCGGGGGATAAAAATCAGTGTTAAGACTTTTCCAATTCCCGGAAATCCCATTGCAGAAAACAATAACTCCCCTTTGCCACAGGAGCAATATTTTTTTTCATACGTAATTTCCATTGAAAATAAAAGCGAACAGACCGTTCAACTATTAAAACGCCATTGGGAAATTTTTGATTCAAGTGGAATAATCAGGGTTGTTAGCGGGGAAGGGGTTGTAGGAGAAAAACCAGTGATAAAACCAGGTGAAAAATACGAATACAATTCCTGCTGCGGGTTTTCATCAGATATGGGCCGCATGCGGGGAAATTACTTAATGGTAACACAACCGGAAGGAAAACTTTTTTCAGTAATTATTCCGGAATTTGAAATGTATGTGTCTTACCGGATGAATTGATATTGGGAGTTTATAAGTTTACAAGTTTATAAGTTTATGAGTTTATGAGTTTATGAGTTTAAAGGTTTATAAGTTTAAAGGTTTATGAGATTATAAGTTTATAGGTTTATAGGTTTATTGGTTTAGTGTTTATGAAATTAATGGAATGGACTATTTTTACTCATTTGAGAAGTTAGAAGTTTGGCAGAAATCCAGAAAATTAATTACAAAAATTTACTCATTCACAAAAGATTTTCCCGAGTGTGAAAAATTTGGTTTAACAAACCAGTTACGGAGGGCTTCAATTTCGGTTTGAAGCAATGTTGCTGAAGGAAGCACAAGATAGAGCAGAAAAGATAAATCCCGGCTTTTTGAAGTGGCCTATGGCAGATGATTGAGGTATTGAATCAATTAATAATATCAAATGATTTAGGATATTTAGAAAATGGAAACCTTGTGACCCTAAGGAGAGAAATTGATGAAATTTGTAGAATGTTAAACTCGCTTTATAAGTCAAACAAATCCTAAACTTATAAACCCTAAACTTATAAACCATTAAACAAAAAACTATAAGAGGTTAATCAAAACAGACCCACTTAACTAATTCTTAAAAAAATATGTCGAACGGAATATACAATGTACCCGAAGCAATCAATGAACCGGTATTAAATTATGCAACGGGAAGTCCCGAAAGAATTCAGCTTAAACAGGCAATACAGGAAGCAAGGAATACCAAAGCGGATATACCGATGTATATTGGTGGAAAAGAAATACGGACCGGAAATAAAAAAGAAATTCATCCGCCTCACGACCGAAGGCACTTGCTTGGCCACTACCATGCAGGTGATTCAGCTCATGTAAAAGCTGCAATTAATGCAGCCTTGAAAGCAAAAAAATATTGGGAAAATATGCCCTGGGATAGCAGGGCGGCCATTTTCCTCAGGGCTGCAGAATTAATTTCGGGACCATACCGCTTCAAAATAAATGCAGCCACCATGATTGGCCAATCAAAAAATGTTTTTCAGGCCGAGGTGGATTCTGCTTGCGAGCTGGCCGATTTTCTCCGTTTTAATGTTCAGTATATGCGAGGGATTTATGCCCAGCAACCCATTTCATCCAAAGGGGTTTGGAACAAAGTAGAGCAACGCCCTCTGGAAGGATTTGTTTTTGCACTCACCCCATTTAATTTTACAGCCATTGCCGGAAACCTGCCATCCTCGGTGGCTTTGATGGGAAATACAGTAGTCTGGAAACCCTCCAATACCCAAATTTTTTCGGCCAATGTAATAATGGAAATATTTAGGAAAGCAGGACTTCCTGACGGAGTAATAAACCTCATTTATGTTTCGGGACCGGTGGCCGGAGATATAATTTTTTCACATCCCGATTTTGCGGGAATTCACTATACAGGATCCACCGAAGTTTTTAGAGGAATCTGGAAAAGCGTAGGTGAAAACATTTCAAATTATAAATCATACCCCCGTATTGTTGGTGAAACAGGCGGTAAGGATTTTATCCTGGCACACCCCTCAGCCGACCCAAAAATATTAGTTACCGCCCTGCTCCGGGGCGCCTTTGAATATCAGGGACAAAAATGCTCTGCCGCTTCAAGGGCTTACATTCCAAAAAGTTTGTGGAAAAACTTTCAGAAAGATTTTTTGCATGAAGTTTCAACCATTAAAATGGGCCCAACAGAAGATTTCACCAATTTTTTCAATGCGGTGATTGACGAAGGTGCTTTTGATAAAATTACTTCATACATTGGAAATGCGAAAAAAAGCAAAGAGGTTGAAATTCTTGCAGGAGGAACCGGAAATAAAAAAGATGGATTTTTTATCAAACCCACCGTATTGCGTGCAAAAAATCCATTTTACACTACCATGTGCGAAGAAATTTTTGGCCCGGTGCTAACAATCTATGTTTATGATGATTCAAGGTACAATGAGACCTTAAATATCATTGACCAAACCGGAAATTACGCCCTTACAGGGGCCATTATTTCGCAGGACAGATATGCAACAAACCTTGCAACAAAAAAGCTTGTAAACGCTGCCGGAAATTTTTACATCAATGATAAATGTACGGGCGCAGTGGTAGGCCAGCAGCCTTTTGGCGGTGGAAGGGCCTCGGGAACTAACGACAAAGCCGGTTCAATGATAAACCTACTACGTTGGGTTTCTCCAAGGACAATAAAAGAGGTTTTTGTTCCTCCGGTAGATTACAGGTATCCGTTTTTAGAAAAAGATATTTAGGAATTTTTTTTAAAACTCTTATAGAGTAGGTATTGACTTATTGATAAAAATTCATTTGGATAAATTTCCTTTTTAATATATTGTTCATACCCCAACAATTAATTAACCAATAATTTTTAATTTTGTTATAAGTGGATGCCATTAACCACTTAAAAAAAACGGGGCGAAACCGAATCGCCAGACATTTGGAAAATTAATTTACAAAACCATGGACACAAAAAAAATTTTAAATATTACAGCATTGGCTTTGGCATTAATTGGGGTAATTTTCAAGGCCAATCATTTTCCGGGGGCAAATATTTGTATTTGTTTATCCGGTGCCACTATGCTGGTTTCTCTAATTATGTTCGGGATTAAGGATAATAAAGAAGCAGGGCTTGCCGATTGGTTAAATTATTTTTTAACCGGAACTCTCGCACTATACATAGTTGGAATAGTTTTTAAATTTCAGCATTGGCCTGGAGCGGGTTTGTTTGTTCTTACCTGCTATCCCCTTGCTTTTATTTTCCCCTTGATTTTAATTTTTCAGGGTGGAGATTTTAAGGTATCAAAACAATTTATTATTTCATTTTTTATTTATTTTATTCTTTTGATTTCACTATTTCCAAACAACCCGGTTCAACGGTTTTTTGGCGGAAACGGGGAAAACACCATGAACCAAAACGGAACAGAAATGAATGGTGATTCTTTGGAGCACAAGTAAAATAATAAGGTTTATTTTTTCTTTTGTTTTTATTTCTACTAAGGTTTAAAGAAACCAGGAATTAAATTTTATCTCATTCCGAAGCAACCAAATTTTATGAAAAAAATATTTATACTTTTTTTTATTTTATTTTCTTCAAAAACTTTTGCTCAATTTAAGGATTTAATCATTACTGCACCCAATGATTCTGTTTTTTGTGATATTCAACAGGTCACAGATTCATTAATTCATTTTGAAATTAACACAAAAAATGGTGTCCAAAAAACCTTTATTGAAAGCAGGTGATAAATTAAACAGGAAATCTTTATTGGATTCAAATTACAATATAAAATAATTTATTGTGAGTTCCTTTTCCTATGTTAAAATCTTTTTTAGTTCGCACCAGGCTGAACCAGATTCTTATCACCTCACCACTGTAACATGCCCAAAATAACTATGCTTTTCACCCAGGCAATCCCAAACATAAATCAGGTAAATGTACACCCCTATCTGAACAGGTTTTTTCCCTCCGTGAGCATGGCCATCCCAGGGCTTATCGTATTCAATGGTATGATAAATTTCATCTCCCCACCGGTCGAAAATATACATCTCGTACTTATCAAAGCAAATTCCTTTTCCTGAGAAAAAATCATTTTTGCCGTTTTTATCATCCGGTGTAAATGCATTTGGTATCCAGAATTCAAACTCAGGTTTAATTTCAATGTTTAAAGCAAAAGTATCCCAACAGTTAAATTCATTTTTTACTATAAGTGTAGTCGTAAAAATACCGGTATCCTTAAAGCTGTGGTAAACAGGAGACCCCGCACCCGTCAGGGAGTATCCATCGCCAAATTCCCAAAAAAATCCGTTGGCTCCCGATGAATTGTTGGTAAATGTAATTTCAGGAAAAGCCAGAGTAGTTGGCTGAGGTGTGGCTGAAAAAGCCGCCACTGGTTTAGGAAAAACATTTATTACCGAAAAGGAGCTGTAAAATGTTGAATCGCATGCTCCGTTGTTAACAGTAACAGAGGGGACATAGCTTCCCGGAATTGTATAAGTATGAGAAACAAAAGGGAAAAATGCCGAATCTCCATCCCCGAAAATCCAGGTATATGTTGTTCCTGGCGGATTTCCTGTAGTACTTGCTGAAAACTGAACCGTAAGGGGAACACATCCCGAATCAGGCAGCCAGATAGGTGAAGTAGATGGGGTATTATTTACCATTATGTTCAGCGAACCAGTGGCAATTCCACAACTATCTGAAACCTGAACAATATAATTGGTGGTTGAAGCCGGTGAAACTAAAAATGGTCCGGGGCCGTTGCCAAGCGGAGGATTCAACCAGGTATAATTATAATTCCCTGTTCCACCAGTTGCCGAGGCACTGATTGAAATATAATCTCCTGAACATATTAAAGTATCAGTCCCAGTAATTAATGGAATAACCGGTCCGTTTACAATTATGGTAATTTTAGAGGTATCGCTGCAGCCATTCCCGTCATTGGCAATAACTGTAAAAGTGCTGTCACTTATGGGTGAAACATTTTGTGTTGCACCTGAACCAATTCCAATCCAGATAAAATTAAAATTTCCTGATCCGCCTGTAGCAACGGCCGTTATCTGTGTGCTTTTACCGAAACATATGGTATCATTTCCCAAAATATTTAAATCAATATCACTGGTTTCTGAAATAAAAATACTGTCGGAGGCTTC
>JAHEZO010000014.1:1302-31037 GCA_023250995.1 Flavobacteriales bacterium | reverse complement strand
CCTGCCTTTGCCGAAACGGCTACGTGCAGGCAGGCCAAGTTCGCAAGTGGAATATTTGAATAAAAGAAAATTTAAAAATTCTCATCAATTTTAATGTTGATTTTAATAAATACGAATTACGTTTTTAAGAACGCAATGTCCCCCACAGTTTTACTGTGGGGGTTGCTCTGCGGCCTTAAAACTTTGCGACCATTGCGGCTCTGCGTGAAATTTTTATTTAATATTTTAATAAAACTATTTGAGTAAGTTCAGATTTGATTTCTTTTTTCCTTTGTGTTACGCTGGGCTCTCTGTGGTGCATTACCAATTTTGAAATACCCTGTTGATGTGAGTAAAATATTAATTTTAAAAAAACCATTAGCTTCGCTATTCTAAAAAAAATTATTGGGCAAGGCGAAAAATTATTAACTCAGCTTATGGATAAAACAGTAAAAAATGCAGAGGAAGCCATACAAGGGATTAAAGATGGGATGACTTTGATGGTGGGCGGTTTCGGCCTTTGCGGAATTCCCGAAAACAGCATTGCGGCTCTCGTTAAGAGCGGAGTAAAAAATTTAACCTGCATTTCGAATAATGCAGGAGTTGATGACTTTGGGCTTGGATTGTTATTGAAGAACCGACAAATTAAAAAAATGATTTCTTCTTATGTTGGGGAAAATGCAGAATTCGAAAGACAAATGTTAAGCGGGGAACTGGAGGTTGAGCTGATACCGCAGGGAACCCTTGCCGAACGCAGCCGGGCCACTGCAGCCGGAATACCTGCGTTTTATACTCCGGCAGGTTACGGAACCGAGGTGGCCAACGGAAAAGAAATAAGGGATTTTGAAGGGAAAATGTACCTGCTTGAACATGCATTTAAGGTTGATTTTGCAATAATAAAGGCATGGAAAGGCGATCCGCAGGGAAACTTGGTTTTCCGTGCCACCACACGGAATTTTAATATGCCCATGGCAGGAGCAGGAAGAATTACTATTGCCGAAGTGGAAGAATTGGTTCCTGAAGGGGCCCTCGACCCTGAACAGATTCACACCCCCGGAATTTTTATCAAACGAATTTTTGAAGGAAAAAATTATGAAAAAAGAATAGAGCAGCGGACGGTGAGGAAAAATGGTTAATAATTCAATAATATTATTTTACCTTTGCTATTCTTTTTATTTAGAATAAAATAATGAATAAATTTTTTCCCCTTTTTTTATTTATTTGTATTTCCTTCGGCCACAAAGCTTTTGCCCTGTGGACCAACAAAACAATGATGTTTGATGGTTTAAGCAGGACTTACAGAGTTTATCAATCCCCAAACTATAATCCCTCTTCCCCTGCGTCTTTGCTGATTGCCTTACATGGATTAGGAGATAATATGACTAATTTTTCGGGAATTGGGTTTAACTATATTGCCGATACCGCCAATATCATTTGCATTTTCCCTCAGGCCGTAACCGATCAGTTTGCCGGCACCGCCTGGAATTCAGGAGCGGGTTCTTTTGGATATTATCCTAATGCAAACGTGAATGATATTGGTTTTATCAACGCACTAATTGATACTGCCATTTCAAATTATTCAATTGATAACAGCCGTGTTTACCTCTGCGGGTTTTCTATGGGTGGATTCATGACTCAAAAAATGGCTCTGATTTCGAATGCGAAAATTGCAGCATTTGCTTCCATGTCGGGCACCATAGGAAGCGGAGTAACATCATTTAATCCCGGGCGACCAATACCTATTGCCCATTTTCATGGTACTGCAGATACAAATGTTCCTTTTTCGGGAAACAGTTTTGGTTTCGACCCCGACTCCATGGTCCAGTTCTGGGTAAATAACAATAGCTGCAACTCAGATCCCGACTCCTTTAGCTATCCCGATTTGGCGAACGATACTATTAACATTGACCGGTTTGAATATTCCAGCGGGGATCCGCAATCGGAAGTTTGGTTTTATAAAATGTATGGGGCTAAACATACGGTATTGTTTCAACCCGCGAATGATATTACAGAGCCCGTTGAACTGTGGCTTTTTTTACAAAGGCATACACTACCGGCAGCCGGTTTGAAAGAAAATATTGAATTTTCAAAAGGCCCGGGAATTTTTCCAAATCCGGCAAATAAAACAATTTCAATCCGGGGAATTTCTTCCGGCAACAAAGAAAATTCAATACTGATAATTCGAAATTTACAGGGACAACTCGAACTTAAGAAATCAATTACTTCAGAAAAGAATCAAGTGGATATTTCAGCTATGCCCCCCGGCATGTATTTATTTGAATTTAGCGGACCCGGATTAATGGAAACAAAAAAGTTTATTAAAGAGTAATCTTAAAAAAGTATTTTACTACAAAGTTCACCAAGAATAAATCACCAAGACCATGAAGAAAGCAAAAATAATTCTGTGAGGACTTTATTCCACCTTTGCGTTTGAAGAGAAAAAATAAACTAGAAACACTCTTATCTTAATAAAATACTAACCTTTAAACTTAAAAAAAATGAAAAAACTAATCCCCCAGATTTCATTGTTCCTTTTTGTACTTAGCTCTTTTGCCCAGGTAAATCAAAAAATTATGGTGGAACATTTTACCAACAGCAAATGTAGTAATTGTGCAAACCGGAACCCTGGTTTATATAACAACCTGAGCAATTTCCCCGATATTTTGCATTTAGCTGTTTATCCAAGTTCCCCGTATATCGGCTGCCTTATTTATCAGCAAAATGATACCGCAAATGATGCCCGAACAAATTACTATGGTGTTTATGGTTCAACCCCCCGGCTGGTAATAAATGGAAACGTAATTTCTCCTTCGGCCGATTATTCGAGTAGCACTATTTTTTCTCCTTACCAATCCCTTACTTCACCTGCAAGCATTCGCATTGTACAGGAAAAGTTTGGGACGGATTCAATTCGGGCCACAGTTATTATTAAAACGGAAGCAATCAATTCTTTGGGTGGCTTAAGCCTCTTTGTTGCGCTGGCCGAGGACACTGTTTTTTACACCGGTTCAAATGGAGAGCCTTTGCACTATAATGTTTTCAGAAAATCATTAACCAGTCCCACGGGCAACCCGTTAACCCTGCCGGCCACCGTTGGAGATTCCCTGGTCTTTACCTTTTCTTCCTCTACAAAGGGAATTTGGGATTTTACCAGAATTTACACCCTTGCTATATTGCAGCAAACGGCTTCTAAAGGTCATGTTCAGGCAGAGGCCGCTTTGGCTTCGGAGGGAATTACCGGAGTAAATCCTGAATTTTCTCCTATTGGCGAAGCCGCTATTTTCCCAAACCCAGGCAATACTTTTTTAACTATCCTACTTAAAAAAGAAGTGGAAAATGCTTCTGTAAAAGTTTCCAATATATTGGGTGAGGTAATTAAAACCGAAAGCCATTCGGGCAAAGAATTTTTTATTGAAACCCGGGATTTGAAGGCAGGAATTTATTTTATTTCAGTTGGGGATGGAAAAAAGGTTTTTCTGAGCCGGAAGGTTGTGGTGGAGTGATTAATCCCATTTAGACATATAAAACAGTCTTTCCCTACCCGCACCCTTTTTCCCTTAAGGGATTAACACTCAAGAGTAAGTGGGCTGGTCCCTTCAGATCATTGGTGCGGGATGCAAGAAATTAAAATAAATGTCAAATGGTATAACGTGGGTTTCAAGTACGGCAAAAAATATCTTTCTAAAAAATGAAAGGATTTACTTTTTATCTTGTCACAAAAACAAAAAAGCTTCTATTCCCTCAAAACATTCTCTTTTCCATTCCATCTACTGAATCCTGAATTTCACGAACCACTTCCTCAATGCTTTTAGCGGGTTGCTGTTTCATGAATTCAGTTGCCGATAATTTCGCATTCCCCATTAGGTTAAAATACTCCCAAAAGGATTGATAAAAATTAAAATCAAGCTTGAGCCAACGAAAAGGTAAAAGAAAAAAAAGTTTCATTTTCCAAAATAATTTTTTTCTCTTGCCCAAATGAATTTCATGAAAAATAAATTTATTTCTCTTCGAAATAATCTTTACTTTTTGTGAAGGGTTGTGCTTATTAATAGTATCTGAAACACTATGATAACAAATGGCCCCGGGTTCGTAATAACATTTCCAGCCCATTCTCCAGGCACGCACCGAAAGATCTACATCTTCCATGTAAAACGGACTGTAAATTTCATTGAATCCGCTGAGCATTTTTAGCTTTTCAGTGTCAATAAGGGCATTGGCTCCCGATAAAAAATAGGTGGGAATCTGAAAATCCCGTGGAGCATTCAGCAATGAAAAATTAAGGGTTGAATTTATTTGAAACCCATTCCATTTAGGATACTTGGCTGCATCAATTAATTTTTCATCCACAGAATAAATGCTCCCCATAACCCCAAAAGTGCCGGACTTTTCGAAATGGCGGAACTGGTTTGAAAAATAATCTTTCTTAAGTTTTACATCATTGTTAAGAATAAGCGTATATTTTTTTTCTGCCCTGCTAATTCCTCGGTTTGCATTAACCGTAAATCCTCCATTTTTTTTAGCGGAAAGAACAATTATTCCGGGATATTTTTCTTTTAAAAAGGATATGGAATCATCGGCCGAGGCATCATCCGGGATAATTACTTCGTAATCATGAGAAGAAAAATTCAGCGCTTCGAAAACAGAGGGAAGGTTTTCTTCCAATAGTTTTTTGCCATTGAAATTTGGAATGATGACTGAGACGGAGGGATTCAATAGTGCTGCAAATTTTTTTGTAAAATTAAATTAGTGTTACTCTCCAGGAGTTTCATATGATAAAAAGAAATGAGACGGGTCAAAATGAATCACATAAAAATTTTCCCCGGGTTTAAAATCCCATTGGGGTCGAACAGTTTTTTTATGCTTTTCCTCAACTCAATTTCGGCTTCATTAAAAACAATATCCAAATAGGGTTTTTGAACCCATCCTATCCCATGCTCGCCCGATAATGTTCCGCCAAGACTTTTTGTGAGGGCGAATATTTCTCTTACTCCTTTTATTACCTCCCCGTTCCAATGTTCATCGGTCAAATTTCCTTTGATAATATTTACGTGCAGGTTTCCATCACCCGCATGTCCGTAACAAACCGATTTGAATCCGTATTTTACACCAATTTCTTTAACCCCTCTTAACAAGGTTGGCAATTCATACCTTGGCACCACGGTATCTTCCTCCTTATAAACGGAATTGGATTTTACCGCCTCAGCAACTCTTCTGCGCATTTTCCAGAGGGTTTCCTTTTGTTCAGCGTTTTCTGCAAAAAGTATTTCATCACAGTTAAATTGTTGCACCACCTCCGAAATTTTTTCACAATCTTTATACAAAACACCCAAATCATTTCCATCCACTTCAATGAGGAGATGTGCTTTTGTTTCATCCTTCACTAAAATATTTATTTCCACAAATTTTCGCACCCAGTCTATGGCATCCCTTTCCATAAACTCCATGGCGGAAGGAATTATACCCGAACGAAAAACCGCGGAAACGGCCTCACATGCTTTTTCGGCCGAGAAAAAAGGCACAAGCATAAGCAGATTGTGTTTGGGGAAAGGAAGTAGCCTGAAAACAATTTTTGTTACAACTCCCAGGGTCCCCTCGCTGCCAACCATAAGCTGGGTAAGATTGTACCCTGTTGAATTCTTAAGAACGTTTGCTCCGGTTGTAATGATTTCTCCCGTGGGTAAAACCACTTCGAGGTTCAAAACATAATCTTTGGTAACTCCATATTTTACTGCTTTTGGACCGCCCGCATTTTCAGCAATGTTTCCTCCCAAAAAACAACTTCCGCGGCTGGATGGATCGGGAGGGTAAAACAATCCTTTATCAATTAAGGCCTGCTGAAAAACCTGGGTAATAACCCCCGGCTCCACTGTGGCCTGCAGGCTTTTTTCGTCAATGCTTATTATTTTATTAAATCGTTCAAGCGAAAGTGCCACACCGCCAAAAACCGAAAGGGCTCCCCCGCTTAAACCCGTACGACCGCCAATGGGAGTAACCGGGATTTTTTCAATATTGCATAATTTAATTATTTCTGATATTTGATTTGCCGATTCCGGTTTAACAACAACTTCGGGCAAAAAACTTAAGTCTTCTGTTTCATCATGTCCGAAATTAATACGGCTTTCATCATCAGCAAAAACAAATTCAGCTCCGGTAATGGATTGTAATTTTTTAAAAATTTGGGGAGTGATTTTGTTGAATTTCATTTAATAAGGAAATTTTAACCTGTTTTAAATTAGCAAATGTGAAGATAAAATGTTCGTGCTATTTTTGCCTGAATTCAATGGGTGTATGATAAATGGGGCAAAGTTAATTTTTAGTTTCATAAAGTTTTGATTTGCTGCAAGGGCACAAAGGACCAATTTAAATTACCATCAGCAATTGCGTCTTTGCGTCTTTGTAGCTAAAAAAAGTAATTTCTATTCATTTAAATAATAAATTATCTCCATGAAAAAAATTGTTTTATTGTTCTCTTTTCTGGCATGTGGTCAACTCAGCAAATCTCAAAAAAAATTTTTAACCATGGAAGAGGCCGTTGTAAAACAACGAACAACCCTGGCTCCTGCAAAACTTGTCCAATTAATGTGGATTGAAAATTCAAATAACTATTCGTATGTTGATACGGCAAAAAATACTTTGATCATTGCAACGGCCCCCGATTTTAAACAAAGGCCCCTTGTTTCCCTCGCGCAGATTAATAATGCCCTGGCAGCAAAGAATTTTAAACCGGAGGAAAAATTTCCGGAAATTCAATGGAAAAACAATTTTCAATTTTCTTTTGAAAAAGACAAAAAATTGTTTGGATGGAATATTAATACGAATGAAATAAGTGTAATGTCGTCAAGGGATTTTGGTGAGGATGCCGAAAATATGGATGTTGCAGAAAAAACTAACTATATAGCATTTGATGTTAAAAACAATTTATGCGTTTATAACGGAAAAGAAATAATTAAAGTCACGGATGATCCTTTGGAGACTATTGTAAATGGTCGTTCGGTCCACCGGGAAGAATTTGGTATTTCTAAAGGAACATTCTGGTCGCCCTCGGGGAATTTTCTTGCTTTTTACAGGATGGATGAAAGCATGGTTACCGATTACCCGATAATTGATTGGACCAGCCGCCCGGCAAAAAACAAAAACATTAAATATCCCATGGCTGGAGACAAGAGCCATGAAGTTACCGTGGGAATTTTTAATGTGAGCACCGTGAAAACCATTTTCCTGAATACGGGAGAACCGAAGGAACAGTACCTTACCAACATTGCCTGGAGCCCCGATGAAAAGCAAATTTATATTGCGGTGCTCAACAGAGATCAGAATTTGCTGAAGCTAAATTGTTACAATGCAGCTACCGGCAATTTTGAAAAAACACTCTTTGAGGAACGGAATGAAAAATATGTTCACCCAATGAACCCAATGGAATTTTTGCCCTCAAATCCGAATCAGTTTATTTGGCAATCGGAGCGGGATGGTTATAATCATTTGTATTTGTACTCAGTGGATGGAAAATTAATAAAACAAATAACCCGGGGTAACTGGGTAGTTACTTCCTTTGGGGGATTTAATGCGGAAGGGACAAAAGCTTTTTTCACCTCCAATGAAGAAAGCCCCATCACACGAAATTTTTACTTGGTAGACCTAAAAAAATTTAATGTCACCCGCCTTACTTCAGGAGAAGGAACTCACACCGCAATTTTAAGCAGCAATAAAAATTATTTTATGGATGATTTCCAAAGTACAGCTACGCCAAGAGAAATTTCTGTTTTCAACATGGAAGGGAAAAATGTTTCTCTGATTAAAAAATCGGAAAACCCGTTGGCAGAATTTCAGCTTGGCGAGATGACAATATTTACCATTAAAAACAGCTCAAGTGATGATTTGTTTTGCCGACTTTACAAACCCGAAAAATTTGATGCCGATAAAAAATATCCTGCCATTGTTTATCTCTATGGAGGTCCCAATGTTCAGCTTATTAATAACACCTGGAACGGAGGAGGCGATTTGTGGTTTCAGTACATGGCCGAAAGGGGATTTGTTGTTTTTACCCTTGATTCCAGGGGAAGCTCAAACAGAGGTTTGTCTTTTGAACAATCTACCTTTAAACACCTTGGCACGGTTGAAATGGAAGACCAGCTGGCGGGAATTTCTTTCCTGAAAAAACAAGCCTATGTTGACTCCTCCCGTATGGGGTTGTTCGGATGGAGCTTTGGCGGTTTCCTTACCACTTCGATGATGACCCGCCACCCGGAAATTTTTAAAGCAGCCGTGGCAGGAGGACCTGTAATTGACTGGAGTTATTATGAGGTTATGTACACCGAGCGTTACATGGACACCCCCGAAACAAATATGGAAGGGTACTTTGAATCAAACGTTTTGAACCATATTGATAATTTAAAAGGGAAACTTATGCTGATTCACGGCACGCAGGATCCGGTGGTGGTTTGGCAGCACAGCATACTGTTTTTAAAAGCCTGCGTGGAAAAAAAGAAACAGGTGGATTATTTTGTTTATCCGGGGTATGAACACAACATACGTGGAAAAGACAGAGAACACCTGTACCAGAAAGTTACGGATTATTTTTTGGAGAATTTATAACTGAGGTTTCGCAAAAACATTAATTTCCAAAATACAAATATCAAAATACATATAATATTCAAAATCAAAATTTCAATTATCAAACCGTCAGCTTTTTTGATTTTTCGATTATTATCGAAAAAATCTTCTTTAGCGGTTTAGAATTTTCTTTATCGGTCATTGGAATTTATTTGCAATTTGATTATTGTAATTTGTAATTTGAAATAGTGATGTGCGTAATATCAGTTTATAATTATGAATTATTTTTTTTCATTAATCCTTTCCATCGGAATCTTCCTGCCAGGAAGAAGCCAGATTTTTCAGGTGGAAAAACTATCTGAAAAAAATCCTTCGTTTCCCGAAGATGTTTACGTGTTTCCTGTTTTAAAAGGGATTCCATCAATTGCCGATAAAATCAATTCAACATTAATAAAATCCGAACTCGATTTAGATTACGGAAAACAGAAAAATAGCATTTTCGAAAATATTTGGAAAATGCCGGGACAACCCATGGCACAGGTTAACGATCTTAATTATAAAACTGAACTGCTCAACCAAAACTTTTTTTCAGTTACGGTTAGCGGTGAATGGTGCAGCGCCTATTGCGAAGGATTTGAGAGAACATATACCTTCGATATGCAAACCGGGGAAAAAGTAATGCTTAATTCATTTTTTTCCGCTGCCGGTCAGAAAAAAATTCTGAATGATTTATTGCTCAGTAAAACCTTAAAAATTCAAAATAAAATTAAAGAAATTAAAGCTGCCCTGGCTTCTGATTCCTTGTTGGCAGGTGAGAAAGAAAGCTATGATCAAATGCTCGACCTTTATAATAATTGTGGAAGCAATTACGATTCCCTTCATTATTTCAGATTTATTCCTTCGGATACCGGATTAACCATTATTATCGAAAAATGCTCCCTCCATGCAAATAGGGCTATTGATGACTTGGGCGATTTTAAATCCTATTTCAGTTTTGGGGAATTGGAGAAGTATCTTTCTGATTATGGTAAAAAAAAGTTAAAAGCCAAAGAAAAAAGATGAGGGGGTATAATACCATTTATACATTTATTTTAATTTCTTCTATCTCGCACCCTTTATAACTGAAGGGACCAGCCCACCTACTTTTGAGCGTTGATCCCTTAAGGGAAAAAAGGGTGTGGGATGGAAAAGATTGTTTTATATGTCTGAATGGTATAAATTGTGGTTTGGCCGATTTATTCCACAATTACTTTTTGGAAATACGTTTTTCCGTTAAAATAAATTTTCAAAATGTACAAACCCTTCGAAAAGCCGTTTATATCTAAAAAAGTTTGCTCCGAAGTAACTGGATTTGATTTTAAATTTATTCCCTGCCCGTTATAAATTTCGATTCTTGGGTTTTCGCCTTCGGCAGGTGGGGAATTAAAATTTATTACAAGTTTTCCTTTTGAAGGAACCGGGTAAACCGAAAATTCGGAAATTCCGGTTTTCCCATTGCCAGCTTCATTCATTGAAACCTGAAGGCAATGCCCCGGCAGGTTTTCATCCATCCATAAAAAACGGTCTTCAATCCATTTCTTAAGCCGTAGAATTTCTTCGGAATAATTTTGGGGCAAGGGTGCCGGGTTTGGCCACACATAAATTCCAAGAATAGGCCAGAGCGAAAAATTGCGTTGTTGCCCCTCTTCAAGGAAAGCTGCGTTGCTATCAATCCATTGAAGAATTGTACCGGTATTCAAAGTATTTTCTCTTAAAAAATTCCAGCGGCATTTTAATTCATTGGCAAATAAGGAATCCTGTAGCAAACGCTCCCACCAAAAAGGCACTTGCCATGAATCATCGGGGCAAACACTTCCAAATTTAAAAGCCCATCCGGTATCAATAAACGCTTCGCAATAATCGGCATTTTTCCAGGCAATATCATAATCCCAGGCCGGTCCAATTTTTAACAATCGGTTATTGCTGTTTTTGTCTTTAAATAAATATGTGCTAAGCCGGTAACCGTCAATATTTTTGCTCATCTCATTCAATATAAAATAATCTATAAAAGAATTCACATCCATAAAATTCCGGTACCCGGTGGCCGAATCCATAAAATTTGCTCCCATAAGGGCAGTTTCAAAACTGTCAACAAATGTTTTTATGTATTGCTGCTGGGGTAAATTTATTTTGCCATCGGCAGGGTACTCAAATTGAAAATAAATGGTTTGCCCGTTACCATTTACTGGCGGTGGAAAATTGGAAGCCCACCCTGCACCACCATTTCCGGTTCCTTTATCAATTTTAATTATGTAACCGCCTGTTAAACTGTCACCGGCAATATCATTGCTGTCAAGTTTTGCAATATCTACCCTGTTTTTATCGCGTTTTATTTTTTCCATTAAAATGTAAATACCCTGATAGTCGCCATTAATCATTAATTCGCAAAACTGTGAACGGCTTGCATAGTGCCCCATCTCATTAAAAATTTTATATGCAAGCACATTCCTCATAAAAGTTTTATCAGAATACGAAGGACTTAAAATCCAATCGCTTTGTGAAGGCATTCCAAGCAGTGAAGCATCCGATTCAAGCCCATTGCTGTCGAGGGTTTCAAAACCAAATGGTTTTTTCGGAAACCACTGGGAGCTTGAACCACGGTACTCAATTCCTATTTTTCCCTTGAAATTATTTGCGGTATCGGAAACATAATTTTTAATTCCCAAACCATTGTAAATAATTCCCATATCCGCCTGAATTTTGGGTTCATCCTTAATGGTTTGGCCGTTGGTATTAATTTTTATTATCGGAAGGTTGGAAGATGAAAAATTAAATGGTTTAGCAGGCGTGTTACCAAATGAAATTACCCAGCTGATAAGATTACCCGAATCGGCAAAAGCATACGTATCCAAAATATGCAATTGCCAAAGGCCATTCCCATTCTGACCGTTATTTATTTTTCCCAAGGAACCAATCGGTTTAAAAAAGTCGGTAAAAGGAGGAATCCCTGAAAATATTGACTCTGCGGCCAGGGAATTAAAGCAGGTGTTGTTGTAATCATCCCCATCTCCACCCATGCCCGCGGTTAGAATAATTTCGGTTCCATCAGGAGCAACAAGGCGGATATCTAAATCGGAAACCCAGGTGTGTGTTGCGTTTATGCAAACGGTTTCCAGTCCGAAAACGGTATCGATATTCTGAGGATTTAAACCGGCAACATTGATTGGAAAAAAAATATCATTCCCATTATCGGGAATTGAACCGCCCGCTCCGGTAAAAATTTGGGATTGTGGGGAGGAAAAAAAAGGGAATAAAAAAATTAAGAAAAGTATTATGGGGCCCTGCATGAATTTATTATTTCCCTTAACTTATTTTACAAGGGTAATGTTACCCTGCCTTTTCACCACCTCCCCATTATCCATACCTGCCTGCAATGTAAAAACAAAAACCCCCTCATTCATTTCCTTCCCTCTGAATTTCCCGTCCCAACCATTCGAAAGATCCGAAGTTTCGAAAATTTTTTCTCCCCAGCGATCAAAAATCTGCAGGGTAAAATAATCAATGCCCAATCCCCTCACATAAAGCATATCATTGTTTCCGTCATTGTTTGGCGAAAACATAGATGGAACAAAAATTACATACTTAAAATCAACGGTAACTTTAACTTCCCCAAAACTTTCGCATCCGGCAGCATCGGTTACAGTAACATTATAGGTGGTTGTTTGTGGCGGTGTAACTTTTATGGTGGCGGTGTTTTCTCCCGAATCCCATACATAATTTAATCCGCCCGAAGCAGTAAGCTGAATGGTTGATTCTTGGTAAACCGTGGTGTCTTTTCCGGCATTGGCGGGAGGAAGCGGATTTACTCTTATATATTTTAAATACGTGGTATCGCCCGGGCAGGTATCAGAAGAAATTACCGCCAAAGAGATATTGTAGTTCCCGGTATCTTCAAATATTGCCAACGGATTTGGCATTGTTGAGGAGTTTCCGTTTCCGAAATTCCATTGATAAGAAATTGTATTTGGGGTAGTGTTTTCAAAATTAATGGTAAGGGGCATACATCCCGAAGTGGTATCGGAAGTAAAGCTAACCAATGGTGTTATAAAATGATTTATGGTAACCACAGCCGTGTCGTTGGGCGAACAGCCATCACTTGCAACCACAGTATAATTTTGCGGAAAGGGATATGTTGAAGGGGTTACTGTTATTGAATCTGTTGTTTCACCCGTGTTCCAAAGAAAGGTGATGGTGCTGTCCGGATGTCCGCCAGCAGCAGTTGCACCAATTAAAAGGGAGTTTCCCTCGCAAATGGTATCCTTGTTAAGGGATGAAGCCTGAATGGGCGGATAAATGGATGCACAATACAATGAGGAAGCAGTGTCGCATCCATTCATATCTGTTACGGTTACCTCATAACAAGCGGTGGAAACGGGATTTTCTGAATTGGGGCCGGCTGTTCCCCAGCCATTGCTCCATAAAAAATTATAAGGGGCGGTTCCTCCAATGGCATTTGCCGAAATGGTAACTGTTCCCGAAGTGCAAATGCTGGTATCACCATCCCCGGCAATGGAGGCAATGAGTAAATCCGGTTGATCAATAAAAACAGAAGCGGAGGCGCTGCATCCGGTAGAATCGGTAGCCGTGGCCAAATGATTTCCGGGGCATAGGCCTGTGGCTGTTTGGGTTGTTTCTCCATTATCCCAAAGATAAAAAAAAGTGCCCGGAGCGGGGCCTCCAAGAGCGGTAATTATTCCTGTTCCATTACATTCTCCAAAACACGTTGAGCTATCTCCTGTTGCCGAAGCGGTGGGGGGAGGGTTAAAGCCAACGGTTGCAGTAACAGTTGTGTCGCAAAACCCTGATGTTATTGCAATAGAATAAACTCCATTTGTTAATCCGGTGGCGGTAGCTGTGGTTTGGTTTGCGGCAGCTGAATCCCAAAGAAAAGAATAAGTTCCGGGGTTCCCTCCTCCTGAAATGTTTGAAACGGTTGCGGTTCCATCGGGCTGTCCGCAATTTGAATTTGATGAGGAAATTGTTGAAACTATTGGCAATGCCTGAAGCTGAATGGTTGTATCATTGAAAACGCATCCGTTGCCATCGGTTACAGAAACAAAAAAAGTATCGGCACATAATGCCGTTGCCGTTTGGGCTAATTGTCCGTTAGACCAGAGGTAACTATAAGGTGAATTCCCGCCAGATCCAATGGCCGATGCGGTGCCGTTGCATTCGCCAGGGCAGGGCGGATCAATTAAATTAAATGTGAGTGCAAGCGGTGCAGTTATTATTGCAGTAAAAAACGCAGAATCAGTGCAACTGTTTACATCGGTTGCTAAAATTGTATACGTTCCTGCTGCCAGGCCTGTGGCGGTGGCGGTTGCCTGTACAGGGTTGGAATTCCATTGGTAAGTATAAGTAGGGCCTGTTCCTCCTGAAGCTGCAGCAGTAGCAGTAGCAAAACTATCGCAGGGGGCAAAGGCCTGCACTGTGGTAATTGAGATTTTTGATGGTTCTCCAATAATAAGGGTGGCGGTATCAATACATGTGGCGTTGGTTTTTGCGTAAACAATATAGGTTCCGGCAGAGAGGCCGGAAAAATTTGCCGATGATTGATAGCTGGAACCATCAAGAGAAAAAGTATATGGAGGAAAGGCACCCGAAGCAGTTGCCGTTAGAGTACCCGAATTTCCATTAAAACATGCATTATCCATGGTGGTACCCGTTACTGAAAGATTGTTTATCAATCCGGTTGAATTCGGATTGGCCGCAATGACGGCAGCTCCCACAGCAGTTCCGTTCCAGGTTGAATTTCCCTGGATGTTATTGAATCCGGCATCAAAATTATAATAGGCAATTAATCCCGGCTGAGTGGTTGGGTTTGGCAGCGTATTCATGTTAGCTTGAATTTCTGCCTGGGTGCGCACAACATTCCAGATTCTAAGTTCATCAATATACCCAGTAAATGGTTCGTTCTGATTTGTGGATTGGTTGCCGGCCGCGGTGTTTAGGTTGTTTAAAACCATGGTTCCGGTACAGGGTGCTGTGTTTACAAGGCAACCGTTTACGTAGTACCGGAGTTCCGCTCCGTCATAGGTGGCGGCCACATGAAAAACAGTATTTATTGGAAGCGGTGAGATGGGGTTGGAAACAAAGAAAAATCCATCAGATGTGGTTATTTCAAAAACGGTAGGCCTCAATAAATAATTTACGTTTCCCGGATCGGTGTGTTTCGAAACTATATTCAGAGTGCTCCCTCCGGGAATTCTTGTTATCAATGCCTCTACGGTGAGTTTATTCCCGCTCACATCCAAATCGCCCAGGTTAACCCATTTTGCTGCTCCGGGGGCAATATATAACCAGTTCTGCCCTATGGAAAATAAGGGGAGAAGAAGGAGAAAGGCCGGAATAAAAAAAATTCTTTTCAGGAAAAAATAAAATTTACTGGAATACGAAAATATGGTTTATTCGGCAAACAGTAACTCAGGTTTCCCTCATTAATTTCTGCCAATTCCTTCACATGGACCCGGACTCTACGAGTTAAAAATTTTTACCACAGAGAAAATAGAGAATTTTCACAGAGATTCTCATGGAAATTTAATGGGTGAATCCCTGTATCGCCTGGGTTCCATTTTTCATTTCAACACCAAAATCCATTTACCAACAAAAGATATTTTTTCCCCCCATCTTTACTATTTTTACATTTGCGGAAATCTATAAAATCTGTAATGAAGGGGAAAATAAAAAATAACAATTTTTCGTGTTGGATTATTTGCTCCATTTTTCTTTTTTTTCACCTCCTTTTTCAACCGTCTTTTGCTCAGTTTGCCGATAATTTTTCTGATGGCGATATAACCTCTAATCCCGCTTGGAGCGGTGATGTTTCCCAATGGACAGACACCCTCGGGAAATTGCGCTCGAATGATACGGTGGCAAGTTCAAAATTTTATTTAAGTACCGCTTCATCTCTTGCGGCAAATGCACAGTGGGAATGGTGGGACAGCCTGCAATTCAATACCTCTTCGTCCAATTACATTGATGTTTACCTTATTTCTGATTCGGCCAATCTTAAAGCGGCAAGTTTTAATGGTTATTTTGTAAGAATTGGAAATACTACCGATGAAATTTCACTGTATAAAAGAAGCGGAGCTACCTTAACAAAGTTAATTGACGGACTGGATGGATTACTGAATACTTCTAACAATGTGATGAGGGTAAAAGTTACCCGGAATGCGTCAAACCTTTGGACCCTTCAGCGCGATTCAACCGGTACGGGAAATAATTTTATTACTGAAGGAACTGTAACCGATGCCACTTTTAATGCGGGAAATTTTTTCGGAATTGCCATTCAGCAATCTACTTCTTCTTTTTTCAAAAAGCATTGGTTTGATAATTTTTATGCAGGGGCTATTACATCTGATACGGTCCCTCCCACCCTTTTAAACCTATCGGTAATTTCAGACACTCAAATTGATTTAAAATTTTCGGAAACAATTAGTCTTTCCAGCGCAGAAAACGAATCTAATTACATTGCTAATAATGGTATCGGGAACCCCGCTTCGGCCCTTAGAGATATAACCGATTCTTCCCTCGTTCATCTCACATTTGCAACTTCCTTTGGCAATGGTATTACAAACCTGCTATCCATTTCAGGCCTCCAGGACGCTGCGGGAAATTCCATTGCCTTTCCTGGTCAGAATTTTACCTATTTCGTTGCCGTTTCCCCGGTTTACAAAGATGTGGTGATAAATGAATTCATGGCAAAGGTTACTCCGAATCCGTCTTCCCTTCCGCCAAAAGAATTTGTCGAATTATTTAATAATTCTTCAAAGGTTTTCGATCTTGCCGGGTGGAAATATTCTGTCGGATCAACATCAAAAACACTTCCTACTTATATTCTTCTTCCGGGTAGTTTTTTGATATTATGCGCATCTTCTGATACTTCCCTTTTTTCCCCTTATGGTAATGCTATAGGCCTTACCTCCTGGCCTGCCTTGGTGGATGGAGGCACTTCCCTGAGCTTAACAGATAACAATAATTCCAATGTAGATGGTCTGATATATACCCCATCGTGGCCTGGTTTTTCCGGGGGGAAATCAATGGAACTGGTAAACCCAAAAAATCCCTGTACAAATCTTAATAACTGGAAAGCTTCGATTGACACCTCGGGCGGAACTCCGGGAAAAATTAATTCGGTTCACGATACCACTCCCGATACTCAATCACCTTCACTAAACGGGGTAAATATTGTTTCACCCACCCAGGTAGAACTGACTTTTAGCGAAAACATGGACAGTGCAAGTATTGCCAGCGGAACCTATTTGACCGATAACGGACTCAATGTGGTTTCTGTAACTGTTGCCACCGGTGATTTTTCTGTGGTAACCCTTACCCTGAATCCGCCCATTGATACTGCCGTTGTTTATACAATAAAAGTCAGCAATGTTTCTGATTGTTCGGGGAATTTAATTAGCGCAAACGATTCACTTCAATTTGTAATTGGCTATCAACCTTCGGCCGGAGATATTATCATCAATGAAATTTTTGCTGATCCCACTCCATTAATTGGATTGCCTGATGCTGAATTTGTTGAAATATTTAATATGAGCAGCAAATTTTTAGACCTAAGCAACTGTAATTTTTCCGGAGCAACATTTCCTTCGGGAACGGCTCTTCCCCCTAATGGTTATTTAATCCTCTGTAGTACCGGCTCCGGAAATTTATTTTCAAATTTCGGAAATGTAGCCGCCATGGGAGGTTGGTCGTCCACTTTTTTAACTAATTCGGGCAAGGATTTAATTTTAAGTTATGGTTCAATTATTATTGACCGTGCGTTTTACAGCATGAGCTGGTATAAGGATAATGCAAAGGATGAGGGCGGATGGTCTCTCGAAAGAATTAACCCCAATCATCCCTGCAGCGGGGCCGATAACTGGAAAGCTTCGTTAGATGTTTCGGGCGGAACTCCCGGCAAAATTAATTCAGTGTACAACATTGCCCCTGATGTTAAACCTCCAACTGTTTCCTCCGTTGTGGTAACTACTCCCTCTCAGGTAATGATAACTTTTAGCGAAGGGATGGACAGTGCAAGTCTGGTTACCAATTATACGGTGAATAATGGCATTGTCGTTTCTAATGCCCTTCCCCTGGGCCCCGAATTTACGAGTGTATTGCTCGATATTTCTCCTTCCCTCGATTCTTCAACTGTTTATACCGGAAATATTTTTTATGTTTCCGATTGCTCCGGAAATTCTATTTCCAACACAACATTTTCCTTTGCTATTGGTGTTACTGCCGGTTTAAATGATGTTTTAATAAATGAAATCTATCCTGATCCCAATAGTGCGGTTTCCTCTCTTCCGGAAGTGGAGTTTGTTGAACTTTATAACAATTCATCTAAAGCCATAAATCTTGAAGGATGCACTTTTTCGGATGGTAGTGCCACCGCAATAATTACGAATGCCGTAATTTTTCCTGATGGATACCTTATCCTTTGCCCTGCAACCGGCTCCTCTGATTATTTACCCTATGGAAGAACCATAGGACTTTCGAATTATCCCGATTTGAACAATGCCGGAGATAATTTAACTCTTAAGGATGCCTCGGGAAATTATATCCATCAGGTAAATTATTCCGATACCTGGTATGGGGATGATGCAAAAAAAGACGGGGGCTGGACACTGGAATTAATTGACCCGGCAAATCCCTGTGGAGAAGGTAATAACTGGAGGGCAAGCAACGATGCACAGGGAGGAACCCCCGGAAAAGTAAATTCGGTTAAAGGGGCCAACCCGGATATTCTACCTCCAAAAATTCTGAGTGCATTTGCTATAAATCCTCTTTCAATCATTTTATTTTTTGATGAAACACTGGATAGCTTAAGTGCAAAGTTTGGCACCTATTCAATCAATTTTGGAATCACTGTTTTCGCTGTTCTTGTTATTGATAAAAAAACGGTACAGGTAAATCTTGCCACAGCACTTCAAACAAATATTTTGTATTCGGTCACCGCTTCGGGAATGAGTGATTGTGTTGGGAACATTACCTCCGGGGCAGCAGTGGAATTTGCATTAACACAACAAGGGGAAGCAGGAGATTTAATCATAAACGAAGTTCTGTTTAACCCCAGAACGAATGGTTCGGATTTCGTTGAATTATATAATAACTCAGGCAAAATCATAAATCTTCAGGATTGGGTTCTGGCCAATATCGACCATGATTCGGTTTCAAACAAAAAAATTATTTCAACCGTTCCGATGGCTTTGTTCCCGGGAGATTTTATTGTTTTAACAAAAGACACCGCTAATATCCGAAAAGAATATCCGCTTGGGAAACCCGAAAATTATTTGCAGATGTACACAACACCTTCTTACAATATAGATTCGGGAACGGTGGTATTAATAAACAACCAAAATGTTTTATCTGATGCATTTTCTTATAATGACAATATGCACTTTGCACTGCTGAAAGATAATAAAGGCGTTTCGCTTGAGCGGATAGATTATAAACGTATTTCGGGCGATGCCACTAACTGGCATTCGGCTGCAGAGGCCGTAGGATGGGCCACCCCGGGTTACAAAAACTCCCAGTATAATCCTTCAGAGGGCGATGGTTCAACGGTATCGGTTGAGCCCGAAATTTTTTCCCCCGATAATGATGGCAGTAATGATGTGGTGAATATAAATTATAAATTTAGCTCTCCCGGTTTTGTTGCAAATGTTGAGGTGTATGATAGCAAAGGAAGGCCGGTCAGAAGTCTTGCAAAAAACATTTTACTTGGAATAGAAGGAACCTTTTCGTGGGATGGAATCTCCGACTACAGGGAAAAGGCCCGCATTGGAATTTATCTTATCTGGTTTGAGGCGTTTGATTTAAACGGAAAGGTGCTTCATTTCAAAAAAACCTGCGTGCTTGCCGGAAAGTTGAATTAGTTAAAAAATGAAAAATAGTGGGTAGGGGTGGTTTTTCCATGAATCATTAGGCCCGGAACTTAAAAATTTTTACAAGGGAGAAAAAAACCCTTTGTGGTGCTTAGTGGCCTTTGTGGTGAAAAAAGTTTATAACGGTGGTTGGTAACGATAGTTTTTCCCCGGGGATTGGGGCTTTGGACATGGGGCCTTAATCTTTTACTCCTGATTTTTGATCTTGAAAATATTAATAATTCCATTTCAAAGAAAATGGTGTAATTTGCAAAATGCTTCGGCCTTCCGACTTCGGTCTTCCAGCTTAAAGCTTCGGTCTTTTTATAAATCAGTTTAATTTTAAAAACCTATTCTAATCTTACCTAAATTATCATGGAAATATTAATTAAAGCCGCTCAACTTATTTTAAGTCTGTCAATCCTGGTGGTACTTCACGAGTTTGGTCATTTTTTACCTGCAAAATTATTTAAAACCAGAGTAGAAAAATTCTACCTTTTCTTTAATCCATGGTTTTCATTATTCAAGAAAAAAGTGGGTGAAACAGAATACGGAATCGGCTGGCTCCCTTTGGGTGGCTATGTAAAAATTGCAGGAATGATTGATGAATCAATGGATAAGGAGCAGCTGAACAAACCGCCCGAAGAATGGGAATTCCGCTCAAAACCCACCTGGCAAAGATTAATTATTATGGTTGGGGGAGTAACCGTAAACCTGCTCCTGGGAATGGCTATTTACTCTATGATTCTTTTTGCCTGGGGAAAGGAATTTCTGCCGGTAGAAAATTTAAAATACGGAGTTGTTTGCGACTCTCTTCTTCTCAAACACGGATTTCAGGATGGGGATAAGATTTTACAAGTCGGCAATTTGAAGCCCCAGGATTTAACCGAATTAAATAAATCCATCCTCATAAAAGGAGAAAGGCAGGTTACCATCGAAAGAAGCGGTGAAAAGAAAATTGTTACACTTCCATTAAACATTGAAGAAGAATTGCTCGAAAACCGGGTAAAATCTTTATTCGAGCCACGCATTTTGTTTATTGTTGATACCATTCTTCCGGGCACCCCGGCAGCTCAGTCGGAAATTTCAAAAAACGATAAAATTATCGGAATAAATGATGTTCAAACGCCATTTTTTAATGATTTTAAAAGTGAAATTTCGAAACATAAAAACGAAAAAATAACTGTGGTGGTTGAGCGGAATGAAGAAATAAAAAAGGTTGAGGTAAGCGTCTCCCCTGAAGGAACTATTGGGGTTGGAAACGCAAGTCCGTTTAATTACCTTGAAACAAAAAAACATGAATACAACTTTTTTGAATCAATCCCTGCCGGAATTTCTTATGGCACAAATGTTCTTGTTGGTTATGTTCAATCCATGAAATTGCTTTTCAGCTCTGCCGGTGTAAAACAGCTGGGTGGTTTCGGTACTATCGGAAATTTATTTTCCCCCGTTTGGGACTGGCAAAGTTTCTGGAACCTTACCGCATTCATTTCGATTATTCTCGCTTTCATGAATATTCTCCCCATTCCTGCTCTGGATGGGGGTCATGTAATTTTTCTTTTGTACGAATTGATTACCCGGAGGAAACCCAACGAAAAAGTGCTTGAATATGCCCAGATAGCCGGAATGGCTCTTCTTTTTGCCCTGCTCATTTTTGCCAATGGCAATGATATTTTCAGGTTGTTCGGAAAGTGAACTGCTGTTTTTTCTCTTGTTTCGATTACCGAAAATCGTCATTTGAAGTTTTGAATTTCGGTAATTAAATATATCTTTGCCTTATGATAAAGCGAAGAAAAGAAACTGAAATAAAAAACTTTCTCAGGCAATTTCCCATTGTGGCAATCATAGGCCCAAGGCAGAGCGGGAAAACCACCATTTCAAAAGTATTTGCAAAAGATCCCAAACTGCCCTCGCTATACTTTGATTTGGAAAGTCCTGCCGATTTCAGCCGGTTTGAAAATCCGGAATATTTTTTAGAATCCATCTCTGCCGGAAGAGTAATTATTGATGAGGTGCAACGCAAACCCGAACTTTTCGCCATACTTCGTTCCCTGTGTGATAAAAATAAAAGAAAGGGTCAATACCTTCTGTTGGGGTCTGCTTCGCCTCATTTAATTTATGGGGTATCTGAATCCCTTGCAGGGAGAATTGCTTTTTCGGAAGTTGGTCCCTTTAATTTACTGGAAATAATTGGTAAAAGAAAAAACAGCCTGCATGAGCATTGGTTTAAAGGAGGGTTCCCCGATGCCTGGCTATGTAAAAATAAAAAGGAATGGTTTGCCTGGATGGACAATTATTTTCGCACTTTTATTGAACGCGATCTGAACACACTGTTCGGAACTAATTTTTCTTCTTCCCTTATGTTCAAAATCTGGCGGATGCTGGCCCACCATCATGGTCAGATTTGGAATGCACACTCAATTTCAAAGGGACTGGATGTTAGCCCAACAACCGTAAATAAATATGTTGATTTTCTTGAAGGGGCTTTTATGGTTCGGAAATTACCGGCCTATTTCACCAAGGCAAAAAAGCGAATTGTAAAAAGTCATAAAATTTATATCCGCGATAGTGGTCTTTTTCACTATTTAATTAATTTGACAAGTTTTAATGAGCTAATGTTTAATCCCTCCGTTGGGTTTAGCTGGGAAGGATATGCAATTGAACAAATTCTGCAATTAGTGCCATATCACATTAAGCAAAGTTTTTATCGCACACACGATGGAAGTGAAATGGATTTAGTGCTTGAAAGCGGTATAAAGCCGTTGGCCTGCATTGAATTGAAAACAACCATCCCACAAAATTTATCACGTGGATATTATGAAAGTATAAAAGACTTGAATTGCCAAAATAACTTTTTAGTTACCCCTTCTCAACCAACCAGCCATATGATTAATAAAAATATAATGGTATGCGGGCTGGCAGATTTTTTATCGGATAAATTACCAAAAGTTTTAAATTTAAAAAAATAATTTACCCGTTAAGTTATTAACTGCTGATAGGTGCTTTGGCAGCATCCATACTTTTGGCATCCAGTGCATCGCGAAGGCCATTGCCGAGCAACATAAAGGCAAGAACCATTACCATAATGGCAAGGCCCGGGAGTATTGCAAGATAGGCTCCGTCAGCCATAATAAACCCGTAATGTTCTTTTATCATCCTGCCCCACGATGCCATGGGCGGCTGCAACCCAATGCCCAGAAAACTAAGGCCCGATTCAATTAAAATGGCCGAAGCAAAATCAGAAGCCGCTATCACTATAACCGGGCTCATCACATTGGGTAAAATATGCTTTATTATCAACCTGAAATTATTGAACCCAAGGGCTTTTCCGGCCTCAACAAATTCCTTTTCTCTTAAGGTAATAACCTGCCCTCTTACAACCCTGGCCGTTTCAACCCACATGGTTAGGCCCACTGCAATAAATATTTGCCAGAACCCTTTTCCAAGGGCAAACACAACCGCTATTACAAGTAGCAGCGTTGGAACCGACCAAACAACATTTATCACCCACATTACAATATCATCCGTCCTTCCGCCAAAAAACCCTCCCACCGCACCAATCATTATCCCAATTACAAGAGAAATAAATACCGAAATCAATCCTACCGAAAGGGAAACCAATGTGCCGGCCATCAGCCTGCTTAACATGTCGCGTCCAAACTGATCGGTGCCCAACCAAAAGGTGTTTTGAACAATATTCTTTTCCTCTGTGATTTTCTGAAGCTCTGATATGGGCATTTTAATTTGTTTTCTGTGGATGTCAAAAAATGTAATGTTGCCTGCACCATCCTCCTGGTATTTATTATCCGGATCAATTGGGTAAAGAACATCGGCCAGGTGATAATTCACCTTTTTGCCGGGGTAGGTTTCGTTAAGGCCGGTATATTCTTCAACTATTATGTCCGCACCCGAAAATTCATAGCGGAAAATGGGGACAGAATTATAATCACTTTCCTTTCCGCCAAAAAACATCCTCTTCCAGAAATACTGCGTTTCGGACTCTTTATTTTTTCGAATGAGCAACATCTGAATTTTAAATCCGGGTTTTTTCTTGCCTAAAGAAAGTTTTTGGTCGTTGGCATGAGGGGAGGAATCGGGACGTATTAATGAGCCAAGTACAGCCACCAGAGCCGCAATAACAATAACTATCAACCCTGAAATAGCAAGTTTGTTGCGTTTTAAACGCTGCCAGGCATAATAGGAAAGCGGCCTGGAATATTTGTCGTCTTGAATCACTTACGGTACGAAAATTTTCTAACTGTTTACAGCCGGCCCGGCCCTCCAACCCTCATCCAACCATTTGCCTGCCTTTCCATGTAAACGTTCCAATCAAAGAAGCAATTGAAATAGCCGGCACGTAAAAAATGTACAAAACCTGAACCGGAACAAATAACCACAACAATGATTTATGACTGAAAAATGAGGCGGTCAAAAATAAAAATAAAAAATCAAAGAATAGTTTAATGGAAAACGAAACCATCAGGATTTCGCCAAAACCCATTTTCATAAAGAACAAAGCGGAATAAACAGGGATTGAAAAATTAAAAATCAAAATGAACCACGAAACAAAAGTTAAATAAACATCGGAATAATGCCGGCTTTTCGAAACCCACCTCATTCTTTGGTCAATAAATTCGGTTATTTTTCTTTGAGGCCTTGTAAAAACAAAGGCTTCTTTCGATTTTAGGTAATGTACCTTTTTGTCAAAATGTTTTTTGAATTTAATCATAAGTAAAATATCATCTCCCGAAGGTATTTGCTCATTTCCTTCAAACCCACCCACTTCAATAAATCCTTTTTTTGTGTAGGCCAAATTGGCTCCATTGCACATAAGGGGATGGCCGGCAATTCCGGTAGCTCCGGTTATGGCCCCTAAAGATAAAAACTCCAGGGATTGCATTTTTTCGAAAACCGATTTTTCATCATGAAAAACTACCGGCCCGATAATCATTTCGGGCTTCTTTTCTTCATAAAAAGAAACTATGGTCGCCAGCCAGTTTTTTTCAATCCGGCAATCGGCATCGGTGGTTATTATTAGCTCTCCAACACTGCCATTTATTCCCATTTCTATGGCCTTTTTTTTACCGTTGCAATTTTTATCAGTTTGAAGAATTTTATGATTTAATCCGGTGCTGGTTAAAAATTCGCAGGCCCGCTGAACTGTTTTGTCCTTCGAGCCATCATCAATAACAATTATTTCAAATAAATTTTTGGGGTAATTCTGGGAGGAAATGTCCCGGAGGATATGGCAAATATTTTCCTCCTCATTTCGGGCGGGAATAAGGATTGAAGTAAAAGTTGAAAATCCTGAGCCTTTTGGTAAATATGTTTTTCCTTTTACCCAATTAATCACACAAAATAAAATTAAAAAAAAATAAATTAAGGGTAAAATAAAAAGAAGAATTTTTATGGTTTCCATCAGACTGCTTAAAAAACTAAAATAAAAATCATTTTAAAAATACATCCCGGTGAATCCGGTGGTTTTTCATTTCCGGCTCCACTTAATACCCAAAACAAATACACTTCCTGCAAAAGCCGGAATTGCCAGGTTAATAACCCAAAGCGAAAAGGTTGCCAGAACAATGCCAACCGAATTGGAAGAAACCACCCCAATAAACTGCAAAGCAAAAAACTCCCGAACCCCAATTTCGGCAGGAGTTATGGTTGGCACCACGGTAACGGCCAGAAAAATGAGGGGAACCAACACCCAGGCATCCGCAAAATAAATTTCAACACTAAAGCATTTAAGCAAAAAATAAAACTGAAGAGTAAAGATAAAATACCGGCAAAAACTTAAAAGCAATATGACGAACAATTCCCCTTGAGAATATTCAGAAAAAACAGAAAAATATTTTTTGTGTTTTTTGAGAATCCGGAATCTTTCTGAAAAACCTGAGAGTGCCGGGGATGAAAAAAACAAAAGAATGGAAAAAATGATGGTTATAAAAACCAGAAAAACAAGCATGGCAAAAACATATTTGTTTAAATAATATTCTGGTTGATAATTTAAGATAAAAAACAAAAGTGAAACTGAACCGCAAACAATGGTAACAAGGAATTGACTCATACTCCCTATCAGGGATATTAAGGCACCTTTTACTTTATCCCCTTTATTCAGATAAAAAACCCGGCCCAAAAATTCACCTGTCCGATTTGGAGTAAATACGCTTACCGTAAGGCCCGACAGCACTGCCTTTATTGAATTGCCAAAACTTATATTCTCTGTTTTTTTTATGAGCATCTTCCATTTCAGGCTCTCAAAACCCCAGTTAAAAAACATCAAAATAAATGTCATTATAAAATAAAAGGAGCTTTTCGGAGAATAAACGACCCCTTGAATTGTTCTTTTTGCTTCTTCAAAATTTTTATTTAGGACCGTTTCTCTGTAAATATACCAAAGTGCCAGCGAAACCACCAAAAGTTTTAAAAGGGAAAAAAGAATGTATTTTTGTTTTTCCATTTCCTATTCAACTTTGATTCATGAAGCCCGGTTTAACCAATTAATATGGATAGAATAATCCTTGGGATTGACCCCGGAACAAACATTATGGGGTATGGCCTTTTGTACATTTCTGGCAAAGAAATGAAATTACTTGATTTGGGAGTGCTTCATTTATCAAAACTCGAAAATCATGCAATCAAACTGAAAAAAATTTTCGAAACCACAATCGGCCTGATCGAAAGCCATAAACCTGATGATCTTGCAATTGAAGCCCAGTTCTTTGGTAAAAACGTTCAATCAATGCTCAAACTTGGAAGGGCGCAGGGAGTAGCCATTGCCGCGGCCCTTTACAAAAACATTCCCGTTGCAGAATACTCTCCCAAGAAAATAAAACAATCCATTACCGGAAACGGAAATGCCTCCAAAGAACAGGTAGCCGGTATGTTAAAAACCCTGCTTGGATTTTCAGTTTCACCCAAACAACTGGATGCCACGGATGCATTGGCTGCCGCAGTATGCCATTATTTTCAAACTTCAGGAACAGTGAGCAGGGAAAACAAAAAATCCTATTCAGGATGGAAGGCCTTTCTTACTGAGAACCCCGGGCGGAAACTTCAAAAATGAAAGGCAAAAGAAAGTGGTACGTTGGGTTTATTAAATAAAATTTCCTTTAATTTTCTTTGCAATTTCCGAAAGTTCTTCTGCCGGAACAGTAAGTTTTTTACTTAGAAAGCTGATATCCCCGACATTATTTATTGGCACCAAATGAATGTGGGCATGAGGTACTTCAAGCCCGATTACCGCTACTCCCACCCTTTTGCAAGTTACCGACTTCTCAATTGCTTTAGCCACCCTTTTCGAAAAAACATGAAATTCAGCAAGCAAGGTATCTTCAAGGTCAAAAATATAATCAACTTCCTTTTTTGGAATTACAAGGGTGTGGCCTTTGGCTAATGGAAAGATGTCCAAAAAGGCTAGAAAATTTTCGTTTTCGGCTACTTTATAAGAAGGAATGTGACCTGAGATTATTTTTGAAAAAATCGTCATTTATCTCGAAATTTTCACAATCTCGAACTTCATTTTTCCTCCGGGGGTTTGAATTTCGGCCATTTCACCCACTTTTTTTCCAAGTAACCCCTTGCCCAGGGGCGATTCAACAGAAATTTTTTTAACTTTTAAATCGGCTTCGTTTTCAGCCACAAGGGTATACTCAAGCAATGTTCCGTTGGCCGAATTTTTAATTTTTACTTTCGAAAGGATGAGGGCCTTGCTCACATCCAGCTGAGATTCATCTACCAGCCGGGCATTACTAACCAAATCTTCCATCTTCGAAATTTTGAGTTCAAGCAATCCCTGTGCCTCCTTGGCTGCTGCGTATTCTGCATTTTCTGATAGGTCGCCTTTATCTCTGGCCTCAGCAATAGCATTTGAAATATGTGGTCGTTCCACCGTTTTCAGGTGGTTTAATTCCTCTTGTAATTTTTTTAAACCTTCCTTGGTGTAGTAAGAGTAATGTGTCATAGTGATTATTGTTGCTATAAAAGAAAAAAGAATCCAGATGGAAATTGCATCTGGACTCTCATTCTGAAAGCAAATATATTAAACTTTTTACCGAAAGCAAATAAAATCATCATTAATTCCGGCTGTAACCTAATACTGAAAAATTCGTAATAATCATAGTTTTACATAAATTTGCCTTGTAAATTCCGATATTTATTAAAGTTATCCATTAACATTTTTTATTTTGATAAAACAGTTATCCGGATATTGTTTTTTGCTTTTTTTATTTTTTACGCCTGACGGATTTTCCCAGTGCGGTACTACACCCTACCCGGGAAACTTTTTTGTTAGCACCAATCAGACTCTTGGAGGTATTCACAACGTAACCGACACCTTTAGGGTGAATCCCGGAGTTACGATTACAGTTACTTCACAATCTTCCGGTTGCGGTTATTTTGAGGTTAATGCTAAAGTAATAGAAATTTACGGAACCATTGATGCCAACGGTGCAGGAAACAGCGGTGGAAGCGGAGGCGGTGCCGGTGGTTGCTGGGCCGATAACGGAGCTACCAATTGCAGTGGAATTACTGCCTGCTGGGATAAGGATAATTGTCATCAACTTAGAACTGATGGCGGGGCCGTTGGCACTGCCGGGGCTGGCTTAGGTGGAGGAGCTATTGGGGTAAAGGGAAGTAATGCCAACGGAAACAAACAGCAATGCAATTCTTGGGATGACGACAGCGGAAGAGTTGGAGGTGCTGGCGGAGGGGCCGGAGGCCGCGGTGCTTGTTACGGAGGAAATGGCGGGGCTTCGGGTTCAGGAGGAAATGGGTCTAACACAAGTGGGTGCAGCGGAGATGCGGGTTGTTCAACCACAGGAGGGGCAGGAGGGGCAGGAGGTGCAGCAAGCGGAACGGCATGCAGCACTTATGGAACCATAAATACTTACGCCATTGAAATGGGGTCGTGAGGGGCCGGTGCCGGAGGTGGAGGAAGGGGTAGAAATGGGGGAAGTGCCGGGGGAAGCGGAGGCGATGGTGGGGGGTATGTAAAATTGGTGGCCTCAGGGAACTTAACTTTAACAGGGGCGATTTATGCAAATGGAACGAATGGAGCAAATGGCGGAAATGGGGGAAGTGCGGGCGACAATGGCGGACGCTGTTGTTCTGATGGCTCCTCCGGTTGTGATGAAAGAACATACACCGGTGCCGGGGGCGGTGGCGGGGGCGGAGGTGGAGGCTCTGGCGGAGGAATTTTGCTTGATTCTCAATGCGGTTCGTTAAATGTTTCGGGAACTCTTGAAACAAAAGGCGGAGGCGGTGGCACCGGGGGTAATGGCGGGGGTGGCTCCAGTCAGGCCGGAGCGGGAGGTGCAGGAGTTAACGGTGGAGGCGGTGGGGGCGGAAGGGTGAAGATCTTTACCAATTCTTGCGGAGCTAATGTAATAACTTCTGTTCCTTCTGTAAATGGAGGTTCGGGCCAAGCGGCTGGAACACCAGGTACTTATTATACCGGCACAAACTCTGTGGTTTTAACTGCAGGTACTATTGGCGGAAATCAAAGTGCGTGTTCGGGAGTTATCCCCTCCCAATTGTCAAACATTAGTTCAGCCACCCTCGGATCCTGTACCACATTTAATTATCAATGGCAGGAAGGGCCCTCGCTTACAGGCCCATGGACAAATATTGCCGGGGCGACTTCTTCAAGCTATATTTCTCCCCCTTTGCCAACCACAACTTTTTTCAGGAGATTGGTTACGGCTGGCGCTTGTATCGACAGCACTAATGTTGTTACCGTTACTGTTGATCCTTCCCCATCCGCCATTGCGGGATTCGGAAATGATACTATTTGCACTGCCGGAAATGTTTTGCTGGGAGGAAGCCCCACCTCTTCGGGTGGAGTTACCCCATACACCTATTCGTGGATTCCTTCCTCGGGTTTAACCGATGCCACCATTGCCAATCCCATTGCTACCGTATCTTCGACAACAACTTACATTCTGGTGGTAACAGGGGCAAATGGTTGTGCAGGAACTGATACAGTAACTGTTAACTACAATCCACTTGGGCCGGTGGCTGAAGCGGGAGGAGGGGGAACCAACATTATGTGTTCAGGAGGATCAATAATTTTGGGAGGCAATCCCTCTGCTTCGGGAGGTATTTCTCCTTATTCTTATTCCTGGATCCCAACTGCCGGATTGAGTTCTTCAACTGTTTCAAATCCCTTTGCCACAATTACCGGAAATATCACTTACACTCTGGCGGTAATTGACTCCATGGGTTGCCAGGCCATCGACTCAGTGTCGGTTCTCTTTAATACCGATGGCCCCTATTCTGACGCAGGTTTTGGGGGCGATAGCTTATGCA
>JAHEZO010000014.1:0-1292 GCA_023250995.1 Flavobacteriales bacterium | reverse complement strand
TCCGTGGTAATAGGAGGAAGTCCAACTGCAACGGCTGGAATTCCTCCCTATACATATTCCTGGACCCCCTCCTCAGGGTTAAATGATCCTACCCTGGCAAATCCTTTAGCCACCATTACATCAAACACCGTTTATTATGTTTCCCTTATGGATGCCGGAAATTGCCAGAGTGCCGATTCGGTAACTCTTATTTATAATCCCTCGGGCCCCTTTGCTGATGCCGGATTTGGATTGGACGTTATTTGCTCGGGAGGTACGGTTCTTCTTGGAGGAAACCCTACAGGAACCGGAGGCGGTTCTCCTTATTCCTTTTCCTGGCTTCCTGTTACCGGACTTGATTATCCGGATTCGGCAAACCCGATTGCAACCATTACTTCCGGAATCACCTACGTTTTAACCCTTACCGATTCTTTGGGATGCAAAGCGGCAGATTCAATACAGGTAACATATAATTCCAACGGGCCGGTAGCTGAGGCTGGTGGTGATATTGCAAACACCCTGTGTTCGGGAGGTGGAATAATACTCGGAGGAAACCCAACCGCCTCCAGTGGGTCATCACCCTATACTTATATTTGGGCCCCCTCCCTGGGCCTTAACAGCAATACCGTTTCAAACCCAATCGCCTTGATTAATTCAAGCATCACTTACACCGTTAGTGTAATTGACAGTGCCGGCTGCCAATCGGCAGATTTTGTTTTGGTAACATTTAATTCTACAGGGCCTTATGCCGAGGCCGGTTTTGGGAACGATAGCTTGTGTACGGGGGGATCTGTTCTTCTTGGCGGATTTCCTACTGCCTCCGGAGGAACTTCCCCATATTCATATCTTTGGTCTCCTGCTATTGATTTGGATAGTTTTTATGTTGAAAATCCCATTGCCACAGTTAGTGCTGATGAAACTTTTCTGCTCCTTGTTACCGATTCTGCAGGCTGTGTAAATCTCGATTCGGTAACTGTAACTTTTAACCCCAACGGACCCTCTGCCGAAGCCGGTTTGGAAATGACTCTCTTTGTGTTGGCCCGGGCGGCTCCACTCTGCTCGGAGGAAATCCTACCGCAACAAGCGGAATAGCCCCATACACTTACCTCTGGCTTTTGCCCGGGGGTTTAAGCAGTGCTACCAGCTCAAATCCAACAGCAACGGTTTCTTCCTCTGTAACCTATCTTGTAATAGTAACTGATGCCGGTAACTGTGTTAATGTGGATGAAGTCACTGTAAACCCACAACCTTTGGTTTCAATTAACCTCCCCGTTCCAATTCCATGCAGTGGACAATCAACAACATTAACCGCA
>JAHEZO010000270.1 GCA_023250995.1 Flavobacteriales bacterium | reverse complement strand
AGCATCGATTGTGGGAAATGTTTTTAGTTGAAAAGCTTAATTTCAAGTGGGACGAAGTTCATGAGGTGGCTGAACAACTTGAACATATTAAATCCGAAAAACTAGAGCGGGAATTAGATTTGTTTTTAAAATTCCCAAAAATGGACCCTCACGGGGACCCCATTCCTGATAATAATGGAAAAATCCACAAATTGAAATCTTTTCCGCTCACAGATATGAATATTAGTGGGAAGGCGATAATGTTGGGGGTTGCTGATCATTCCAATGAGTTTTTGCAGTTTTTAGACAGCATTGGAATTTCGCCAGGGAAAAAATTATGGGTTAAAAAAATTAATCTATACGATCAATCCATGCAAATTAGTACCGGAAAGAAGAAGAATCTTTTTATTAGTAAGGATGTTGCTAAAAATATATTGGTAAAGGAAAAATGAATTCAAAAAAAACAGGAACAAAATCTTTATCGGAAATTCATTCCTCGGTTTCTACTGATCAAACCGGTTTCTGGAGGAAATTGATTGCTTTTTCGGGGCCGGCATTTATGGTAAGTGTAGGATATATGGATCCGGGAAACTGGGCCACGGATATAGCCGGAGGAAGCCAGTATGGTTATACATTAATTTGGGTATTGCTTATGTCGAACCTGATCGCCCTTTTACTGCAAAGCATGAGTGCAAGACTAGGCCTGGTAAGGGGTTTGGATCTTGCCCAAGCCTCGAGGGAAACATATAGTCCGTGGATAAATTTTTTGCTGTGGATTTTGGCCGAAATTGCTATTGCTGCCTGTGATTTAGCCGAAGTTTTAGGAATGGCCATTGGTCTCCAATTATTGTTTAATATCCCATTAACAGCAGGAGTTTGCATCACTGTACTTGACACCTTTTTATTGTTATTCCTTCAAAACTTTGGGATAAGAAAGATGGAGGCATTCATCCTTGGTTTAATTTCAGTAATTGGAATGGCATTTTTGGCCGAAATGATTTTTGCAAAACCCTCTCCGGGGGAATTGTTTATTGGACTTATCCCCTCCATTCCGGATACAACCGCACTATATATTGCCATTGGAATTATTGGTGCAACCGTGATGCCCCACAACCTTTATTTACACTCGGCCCTGGTTCAAACCAGAAAAATTGAAAGGAACAAAAGCGGAATTTTATCGGCCATTAAATATAATTTTATTGACTCGGCCATTGCCTTAAACCTTGCCTTTTTTGTTAATGCTGCTATCCTGATACTTGCTGCCTCTGCTTTTTTCAGAAACGGGTTATTTAATGTTTCGGAAATAAAGGATGCCCATCAGTTTCTGGCACCCCTTCTTGGAACCAATTGGGCACCTGTGCTATTTGCCGTTGCCCTGATATGTGCCGGACAAAGTTCAACAATAACCGGAACGCTGGCGGGTCAGATTGTAATGGAAGGTTATTTGAATTTGAGAATTCAGCCATGGCTCAGGCGGTTGATCACCCGCCTTCTTGCCATAATTCCTGCCCTCCTAACCATATTATTTTACGGTGAAGAAGCCACGGGAGAACTCCTTGTGTTAAGCCAGGTAATTTTAAGTTTACAACTTGGATTTGCAATAATACCCCTCATCCATTTGGTAAGCGATAAAGAAAAAATGAAAATCCAGCCATCTTCAGAATCCTCAGAGGAAAACCCAACTCAAAATATGGATAATAATTTGCATTTAACACCTACAGAAAAATCGTTTGCCATAAAAACTCCAATAAAAATTCTTGCCTGGATTTCGGCCACTATAATAATTTTACTCAATGTTAAACTGGTATTTGAAACTATAAATACCTGGATAAATGGAGCCGGGACAAACGCATTTTATCTTTGGATTACCATAGTCCCATTTTCATTGGGGGCTGCACTTTTATTAATCTATATCATCATAAAACCCTTTTTAATAAAAGCTAAAAAGAGAATGTTTTCTGCACCACATGGAACTTTTAGTAAAATCAATAATTTAACTGAACAAGGTTTCAAACGAATAGCCGTTGCTATTGATTTTTCAGATTCCGACATAAAAGCAATTTCACATGCCACGTCCCAGGGCAATAAAAATGCTGAATATATTTTAATTCATATTGTTGAAACAGCCGGGGCCTCGGTAATGGGAAGCGAAATTGAAGATTTTGAAACCGGCACCGATGAGAAAAACCTAAAGGAATATGTGGACTTTTTAAAATTAAATGGTTATAATACAGAATGGAAACTTGGGTATGGCAATCCAAAAAAAGAAATTCCAAAATTGGTTAAGGAATTTTCTGCCGATTTACTGGTTATGGGGGCTCATGGCCACAATACTATCAAGGATATTATTTTTGGAACAACGGTTGAATCCGTGAGGCACAACCTTCAAATTCCCGTACTTATTGTAAGGCCTTAAAAAAGGGGATTTTTTCAAAGAATAATAGAGGGTGGCTGATGGGATTCGAACCCACGACCCTCAGAACCACAATCTGATGTTCTAACCAACTGAACTACAGCCACCATTTACTTTCGGGTGCAAAAGTACTTAATTTTTTATTCCTAATTTTGTAAAAAAATGTTTGAGAAAAAGAAAAAATGACTCTTGATAAGGAAGAAATAACCCTAAAAATTGATGGGATGACCTGTTCCCATTGTGCTCTTACCGTTGAAAAAGCACTTAAAAATAATGGAGCAGAAAATGTTATGGTTGACTTTGTTCAGGGAGAGGCGAAAATAAAAAGCAAGGGAACCATTGACTCGGAGGCATTAATAGCCGCTGTGAAAAAAGCAGGTTATCAGGCAAAAAAAAAAGTCCGGACCTGACCCATGACCATGACCATAGCCACCCCGAAATAGAAAAAAAGTTTTTTTTATCCCTGGTTTTCACGCTTCCGCTTTTTTCCCATATGTTTTTTCCTCATAATTCATGGATAAATAATCCATTTATTCAGATTGGACTTTGCCTTCCGGTAATGGTAACCGGATGGGTTCATTTTGGCAAAAGTGCTTTGGGTTCAATCAGAACGGGGAGTCCGAACATGGATGTACTAATTACTATTGGTTCTACCTCAGCTTTTGTTTACAGTTTGGCCGGAACCTATATGTTTTTTGGAATGCCCGAAATGCATAATTATTTATTTTTTGAAACCTCGGCATCCATAATTACGCTCGTACTTTTAGGAAATTTAATGGAACATCGGTCAATAAAAAAAACAACTTCAGCAATTAAGGATTTGCATTCTCTCCAGCCAGCCACAGCAAAAAAAATAATCTATGAAAATAATAAGGAAATCATTCAGGAAATTAATATTAAGGAAATCAGGAAAGGAGATATTTTTTTAGTCAATACCGGTGATAAAATACCGGTAGACTGTGAAATTATTTCAGGCACTTCTTTCATAGATGAATCTATGATTTCCGGAGAGAGCTTACCAGTTTCAAAATCAATTAAAGAAAAAGTAATAGGAGGAACAATTATCACGGATGGGACACTAAAAATTAAAGCCACCGAAATTGGAGATGAGATGGTACTTTCAAAAATTATTGAAATGGTAAAATCGGCCCAGCATGATAAACCAAAAATTCAAAGAATTGGCGACAGGGTGAGTGCGGTTTTTGTTCCTGTTGTTATTATAATATCATTCCTCACATTTTTTATTTCATACCTGATTTTTAATATTTCGGGTCAAACCGCTCTGATGAATTCGATTGCGGTTTTGGTAATAGCCTGTCCTTGTGCCATGGGGTTGGCAACTCCAACTGCTGTAATGGTAGGCCTTGGAAGAGCGGCAAAAAACGGCATACTTATTAAAGGGGCCGGAACGGTAGAAGAATTTGCGAACATTAAGACAATCGTGTTCGACAAAACAGGAACCCTCACAACAGGAAATTTTAAAATCAGAAATATTTCGCCTGTGAAAAATTTTGACCTTCAGGAACTAACCGACATCATTTTTCATTTGGAAAAACACTCCTCCCACCCCATTGCCAAATCATTAACAAAAGAATTATCCAACAAAAAAAATGAAAAAAATATTTCAGAATTAAAAGATATGAGAGGAATTGGAATTATTGCAAAGGACGAAACA
>JAHEZO010000121.1 GCA_023250995.1 Flavobacteriales bacterium | reverse complement strand
GTTGTTTTTGAAAGAATATTCACCTATTTTAATTTTTCAATCCTCTATACCGATAGCGATCAAACCCTGCTCTGGCAGGTTGCGAAAGATTTGCAAGAGGGGATTTTCCACGGGCCTTGTTTTTACGGCCAGAGCTACAACCCGGTAATTGAACCGCTTTTTTCTCTTCCTTTGCTTAGTGCGGGCTTGAATTATTATCAGGCACTTCCCTTGGTAACCATCCTCCTTAGTACCCTTCCTTTTCTAATCCTTTCATTTGCTTTTTACTCAAAGATTAACTCCATGGCAGCTAGTCTCCCTTTGATTATTTGTCTTTTATTACCTCCTGAATATTTATTTCTAAGCTCAATTCCAAGAGGGTTTGTTGCGGGAGTTTTTTTTGCCGTTTTGGGGTTTACCATTATATGGTTTAAAAATTCTACTGCCACAAAATATTTTGGAGGAATGTTGATGGCCTTTGGAATTTATGCAAATCCGAATTGCATTTTGATATTCCCGCTTATTATTCCTCTTTTTTTTTACGAAAAAAAACAATTTTATAAAAACCTATTTTTCTTAATTGCAGGATTTTTAACCGGTTTTTTCCCCCTTCTCCTGAATTATTGGTATTACAATCACCATCCCGAAATGATAATTCACGGTTCACCCAATTTAGAAATAAAATTTTCGACCTTTAAAAATGTTTTAGGCAGGCTCGACAGCTATTTTAATTTCGTAACCCCAATTTTTTGGCAAGGAGGATGGCTATCATTAATCTTTTTTCCGGTAATTATTTTCAGATTATGGAAACTTAATCTCAGGCTTGAATCCCTAACGGTTATTGTTCTTTTTGTCTCAATCTTTTTTTCTTTTTCGATAGCGAAAGTTGGAGAAGGAACCAATTCAATATTTTTTTCCGGTGCCCGGATGTTTCTTGCGTACCCGTTTATTGCTCTATTCTTATTGTTTTATTTCCTTCAAACTTTAAATGAGTCCGCAAGAAAAAAAATTTACAAAATATTGATTGTACTTTCAGCCATTTCATTTGCATCTAAAATTTTATTTTTTGATTACTTCATAAATGATTCAATGAAGGGATCAAAAAATTCCATTGTAAAAATAATTGGGATTCACAATTTGAGAAAGAACTGCGGGGAGATGATTTCCTTTGGCGAAGGAGAAGTTGACCTGGTGATGGGCATTTCGGGAGGAACCCCAACCCAGCCGGTAAATTATGGATGCGGCTGCCTTTTAAGGGATTTTCCCCTTACTATTTTACCTTTATATGAGAGGAGGACCTGGCTCATGCCCCAGGTGATGGAAAAAGTTTACCATAAAATTTTGATTCACGGAAAAGATTCAGCGGCCTGGGCGGGAATGAAAATAAGTGAGCTGGCAATAAAAAGATGGGATGAGGAAAGGGGGTGGATGGTGGTGGAAAATAAATTAAAAACTGAGGAGTTGATTCTAAAATCCGGAATAAAACTTTATTAAATTTACTGAAAGGATTTAATCCGAAAATGTATGAATTTATTTCCCTGTAATTCTTTTTAATTCAAAAATTAATTGCTGAATAACTTTTTCCCAAATAAAATATTCATCCGTTTTTTTTATGGAATTAATTTTCATTTGTAATAATTTTTCCTCCGGAAGAAGAATTGCCTCAATTATTGCCTCATGAATGTTTTTCACAGAACAGTTTTTGAGCAAAATTCCATTTTCTGAATTTACCAAACAATTAACTGCCCCAACATCTGTTGCTATAATTGCGAGACCTCGCGACATGGCTTCCAAAATTACATTTGGCATTCCCTCCGAATAGCTTGGACAAACCAATAGATCGGAATCCGAAAGTAATCTTTTCATTTTTTCGGAATTTGAAATTGGACCGGAGTAATGTACATAGCTGGACACTATTCTTTTCCGTTGGGGTATGGGTCCCACAAAATGAAATTGAAATTCATTCCCCGCGTCTTTTTCTCTGTTTTCAGAGGCCCATTTTTCGCATTTATTTATTGCCTGGGATAATTCCTCAATTCCTTTCCTCCTTTCAAATCTGCCCACAAAAATAAATTTTCTTGGTTTTTTAACAATTGGGGCAGATTGAATCAACCAGTCCGCCTCAACTGCCGAAGGAATTTCAATAATATTTTTGAATTGAACATTTAAGGATCTAATTAACTCTGTAATTTTTCCACCGTAAGAAAAAACGAAATCTGCATTTTGCGAAATAAATTTAACGGGTGATTGAAGAAAAGCAAACCGATTAATTTTTTCATAAAGGGAAGTGCTTTTCTGAAACATCTCATACCCATGAAATTTAACACCCAAAGGCGGGATTTTTTTTCCTTTTATTTTTTCTTCCACCAGTTTCCAGGAAGTGAATCCCTTTGCATAAATAAAATCAACCGGGCCATTATTAGAAAAAAGGTCATACACTAAACAGGAATGGCGGTAAGATTCCCTTAGATAATGGCCGGGCAGAGGAATGAATTTCGGAAAATCAATCAGGAAGCCACGAATATATTTTTTTTCGTTCTCCGTAAAACAGGAAAGCAATTCCATTTCCGAAGTCCTTTTTCCAAACAAGGGTGTGTGATACAAATCAACGAAAATCCTATGACTTGCTAAATATTTGGCAAGGCAAAAGGAATGCTTTTGCATTCCTCCCATAACATAAGGTTGAATTCCATCCGTTAATAGAGCAATTTTCATTTCGGTTTACCTTAAAGAAAAAGACTGATTAATTTTTGAATAAAAAAAAATTACAGTTTTACAAAATCAATTATTTCATTGTAAGAGGAATAATTGTGGGGAGAGGTTTTTAAAAAGTTTTCCTTTGCCAACTTAATTACTCTTTCTTTTTCCTCAAGAGTAGGTCGCTCGAAGTTTAAGGAATCTTCATAATTTTTTATAATAAATCCCAGATTATTCTTGTGAATAAAATCACTGATCGACATTGTATCAGTTGCAATAATTTTCAATCCACTAATCAGGTATTCGGGAAATTTTGTAGATATTGATACGCTGTTTGTTATTGATTTTTCACGCATAATAATTCCATAATCACTGGCTAATAAATATTTTGAAACCTGGTTTGGATTTAACCATTTTCTCATAACTCTACCTGAATTTTCTTCTTCAAATTTATTCAGGATTGCATTTTCCTGACATAACAATAATATTTTGACTTTCGGATTTTTCAATTGGTGTTTAAAAAATATCAGCATTTGATTAATGGATTGCCACAAAGCCAGTGAACCGGAGTAAACCAAAACAATGTTTTCGTCAGAAAAATTAAGTTCCATTCTCAGTTCTTTAACTGCCTTTTGGTTATATTCATTCAGCAGGGAGTGTCCAACCGTACAAGGAATTACAAAAAAGTTTTTTTTTATGTATCCGTATTCCAATTTCCAATAATCAACCATATTTGGGGTAACGGCCATAATTCTATCCGAATTCATTAAAGCGGTTTTCTCCAATATGGGAATTTGCCTTGCAATAACATTGGAATATACATTATATTCTTCGGCCTCGGCTTTTAGAATCCCCCTTCCGTCATATACCACTTTCTTAACCAATTTCATTTTTTTTGCTTTTAATGCCAACCAGTTGGCAAAAACATTCCTCGTAATAACTGCATTAGGGCGGAAGCAAAGGAGTAAAATAATAAAAGGTAACAGGTTATACCTAAAATATTGAAGTTTAGGGAAAGCCGGCAAAACAATTGATTCTGCAAAATTTTCATTTATGATTTTTTTATTTGTCCAAAAACCACGAAAAGAAATAAAAGCAATCAATTTAATTTGGCAATTAAATTCTTTGTTTAAAAAATCAACAACATCTATTACCTGGCTTTTATATAAGCCATTCGGAGGATCGTTAATGGTCAAATAAAAAATCATTGAGATATTTCAGTGGAAAATTGAAAATAATTTTCGTTTGCGTCAAAATGCTTTTCCCAAAATTTTCTGACATTTTTTCTGAATTCCATGCTATTTAAAAAAGAATCTTTAAATCGAACAATTTCACCGGCAATTTCATTAGAATTTAAATTGGTATCCAGTAAAATTCCGGTTTGTTTATTTACCGCATCGGAAACCCCTCCGCAATTTTTAACCATTGCCGGAATCCCAAAACTCAAAGCTTCCAGAATGGCCATGGGTAACCCTTCAGAATCGGAAAGGTGTAAAAAAAGATTTACCTGATTTCCCATATAATATTCAATAATTTTTTTATTTTCAAGATGGCCCAAAAATTGAAATTTGATATTTTTGGGCAATTCGGAGGATTTATTCTTCAGAAAAGAAAACAAAGGTCCACCTCCAAAATGATTCCATTCAACCTCAAACGGAATGTTTTTTAATGAATCAATAATTAAGTCAACTCTTTTCACCGGAATTAAATTTGAACAACTAATAATTCTGAATGTGGATAAATCATTTAATGGGTTAGTTCCCCGGCTGAAAGATCCCAAATGCCTGCAAAAATATTTTTCAGTATGGCGAGAATATTTTTTTGATACATAATCCAACCCATCCATTGAAACCAAAAATAATTTATTAAGGTATTTCAACTGGAATTTTCTTAAGGGCCGAAAATGGACCGAATCGCTTAATTCTTCATACAGATCAAACCGATGGGCCCGGGAAAATAACTTTAAAGATTCGAATTTTTTTATGTGTTTTTTTAAAATGGATAGGCTGCCGGTCCACTCATCAAACCAATACGTATAGCAGACAATTTCACTGGAATTTTTTTCTTTTAATTTTTCATGAAGAAGAAGGGCGTTGCGGTACATCAGGAAAATACGGCCTGTGAAATAATTAAATTTATAAATCTTTTGAATAAAATTTGCCGAGCCAAAAAAATCAAATAAAACAAGATAAAAGATTCTGAAAAAATCGGAAGGATTCAGCCCTTTGAAACTAATTTTTTGAAAAACATCAAGCTTAATTAACTCAACCCTCTCAGGCAAAACAGATGTTTGTTCAGTTAAATCGGTATTCGGAAAAATATAAATTTTTTCAAAATTTTGCAAATGAAAACTCAACTCTCCCTCAATAAATGATTTTTCACTTGTGCCAAAGGGGTAATGAATTGTAAAAAGATATAGTTCTTTTTTCACTTAATTAAACCATTTTTCCTTCGTGGGGATAATGGAAGGATTTCTATTAATTGCAAAAATTGATTTTATGCAAAACCGGAGCAAAAAAGGCCAGGCGGAAACACGAAAATCTGCCAGCGGAGATGAAAGGTAAGATACCATGCTTTTAAATGAGGGACGGAGTTGTGAATTGCATGTATAAAAAAATACTTTTTTTAATTTGTCAGTCAAAATTGAAGATGAAAAAAAATGATTCTCCCTGTTTTTTTCAATCCAAAATAAAAATAACTTTCCAACTTGCTCCTGGATATCGGTTGCCGGAAAATCAAGGAAAATTTTATAATGCGTTTGAAGATCATTTTCATTAATTTCAGGAATAAACTTTTTCAACAGAAAAGCCTTGGCTTTGTTACCGGAGTTTACCATTTCATCCGCATATTTTTCCCGTATCGACTGCGGATGGCTTCGGCATTTCATAGCAATTGAAGGAAGAATGGCAATTTTCGCTAAGGGTGCAATTTGGGTCCACAAATGATAATCCTCAGAATGAGGATAATCGAGCTCATATTTTATTTTGTTTTTTTTCAGCAAGTCATTTCTAATCATAACAGCCGAATGTCTTACCGGATTCGAAAACAATAATTCAACTTTTACTTCCTCAGGATTAATTTCGGGTGCCATGATCCGGCTTCTATGCTCATCAAAAACAATAAACCCGGTGCTTGTTACTGCTATTTCGGGATTGTTTTCCATATAGTCAAACTGGATTTTAAACCGATGCGGTAATGAAATATCATCGTCATCCATCCTTGCTATGTACTTTCCTCTTGAAAGTGATAACCCTTTGTTAAGCGATTCAATTAATTTCAGGTTAATTTCATTTTTTACATAAACGATTCTATGGTCATTATACCCGAGAATAATTTCTTCCGTATTATCCGTTGAACCATCATTAATGATTATAAATTCAAAATCAACCATTGTTTGAGACAGGATGCTTTCAATAGATTCGCGTAAATATTTACCCCCATTATAAACAGACATTACTACAGATATTTTCGGAAATTCCAAGCTCAATTTGTTTTAATGAAAAAATATTTCAGGGCAGCATAAATAAATCTGGAAAAACTATAACCAAGGTTCATCCACAAAAAAAGTAATAGGGAATCCCTGTAAATCATTTTAAAAGGGGTTCTCCAAAAATATTTATTAATTCTCCTGCGAATTTCTGTATCTGAAAATTTATGACTTTGCAAGTAATAAGCGTATGACAATAATTCCCTGTAGTGGTGGAGAGGTATTTTACTTTTATCAACAGCCTGAGAAAAAATGGGTAACCGGCTTTGCCACTTATCGGCCAAAACCTCCACAGAGTCGGCCCATCCATCGCTGCTATACCCATCCGAAAAATGTTCAATAAGAATATCAAAAACAATTTTCACTTTTTTTCCATTTGCTAAAATCTGCAAACAAATATCCGAATCATAACAATCAAATCCATGAAAATTTTTATCATCAAATCTGCAAACCGAAAATATTTCCTTTGGCATACATAAAAGATGTCCATCGGCAAGAATGGCATTGGTTGCATTCTCATTAAAAGGGTTTTTGTAGTCCAACCCTCCTTTTTTTGGAATTTTCCAGGTGTTAATATTATTGGTTAAATGAACGTTTAAAACCGTGTTGTTCCACCATGGTGCCGGACACGCTGGCAGGGCAGTTCCCCCACAGGTTCCGATTAATCCAATATCTCTATCCTTAAAATGATCTATTACATTTTGCCCCCAATTTTTTGTGTGAAAAATTAAATCCTCGTGAGGAAAGCAGAGAATTGAATATTTACTTTTTTCAATACCCAGATTATAGGCCTCAAAAATACTGTAATCCCTGCGGGAATTGTCAATACCGATAAGTTCGTAGGGAACACCTATGGTTTCAGCAACATTTTTTGAAACCTGATCAAGCATTTTTTTATCTCTGGAACAAATAATTACCGAAATCATTTTGCAATAATAAATTTATTTATCAGAAAGCAAAATTGTTTTTTCTGGATTCGTTTTATTTTTTTTGAACCACATAGATACAGTAGAAAACATAGTTTTCATTTAGACATTTTTAAGAAGAATTTCAACACTTTATTTTGCCAGCGGTTTTCACAGATTTGAACAACCTGCGGTAGTTCTATTTAGTGCAATTCAGAATGTATTATTCTGTGGAATAAATCTGTGCCTGTGCACCATAGTGCTTTGGCACACGGGTGTGAGAATCTACGGAATCTGTGGCGTTTTTTAAGTTTTCTTTTTTGATGTTACCCGATTTTGTGGGGGCGAAAACTTTGTAGTTCAAAAGAAATCATCCGAAGCTTGAGTTATTTAATAATAATCACCTTCTTTACCCCAACGCTCCCTTTGCCTGTTTGCAACTGGTAAAAATAGGTGCCCGCAGGCAATTGCGTATTATCAAGTTCCATTTTGCCTATTGCCGATTGCCCATTGCCTATTGTAATTTTCTTAACCACCTGGCCCATTAAATTTGTAATTTCTATTTCTCCTTTGCTCTCTCCTTGGGGTAATTGGTACTCTATTGTGGCTGCGTTGCCGGAGGGGTCGGGGTAGATTTTTATTATTGGATTACTGATGAGTTCAATAACTGTAGATGAATTACTGACAACCGCAAAATTTGATTTAGTGGATAAATAACTATTGGTTTTCAGAGTAGGATTACAGCCTGCTGGGTGGAGCGCCTCAATAATATAGAGTGTATCATTAGCTGGAGGATTAATATCTGTGTAGGATGTTAAACTGCCTTGAATGGAATCAATCAAGGTAATTCCGGTTCCCTTACCCCTCCAAATTTTGTATTTGCTTACAGTAAAACCTTCATAATTATCCCAAATTAAATTTCTTTGCGGTGGGTTTCCTAAATTTACAGAAAGATGAATTGATTTGTGTGCGATGCTCTTTGAATAAGATTCAATTCCTGTTGAATCTACTGTGGAAATTTTATACCTGTCTGCTTTTTGTGCGGGAGTTGAGGAGTTGTCAATGAATGTGCTTAAGCTGCTGTTTGAAACATTTCCTATTAAAGCATACTCATTGCTTGTGGTGGTTTCTTTATAAACATTATAAGAATCAACAAAAGTCGTATCAAGGGATTTCTCCCAGATGACAATATTTTTCTGTGTTGCCGAATCAACTGAAACAACACAAATATCGGGAATTGGCAAACAGGGATTTGCATTAGAAGTATCCAAAATTCCTATATCAGTTAAAGTACTATTTACAACTCCCCCCCACAAAATTATAGATGTGCCAGAGTATATTGTAATTGTATCGGTTATATAACTTAAACTTCCAAATCGGTTATTACATGTGGAATTCCCCATCGAATCGATTTTAATTAGGTATGTTCCTCCCCAAAAACCAATGTTCCATCCAATAAACATAAATCCTCCGTCATTTGTTTGAATAATATCAGAAAACCCGGTTAAATCAAATATTCTTGTCCAAAGAGTATCTCCTCCTAAATTTGTTTTTATCAATAACGTTTGGAATTGATTTGATTGTAAAACAACACCCCCAATTATAAAACCACCATCAATTGTTTGTTTAATTAAATTAAAATTAATACCATTAATTGAATAACCTTTAGTCCAAACGATATCTCCCTTAAAATCCACCTTTATTAAATAAGTCTTGTCAGATGTTCCAGATTCCGGTGAACTAATAAAAGCAAACCCACCATCCGGAGTTTGAATTACCCCTTTACCAATTAATTCGGAACCCAAGTTCCCAAAATAACCCTTTGTCCATATTGTATCCCCAATTGAGTTCATTCTAAATAATCCGATTCCTTTGTCTTGAAAAATCGTTGGCCTCAAATAAGACCCAATTCCTATATATCCACTATCAAGAGTATTTTGCACTTCAGTAATATCTTCTTCTTCAAAAGTTTTAGTCCATAATACCTCTCCATTAGAATTTGTTTTTATAATAAACGCTGAATTGAAATTATTTGTTTGCCCCCCAATAATAAATCCACCGTCTGGGGTTTGTTTTACAGAATTTGCATGGTCATAGTTCAATCCACCATAACATTTAGTCCACATAGTGTCACCACCTGCGTTTGTCTTAAGTAAATAAATATCATTTTTACCATTATTAAAACCGAAACTTTGTGTTTCACCAACCGCAATATAACCTCCATCTGAAGTTTGCGTTGCAGATTCAAAACCATCCCAATTTACACCACCATAAGTTTTACTCCATAAAATTTTTAAACTTGAATCCATCTTTAATAAAAATCCATTAGAAGTGCTACTCTGGTTATCAAAACCCGCAATAATATATCCGCCATCAACTGTTTGCTGAATGGAGGAACCTGAATAAATATTCTGAAATACTTTTTTAAATATCTGTTGCGATTTTCCGTAATAATTACTACAAACAAGGGCAACCGTTACGAGAATGTTTTGTGTTTTCATTGATTTTTATTTTTAACAGATAATAATCCTTTACCTCCCTCCGCCTGCAAAAAATTATCCAGCACAACGTTTAGTGCACAATGACCATCTTCCTTGTTCCCAAAGCACTTTTGCCCGTTTGCAACTGATAAAAATAGGTGCCCGCAGGCAATTGGGTATTATCCAACTCCAATTTATTTTCTCCCGCCTTACCACCGGTTACTTCTAACTTTTTAACCACTTGCCCCATTAAATTTGTAATCAGTATTTCTCCTTTACTATCGCCCTGTGGCAGCTGATACTCTATTGTACTGCTATTGCCAGAGGGGTTGGGGTAGATTTTGAATTGGGAAGGAACCTCACCATTGTAAAGTTCTAAGCCAGAGCCTATCAAACTACCAGGTAAACCATACACTTTTACAGTGCCTCCACCATAGTAAGGAGGTTGCTGTGGCACATTACAATGAATTACCATTTTAGTACCCATATCGGTATTCATAATTGGTGCTGATTTTGTTTTGTCAGGGTCACTTGAACCATATACCCATGCAATTTCACAACCAGGGTTGCAGTCCGATTCTTCCCATAATATGCTTCCATCCTCATTATAAATTTTTACGGAGGGGCTAGCACCTCCAAACTGAACTAAATATTCAATTGTACTATCAGAATCAAATAAATTTTCAGATATATAAACCAAAAAAGCTACCGAAGTATTGTAATTAAAAGGAAAATCAATTTCTTTAAAAAGTGAGTAATCAATATTGAATAATCTCAATGCATTTGAATCAGCGTTAACTGCTCCATATTTTTCTCCTGAAAAACCAAGATTAAGCAAGTATAGAGTTGACAGCCCTGCTCCCACTGTTGTACCAATTGGATAGGTGTGCTCAAGGGTTATTGATGTTCCGGCAGTGTAATCGGGGTTATTAAAATTTTCAAAATATTTTCCTTTTGGATAATTTTTCTCTTGATTATTTCCTTTTCTTCCTGAGTACATGGTATCAAAAGAGCAACAGGAATTAACAACGCCTTCAATATTATTTATTTTGGTTTGAATTGCGGTTAGAGAATCTCGATAATCTTTTATTATGGCCATCATGTAAGTGGTTATCTTGTTATAATCAACATACACGGGAACTATTTGGGAAGTATCTCTAATGGGATTGCCCAAAGTATCTAAAAAAGGGTAGCCATTTGAATCATAAAATTCTTTTGGCCCATAAACAGCTAGTTGAGGCATAATATCTGCAACCTCTTCGGCAACAAAACCACTTGAGGGGAGGCCTCCCAATGCCGGCTTCCAAATATAATCCCTTGGTTTTATCATAAGAAAGCTATCTCTGTTAAAGGCCACATCTTTAATATTATTTTTTAATTTCAAAGTAGAAGTTGCCCTGAATAATTCATTAGTTCCTGAAGTACTAATTACAACAGGTGTGGTTTGTCCAATAATTACAGGTAATGCCGCCCTCATGGTCCCATTCACCTCCAACCTTGCAGTAGGAACATTGTTTATCCCGTTATTTGGGCCAATTATTACTCCTGTTCCCGAGAGGCGAACTGCCGCATTGCCCGTATTACCGCTTGCACTTAAAATTACATTTGGCCCGCTTATCAAATGCCCACCGGTTGTGTTTTCAATTTTTAAATACGATGGGTCTGTAATATTATTTACA
>JAHEZO010000269.1 GCA_023250995.1 Flavobacteriales bacterium | reverse complement strand
GAATATGATGGCTGGTACTGGAAATGGAAAAAATAAAACTTTGAAAAAAAAATTAGCAAATTATTTATTTAGCTAATTTGCTAATCAACCAAAAAACTAATAAATTAATAAACTGTTAAACTATTAAACTATTAAACCAATCAACTAAAAACCCAAAACCATGGCCTTATTTATCACCGATGAATGTATCAATTGCGGAGCATGCGAACCCGTTTGCCCAAACAACTCTATTTATGAAGGTGGTGCCGGATGGAGGTTTTCGGATAAAACCGCGCTAAACGGAAATATTTCATCTCCGAATGGAAATTCTTATGACGGAGATGCCGAACAGCCTGCCGTGAGCAACGATTTCTATTACATCGTTCCGGAAAAATGCACTGAGTGTAAAGGGTTCCATGACGAACCCCAATGCATAGCCGAATGTCCGGTGGATTGCATTATTCCGGATGAAAATCATAAGGAAACAGAGGAAGAATTGCTCGCGAAAAAAGTTTGGATGCACGGCTGAACAATTCCGGAAAAAGGAAAATTCAATTTTCTGGAATAAGGGGAAATGAAAAGGTTTCAATGAGAAATTCAGAATTCATGACCTGTTTGCCCTTTTCAAAAGTTTCTACTTTCAACACGGTTTTTTTTATTTTATTTTTTTTAAAGGTAATTTATATCCCCGATTCCGGAGTTTTTGCCCAATATTCTTTTTCCAGATGGGATAGTATTCAAGTAAAAAATGAAATCACCACTCTCTTGAATCCCTGGTCCGGGGGATTAAATTTTCCTCAATTTTCAGCCATTGATTTAGATGGAAATGGCAAGGATGATCTTTTTGTATTTGACCGTTCAGGAATAGGCGGAAGCAAAATTCTTACGTTTATTAATCTGGAGATTCCTGATTCAGCGGCCTTTGTTCATCAACCCGGATTTCAAAAATTATTTCCTCCCCTTCAGGGATGGGCTCTTCTGGCTGATTACAATAAAGATGGAAAGCAGGATATTTTTACCTCCAACCCAAAGGGCGGAATAACAGTTTTTAGAAATGATTTTTCATTACCAGGGGGATTAAAATTCACTTTAGCCGATGATTTGTTGAAAGCAGGATTTGGAGGAAATAAATTAGAAGTTTATGTTAGTCCATGGGATATACCCGCCATTGCCGACATTGACAATGATGGCGACCTCGATATTTTATCTTACAATGTGGGCGGATCTTTCGTAACTTATTTTAAAAACACTTCGATGGAGAATTTCGGAATCCCCGATTCCCTTGTGTTTGAAATGGCTGATGCCTGCTGGGGAAAATTCAAAGAATCCTTTGAAAATTGCGACATAAGTATTGGCGTTTCGTGCAAAGAAAATGGTTTTCCTTCAGCCTATGGCAACCTGGACCAAAAACATGCGGGCTCTACCTTGCTGGCTCTTGACCTTGACGGGGACTATGATATGGAACTAATCGTGGGCGATTTGGTGTGCAATTACCTCACCCGCCTTACCAATGGCGGTAGTTTAATTTCTGCAGATATCACTGAAATAGACACTCAATTTCCCTCTGAATTACCGGTAAAGCTAAGCCTGTTCCCCGCTGCATTCTATCTCGACCTTGACAATGATGGAATAAAAGACCTCACGGTTGCTCCAAGTGCTATTAATATTTCAGAAAATTTTAAAAGTGTCTGGTGGTATAAAAATGAAGGCAGCAATGGCATTCCGCAATTTAAATTCAAATCAAATTCGTTTTTGCAGGAAACGATGATAGAGGCCGGAGAAGGGGCCAGTGCCGCTTTTTTTGATGCGGATGGCGATGGTTTACAGGATATCGTAATTGGTAATTTCGGTTATTACAAAACCGGACCTAATTACCTTTCCGAACTTTCTCTTTATAAAAATACCGGAACCAAAACCAATCCCTCTTTTCAACTTACCACCCGCGATTTTGCCGGGGTTTCAGCTCTTGGCCTTACAGGTGTTTCTCCTGCTTTTGGGGATATTGATAATGATGCTGATTTGGATATGATAATCGGGGAGTCAAAAGGAGAATTGTACTTATTTGAAAATTCCGCTGGAGCGGGAGCTAATGCCATTTTTTCACTTACCGGGCCCGGCTATAAAGATATTGATGTTGGGCAATTTAGTTCGCCCCAACTGGTAGATGTAAATAAAGACGGTAAAATTGATTTGCTCATTGGTGAAAGGAACGGAAATATTAATTATTACGAAAACTCAGGTTCAGAATTTGAAGCTGAGTTTACACTTAAAACGGATTCTTTCGGGAAAGTAAATATCCTTGAAGAGGGATCTGTAACCGGTTATTCTGTTCCGCGACTGGTTGAACTTGATTCTACTTCTGATTATTCCCTTTTGGCTGGAAGTGAAAGCGGGAAAATATATTTATTTAAAGGAATTGAAGGGAATCTTTCCGGGGAATTTTTAAAAATTGACACATTCTTTCAAAACATCTCAGAGGGAATACGTTCAACAATAGATTTGGCCGATATAAATAACGATGGAAATAGGGAATTGATGGTTGGAAATTACAGAGGAGGAGTTGCCATCTTTAAAAACAATGCTTCCCCCCGTAAAATAATTCCTGCAGGAGAACCTTTTGCATTAAAATTATTTCCAAACCCTGTCAGGGATATTTTTTTTGTAAATATTCCTGAAATAAATTCAAATGCCGATATTTTTTTTTACAATATTTTGGGTGAATTAATTTTCCAAAGGCAAATTGTTTCGGCCGGTAAATATTATTTAAATAGCAAGTCTTTTTCTTCCGGAATTTATCATTGTAAACTCGTTGTGGATGGAGTAATTATTTTCAGTGAAAAAATTATGTTTGTTAAATAGAAATCATAAAAATGGCGTTTCTTAAGGACGAAGTTTTTGGAATTGAAAGAACTTCTTCTTCTTCTTGAAAGATAACTTTTATAATGCCACTGATTGCACAGATTCGCACCGGTTTTACTCACAGATAAATAAAATTTGTGCGAATTTGTATTTTCAGTGGCAGAAAATACTGCATTTAATTTTACAAAAAATTAATTTACTTTCCACTTTTGGGTCAGGAGTTATAAAATTAACTTTACGAGGAGTTTTTTGATTTATTGGTTATGAAAAATCCTTTTTTTTTCTTCATTATTTTTATTTTTTTATCCCAAAATTTCTTCTCACAATCCATCGGAAGTGGCAAGGATGGCTCCCCTTTTATCTCAGGAGTGGTGAATATTTACACTCTTGCTTCCGAAAATATTTATCGTTGTCAGAAAAAAATTTATCTGAAAAACACGTCCGGATTTTCATCGGGTGATTTGGTTTTGATTATTCAAATGCAGGGTGCAATAATTGAAAATACAAACACTCAGGGTTATGGAGTTGTGCTGGATTATGGGAATGCGGGTAATTATGAATTTGCAATAATTGATTCCGTTAAAAATGATGAATTACTTATTCTTGAAAAACCTGTATTGCGGAATTTTGAAGTATCGGGAAAAACTCAAATAATCCGGGTTCCCCAATATATTAATCCTGTAATTTCAGGAACCTTGACTTGTAAAAAATGGGATGGTGAAACTGGCGGTATCATTGTATTTGACGCAACAGGTACCATAACTCTCAACTCAAATATTAATGTAGCCGGGAAAGGATTTACCGGAGGGAAAAAGCTGAAAGGGATGCATTTTTTTTCGTTTTCGCACGATTATATTGGTGAATCCTACGATCCCGATAAATATTCATTGAAGGGAGAAGGAATTGCCTTTAATGGGGTATTTCCTTTTACTTCAGGCCGTGGTGCTCCGGCCAACGGGGGAGGAGGTGGAAACATTCATACTGCAGGAGGAGGTGGCGGCAGCAATTACGGTGCAGGTGGAAACGGGGGATGGGGTTATCCAATTGATACTCTCGGAAATCAATACGATTCACAAGGCCTTGGAGGGAATCCCTTAAATTATTCAAACCTTCAAAATAAAATTTTTATGGGTGGAGGTGGAGGGGCTGGTCATGAACATAATAACAACGGAACCGATGGAGGTGATGGTGGAGGAATGGTTTTTATTACTTGCAATACAATTCAAGGAAACTCGAAAATGATAATGGCCAACGGAAAAATTCTGCCGGCTCGGGTGC
>JAHEZO010000120.1 GCA_023250995.1 Flavobacteriales bacterium | reverse complement strand
CGATTAAAATTATTGTTAATTAATTACTGTTGTTAAGCAAAAAGCCATTAACCGCAGAGGACACAGAGTAAGCGCAAAGAACCGCAGAGTAATACACTATTGCATTTTCTCTGCGAACTCTGCGTGTATTTTCTTTGCGTTCTCTGCGATAAAAAATGTATTACGTAACATCAAAAATTTTCTTTTTTCCAATGCCGCTTTTAGAAAAAGTAAAAAAATTATCGAATCAATATTTCAAAGAAATTGTTTCCATCAGGCAGCATTTGCACGCTCATCCCGAATTGTCTTTTTGTGAATTTGAAACTTCTAAATACATTTTATCCAAACTAAAAGAATTTGGTATCGAATGCAGAAGCGGAGTGGCGGGAACCGGAATTGTTGCACTTATTAAAGGGAATAAAAATGGAATGACCGGGCCGGTAATTGCCCTTCGTGCAGATATGGATGCCCTCCCCATCCTTGAAAAAAATAAAGATTTATATAAGTCGAAAAATGTCGGGGTAATGCATGCATGCGGACATGATGCACACATGGCATCTTTGCTTGGAACAATGAAAATTCTCAACCAGCTAAAGAATGAATTTAATGGTACAGTGAAAATTATTTTTCAGCCGGGAGAGGAAAAATTTCCGGGTGGTGCTTCTCTGATGATTAAAGAGGGAGTCCTTGAAAAACCGGCTCCCGCAAAAATATTTGCTCAGCATGTTTCACCCGAAATTCCTGCGGGCAAGGTTGGCTTCAGGAGCGGGATGTACATGGCCTCAGCAGATGAATTATATGTAACGGTGAAGGGAAAGGCAGGCCATGCGGCTTTTCCGAAACAAACCATTAATCCACTCCTGATTGCATCAAAAATTCTATTGGCTCTCCAAGCTGAATTTATGGATAACAAAAAGAGTAATTCCACCCTGCCAGGGAAAAGGATTCCAACCGTTTTATCCTTTGGAAAAATTACTGCCAATGGAGCAACCAATGTTATTCCGGAAGAATTAAAAATAGAGGGTACCTTTCGCACCATGAATGAAAAATGGCGGAAGGAAGCACATGAAAAAATGAAAAAGATATCACTTGAAATTGCCCGGGAAATGGGAGGGAAATGTGAATTCACCATTCTTAAAGGATACCCTTTTTTAATTAATGATGAAAAAACAACTCTGAGGGCAAAAAAATGTGCCTCAGAATATCTCGGAAAAGAAAATGTTTTAGAAGTGGACCAAAGAATGGGTGCGGAGGATTTTGCATTTTACTCTCAAAAAATTCCTGCCTGCTTTTATCGTTTGGGAACAGGCAATGCGAGCCGGAAAATTAACCCCGGATTGCATTCTCCTGAATTTAATTTGGATGAATCGGCAATGGAAACTTCCATGGGGCTGATGGCCTGGATAGCGATTAATGAGCTCCTTGGATAAAATAAATTTATAATTTTATTCGAATTTTTTTGCGCCTTTTTCAAACCAATTTTTAAGAAGGAGAATTGGTAAATTTGCCTTTATAAAAAATGACTCAAAGGGCATAATAAATAATTGCCCACATGTCCGAAAAAATTCTGCTAATACTTTTTGTTTCCTTTTTTCCCGCAAAGGAAATTTATTCTCAAAGCTGGCAATGGTCAGCCGGGGCAGGGGGTGTTTTCTCCGATAAAGCCACGGATATAGATATTGATTCCTCGGGCAATTTATATGTTTCGGGGTATTATAATGTTGGCCAACCGGCAAGCGTTCCTGCCTATTTCGGTAACCTTACTGCTCCCTTGGGAAGCTGGGGAAAGGAAGGGTTTATTGCAAAAATTGATTCATCAGGAAACTGGCTCTGGGTAAAAGCAGCAATCGGGGGTTGGGATGAGCGGGTTCTTGGAATTTGCACCGATAAAGTGAATGGTTTTGTTTATGCCACAGGAACAACCTGGAACGATGTAAATAGCTTTGATAATTGTTCGGCCCTTGGAGGATCAGCAGATGAAATATTTGTTGGAAAATTTGATTTAAACGGAAACTGCCAATGGCTCATTCATGCCGGGAGTGATGGGGATGATCACGGTTACGACATGGTTACAGATAAGCTGGGAAACATTTACCTAACCGGTTTTATTGGCGATCATTACGGCTGGTTTGGAAACCCTGGTACTTTTGGTAACATAAATGTTCCAATGCCACCCGGGGCTGATTCTTCCTCCTTTATTGCAAAAATTTCACCCGATGGAACTTTCCTTTGGGTAAAAACCTTTGAAGCCATTGATGGAGAACGCGACAATGGGATTGCCATTGATTCATCGGCAAATATTTTTATCACCGGTGGTTTTTGGGGAACAAAACAATTTGGCAGCCAAACGTTTGTTAGCAATGGCGGCCGGGATATTTTTGTTTTGAAGTTCGACAGCACGGGAAATCAGCTCTGGGCCGAAACTGCAGGCAGCTCTTTGGACGACAGAGGGAACGCACTTACCGTAGATAAATTTCAGGATATTTATGTAACAGGGGAATTCAGGGATAAAGTTGGCTTTGGCACCGATACAATAAAAAATAACGGAGGCCCGAACGGGAGGGATATTTTTGTTTCAAAACTTAACCAAAACGGAAACTGGATATGGGCCAAAAAAGCAGGGTCAAACAAAGGAGAAGAAAGAGGTGATAGAATTATTTCGAACCGGTTGGGAAATATATTTTTAACCGGCCAGTGTTTTGGTAACACCACCTTCGGACCGGATATTACTCTGCCGCCCGATTCAACGGATTCCTTGCAGGTTTTTGTCGCTTCCCTTGATACTGCCGGAAAATGGCAATGGGCCTTAAGATGCGGTGGAAACTTTGAGGACAGGGGAACAGGAATTACAGGGGATGATTCCTGCAACCTTTACATTGCCGGTTATTACAAAACAAATTCAATAATTGGGCACGATACTCTATCGAGTGCGGGTGGCAAAGATATTTTTACAGCAAAAATTGTAAACGCTTGCTTTAATCTTCCGGTGCCCACCGCGGCTTTTTCAGCAAGCACTTATGAAATTTGCCAGGGTGAATGCATTGATTTTTCAGATACATCCATTGGAAACATAATACAAAGATCCTGGCTTTTTCAGGGAGGGAATCCTTCCACTTCAATCCTTCAAAATCAAACCGTTTGTTACAATAATGCCGGAATGTTTAATGTTCAGCTTTCAGTTTCAAATATGTACGGAAGCGATACGGCCGCCTCTATTGTAATTGTTCACCCGCTTCCTGAAACCAATGCCGGAGAGGATACCTGCATAGCTGCCGGGACTTCTTTAACGCTTACCGCAACCGGAGGAGAAAATTATTTCTGGAGCACCGGAGATTCAACGGCCACCATCACCATAAACCCAATCGCCAACAGCATAATAAATGTTATCGCCTCTATCGGAAACTGCAAATGGGGCGATGGGTTAATTGTAAATGTATTTTACCCGCCAAAAATTACAGGTTCAGAAGTAATTTGCGAAGGAGACTCAACTGTTCTTACCTCCAGCCCGGGTGAAAATTTTTTATGGAGTACGGGAGAAAATACTTCTTTTATTGAACCGCATCCAAAAACTGATTCTTTATTTCAGGTAACCATAACTGACGCTTGTACTACAATGGTTGCTTCTTTCCTCGTAAAAGTTGTTTCCTTGCCGCAGGTTTTTGCCTGCAAGGATACTCTGATTTCTTTGGGAACAAATGGATTTTTATCCGCAACCGGAGGTGGAACTTATCTCTGGAACACCGGTGAAACTGCTGCTTCTATTATTGTGAACCCCGAAGTAAACTCCATTTATTCTGTTACTGCCACCATTGAAAATGGTTGTGCTGGCTCCGATTCTGTTTTGGTTTTAGTGGATGCTTTCCATGTGGCCATGGTACCTTCGGTTTTTTCACCCAATGGGGATGGGAAAAATGATGTTCTTTTTGTAAGGGGAGATGGAATAAAAGAAATCCTCTTTTCAATTTATAACCGATGGGGCGAAAAAGTTTTTGAAACAAAAGATTTAAATTCCGGCTGGGATGGAAATTTTAAAGAAAAATCCGCAGAATCTTCGGTTTTTGTTTACACTGCTAAGGGGAAATACACAAATGGAGATGAATTTAAATTAAAAGGAAATGTAACCTTGGTAAGGTAACCGGGATTTTTTTTAGGTAGAATTTTATGCTTATATTTTTTGAAATAAGGGTTTTTTCTTTCCCCTATTTCCCTATTTCCTTATCCCCCCATTTCCCTATTCCCTTTTTTCAAAAGCAAGGCAACCCTGGGAAATAAATTTTACTCCAAAAATTATCCGCAAAAATTAATACTTTCGCGAACCTTTTTTCGTTGCAATGTTTTTATTGCAAAACGCTTGGTTTCAATTTAGAAAAACAAAAACATGAATTACAAAAAGCTTAATGTTATTTCCGGCTGGTTAATCTGGATTATTGCTACCTATGTTTACGTGAGTACCATTGAGCCCACCGCGAGTTTTTGGGATTGTGGTGAATTTATCGCCTCCTCCCATAAACTTGAGGTAGGCCATCCACCGGGAGCCCCTTTCTTTATGCTCCTCGGACGGCTTTTCTCTATGTGGGTTAACCCTGAGAGTGCTGCAAAAATGATAAACATTATGTCGGCCTTATGCAGCTCATTCACTATAATGTTTTTGTTTTGGACCATTACCGCACTCGCAAAAAAAATAGTTGTTTCAACAGGAGAATTAACACCGGGGAAAATTATTGCCATTTTAGGAAGCGGAATGGTGGGCGGCCTTGCCTACACATTTTCCGATTCCTTCTGGTTTTCGGCTGTGGAAGGAGAGGTTTATGCCATGTCATCCCTGTTTACTGCGGTAGTTTTCTGGGCCATTTTAAAATGGGAATCGGTGGCGGATGAAAAGTTTGCCAACCGCTGGCTGGTTTTAATTGCCTACCTTATGGGGCTTTCAATAGGCGTTCACCTTCTTAATTTGCTGGCCATTCCGGCTATTGTTTTTGTTTACTATTTCAAAAAAAATCAGGTTACCAGAAAAGGAATTATTATTGCGGCAGCAGCAGCAGTTGTAATATTAGCGGCCATTCAATATGTTATTGTTCCATGGACGGTAATACTCGCTTCAAAATTTGAACTTCTTTTCGTAAATTCTTTCGGCCTTCCATTTGATTCGGGACTTATTTTTTATTTGCTTCTTATCGCTACCCTTATTGTTTGGGGATTGAGTTTTACCAGGAAAAGGGGCATGGTGATTTTAAATACTGCCATTCTTTGCTATACCGTTATAATGATAGGTTATGGTTCTTTCGGAGTGGTGGTAATCCGTTCACTTGCCAACCCTCCGATGGATGAAAACAATCCCGAAAACGCATTTACACTCCTTTCATATCTAAATCGGGAACAATATGGCGACAGGCCTCTTCTTTATGGAAATTTTTTCGATTCTCCCCTCGATAATACCGAGCCCTATAAAGATGGTGACCCTGTTTATTATCAGGATAAAGAAAAAGGAAAATATATTATTTCGGACGATAAAAAGAAATCTATTCCGAATTATGCCGAAGAATTTAACATGCTTTTCCCGAGGATGTACAGTTCAGATTCCAAACATGCTTCCGCTTATAAAAGCTGGAGCAACTTTAAAGGGAAGCCCATCAGATACCGCACCATTACAGGCGAAACCAAAATAATTAATAAACCTACCATGGGAGAAAATCTTCAGTTTTTCTTCTCTCATCAGGTGGGCTGGATGTACTGGCGTTATTTTATGTGGAACTTTGCCGGGAGACAAAATGATGAACAAGGCCACGGAAATTTTTTAGATGGCAACTGGCTGAGCGGAATTAAATTTATTGATGAGGCCCGCCTTGGTCCCCAGGATAATCTTCCAACAAGTTTAACCGAAAATATGGCCCGGAATCGGTTTTATCTAATTCCTTTTATCATTGGGCTTATTGGGCTATTTTACCAATTATCAAAAAGCAAAAAGGATTTCACCGTGGTGGGCTTATTGTTCTTTTTCACCGGCTTCGCCATTGTAATTTATCTGAATCAGTATCCCTACCAACCCCGAGAGCGGGATTATGCCTATGCAGCTTCTTTTTACGCTTTTACGATTTGGCTCGGACTGGGTGTACTGGCAGTTTTCGACTTCCTGAGTAAAAAAACGCATGCAATACCGAGTGCAATAATAGCAACAGCTTTTTGTCTTACAGCACCTGCTTTAATGGCTAAAGACGGGTGGGATGACCACGACCGGTCAAATACTTACACTTGCCGCGATTTCGCAAAAAATTACCTGGCCTCCTGCGCCCCCAATGCCATCCTTTTTACTAACGGAGATAACGATACCTTTCCTCTCTGGTATGTGCAGGAAGTGGAAGAATACCGAACGGATGTAAGAGTGATAAATTTAAGTCTTCTTAACACCGACTGGTACATTGACCAAATGAAACGGAAGGCTTATGGTTCGGATCCGGTTCCGTTTAAAATGCCCTCTGATAAGTACAGGCAGGGTACCCGCGATTATGTACCCATTATTAAAAAATTAAAAGATGTTTATATTGATGTGAAAGAAGCCATGAATTTTATTTCGGATGATAAAAACATGGCCCTGCTGGGCAGCGAAAGAAGGATGAATTATTTTCCTACCAGTAAATTTTCGTTAAAAGTTGATACGGTCAAAGTTCTTTCTAATGGTACCGTACCAAAAGAACTTGCCGGCAAAGTTGTTCCTGAAGTAAAATGGGATGTTGACCGGAGTTACCTGCTTAAAAACGACATGATGATTCTCGACCTTCTTGCAAATAATAACTGGGACCGGCCTGTTTACTTTGCCATTACCACAGGCAACGACAGCTATATCGGTTTAGAGAATTATTTTCAGCTGGAAGGACTTGCCTATCGCCTTCTTCCGGTTATGGCAGAGAGTGCGGATGGGCAAACCGGAAGGGTAAACACCGAATTGATGTTTGATAATCTGATGAATAAATTTAACTGGGGAGGAATGGATAAAGACAAAATTTACATGAATGAAAACAACCGAAGAATGTGCATGAATGTAAGGAATAATTTTGCCCGCCTGGCAGAATCGCTTACCAAAGAAGGCAAAAAGGACAAAGCTATACAGGTCCTTGATAAATGCCTGGAGGTAATTCCTGAAAAGAATGTTCCGTATGATTTTTTTATGCTCCCTGTTGCGGAGGCCTATTACAAGGCAGGAGCCACTGCTAAAGCAAATGCCATTACCGAAAAACTTGCTGATATTTATGCCGATAACCTGGATTATTATTTATCACTCGATCAGGAAAAATACAACCTGATTAGCTCCCAGGGAAACCAATCCATGTCGGTTTTGTATCGGTTAAATATGCTCACCACCCGCGATTTTCCGCAGGATTCACTCGGAAAAAAAATCAAAGAGCGGTTTGATGGGCTTCAGGCGCTTTACGGTCAGAGGCAGCCGAAAAAATAAGTACCAGATTTCAGGCTTAAAGTTCCGGGAAAACAGACCCTGGCATGCAAAGAAATTCCAAGTTCCGACCGAGAGGATAAAAAATTTATTTTGCAATGTATTTCGCCCAAACACCTGCCATTGCAAAACATCTTTTTAAAAATATTATCTGGAACATTCCTGAAAAGGAAAAAATTATTTACCTCAGCTTTGATGATGGTCCAACCCCTGAAATTACAGAGTGGACCCTGGAATGCTTAAATAAATTTGATGCCAAAGCAACTTTTTTTTGCATCGGAAAAAACATTGAAAAAAATCCCGAAATTTTTCAAAAAATTATTGCCGGCAATCACTCCATCGGGAATCACACATATAACCATTTGAACGGATGGAAAACTTCGGCCAAGGATTATATGGAGAATGTTACAAAATGCGAGGAGGCCATTGGAAAATGGAAGATGGAAAATGGAAAATGGAAAATGGAAGTCGGAAGAATGAAGTCAGAAGATGGAAGACGCAAGTCGGAAGTCGGAAGACGGAAGGTTGAACACGGAAGATTAAAGATTGAAGACCCACTACCCACTACTCACTACCCCTTTTTTCGCCCTCCCTACGGTAAGCTAACCCCCGCTCAATACTCATTACTCCATACCAAATACTCAATAGTAATGTGGAATGTTTTAAGCGGGGATTTTGATGTTAGCCTTCCGGGAGAAAAATGTTTTAATAATGTAAAGAAACACATCCGCAATGGCTCAATTGTGGTATTTCATGATAGTGAGAAAGCAAGCAGAAATTTATTTTACGCATTGCCGAAAACGCTGGAATATTTTTCGGAAAATGGTTTTAGGTTTGAAGCATTGCAGAAGGGATAAAGAATTCTAAACGGGAATTTAATTATGAATATCTTTGTAAAATATGAAAGTAAAAGACGCCATAAATTTAATTGAAAAAGACGGATGGTATTTGGCAAGACAAAAAGGAAGTCATTTGCAATTTAAGCATAAGGTAAAAAAAGGATTGGTTGCAATTGCTTGCCATAGATTATAAGACGATATTGCAAAAGGGACTTTAGGAAGTATTTTTAGACAAGCACAATTAAAAAAAGAAAAATAATATGCAAAAATTTTTAATTATTTTGGAACAAACCAAAACCGGCTATAGTGCTTATGCTCCTGATTTAGCCGGATGTGTTGCCACAGGAAGAAACAAAGCGGAAACGGAAAAAAATATTTATGAAGCAAAAAAATTAAATCTTGAAGGAATGAAGGCCGAAGGAATTAAAATTCCTGCACCTAAAACCGAAAGCGAAAAAATGGTATTTGCTTACTGACCTGAATTTTTTTTCAACCCTCAAGGGAAATTAAAGAATCTTCAACTTGAATCGTTTCTGTTTATTTAATGAACCTCAATCCAATCATTCTTTCCATTCCCATTTACTTTATCCTTATTGGATTTGAGTTGCTTGTTCAGCACTTTCAGCAAGAAAATCATTACCGACTCAATGATGCCATCACCAACATCAGTTGCGGAATTACTGATCAGGTAGTGCATGTTTTCATGAAATTATTTACCATCACAATATACCAGTGGGTATTTCAGAACTTTGCAATTTTTTCAATTCCGCACCATTGGTTAGCTTATATTTTACTTTTTATTGCCTGTGATTTTTGCTACTACTGGGCACACCGGAAAAGCCATGAAATAAATTTGTTCTGGATTGGGCATGTAGTACACCACCAGAGCGAAGAATACAATTTATCAGTTGCACTTAGGCAAGGGGCCCTGCAGGTTGTGTTCACTTTCTTTTTTTTCCTTCCGCTCGCCTTTGCCGGTTTCGATACCGTTTCATTTGTGCTGATGAACGGTCTGGTAACCATTTATCAATTTTGGATTCACACTGAATCCATTGGAAAAATGGGCTGGTTCGAAAAAATATTCAATACCCCTTCACATCACCGGGTTCATCATGGGAGGGATCCAAAATACATTGACAAAAACCATGCAGGCGTTTTTATTATCTGGGATAAAATGTTCGGTACGTTTCAGGAGGAAGAGGAACACCCAACGTATGGAATTACCACCCCGGTAAACACCTGGAATCCTTTAAAATCACATATTTCACCCATCCGCAACTTATTTATTTCGGCTAGTAAAGTTAAAGGGTTGGATAAGTTGCTGGTTTTACTGAAACCACCGGGATGGATGCCTGAATACGCTGGAGGATTTCAAAAACCCAAACCGGTGGATGTAAAAATTTTCAAAAAATTTGACACCGGGGCGAACAAAAATTTAGGCATTTATATTTTATTTCAGTATGTAATTTTAATTGCAGGTACTGCTATGTTTTTATTCCTACACGAAAAATTTAACCTTATATTACACTTTCTCGGGGCTATTGCAATAATACATGGAATTGTAAATTTCGGTTTGCTTTTTGAAAATAAACGTTGGGCATTTTACTCTGAAATAGTTAGGTTGTTGCTGTTGCCCTTTGTAATTTCTTTTTTTACTTCCGGGATTCTTTATTCCAAAGAACTTTTTTTTATGACTGGCGGAGTAAGCTTAATTTCGATTGGGGTTTTTTGGGCCGTTCTGCGAAAAAGGGCGGTACAAAATTGATGTTTTTCTCCGCGAAACTCTGCGTTTTCACTCTGTGCCCTTTGCGGTAAAATTTCATTTTTGTTATTTTTTGAAACTGCCCTTTACATCACCACATTCACAATTTTTCCCTTTACCACAATAATTTTTTTTGGGGTTTTCCCTTCAAGCCATTTGGCCGATTGCTCATGAGCCAGGGCCGCCTTTTCTATATCAGAAATTGAAAAGTCAGAGGGCAAATCCATTTTAAAGCGCATTTTACCATTAAAAGAAACCGGATAGGTGAAAATATTTTCAACTAAATATTTATCTTCATATTTTGGAAAAAAAGCATCTCCCATTCCGGCACTATGGCCAAGCAAGGCCCATAATTCTTCGGCCAAATGCGGAGCATAGGGCGAAATAAGAATTACCAGCGGCTCAAGAACCTCCCTTTTTCCCCAACCTGAAAAGGCTGAGGAGTTCCTAAGATCAGTAAATTCATTCACACAAATCATGAAATGGCTTACTGCCGTATTGAAGGAAAATCTTTCGGTGTCTTCCTGAATTTTTTTTATGGCCTTGTGCAAAATTTTTAATTCGCCAGCGGTAGGGTTTTCAGAGGAAACAAAAAAATTATTCTGCTCATCCATAAAAAGTTTCCAGAACTTTTTAAGAAAACGCGAAACCCCTTCAATTCCCTTTGTATCCCATGGTTTGTGCTGCTCTACCGGCCCTAGAAACATTTCATACATCCTGAAACAATCGGCACCGTATTTTGCCACTACATCATCGGGGTTAACCACATTATGCCAGCGTTTGCTCATTTTTTCAATTTCATATCCGCAATAATATTTCCCATCCTCAAGTATAAACTCTGCATTGGAAAACTCCTCTCTCCACAAACGGAATTTTTCAACATCAAGAATATCATTTTCCACCATATTCACATCCACATGCAGGGGAGTGGTTTCGAATCCCTGGCGCAAGCCCTGAGATACAAACCGGTTAGTTCCGTTAATCCGGTACGCAATGCTCGACCGTCCCTGTATCATTCCCTGGTTTATTAATTTTTTAAAGGGCTCCCCGGTTGAAACATAACCTAAATCGAAAAGGACTTTGTGCCAAAGCCGGGCATAAAAAAGATGCCCTACCGCATGCTCAGAACCACCCACATACAAATCAACATTTTTCCAGTAATTTTCGGCATCCTTACCTACAAATTCTTTTTCGTTTTCAGGATCCATATACCTTAAAAAATACCAGCTCGAAC